>JAYOFY010000001.1:0-7375 GCA_038117465.1 Acholeplasmataceae bacterium
GTATCATGATATAAAGAGTTCCCACCATCAATGATAACATCTCCTTTATCCAAAAACGATGGAACCATTTAATGGTGATAAAACACACTTTTTAGAACACTTAAAACAAGCCTTATATGCAGCGAAAATTTTATCTTACACACAAGGATATGCCCTCATGAAAGAAGCTGCAAAAACATACCATTGGGATTTGAATTATGGTGGGATTGCACTGATGTGGCGTGGTGGTTGTATTATTCGTTCTGTTTTCCTAGATAAGATTAAAGCTGCCTTTGATAAAAACCCATCACTTGATAACTTATTGTTAGATGACTATTTTAAATCCACAATGACAGCGATCATACCTGATTTAAGAGTAACGTTATCACACGCGATATTAAACGGTATCCCTGTACCAGCGATGTCATCTGCACTTGCTTACTTTGATGGTTACACGACAGAAAATCTTCCAGCAAACTTACTTCAAGCACAACGAGATTTCTTTGGTGCACATACATATGAAAGAAAAGATAAACCAAGAGGTGAATTCTTTCATACCAATTGGACAGGACGTGGCGGTAACACATCCTCAACAACCTATAATGTTTAATAAAAAAAGCACGCATCAACGCGTGCTTTTATTTATTATGAATCTTTAATCATGGATAAACCAACTTTACCTCGATTTAAATCGATATTAATGACATATACTTTTACGATATCTCCAACGGCAACAACATCTTTAGGATGTTTTATGAAGCGTTTAGCCATCTTAGAAATATGACATAACCCATCTTCTTTTAATCCAATATCGATAAATGCCCCAAAATCAACGACATTTCTAATGGTACCTTCAAGTTCCATCCCAATGGTTAAATCTTCTATTTTTAATATATCTTGTCTTAAAATAGGTTGTGCAAATTGATCCCTAGGGTCTCTTAAAGGTGCAATAAATGCATCTAATATATCCGATAACGTATACATATCAATATCTAAATCTCTCATCAGTCTCGATTTATCAATGTCTTTAACAATCTCTTTCACTTCTTCTTTCCCAAACATATCGCCTTGAATGCCATAAATACGCATGATTGCTTTTGCTTTATCATAGGATTCTGGGTGAATAGATGTCATATCAAGTGCTTCATCACTATCTGGAATACGTAAGAAACCGACAGCTTGTTCAAATGTTTTCTTTCCGAGTTTAGGTACTTTTAATATGTCTTTTCTATTTTGAAAGCGTCCAATATTTTGACGATGTGTCACAATATTTTCCGCACTTGATTTATTAAGCCCAGAGACATACATTAATAGAGATTTAGAAGCTGTATTTAAATTCACACCAACTTGGTTGACGGCTTGCGTGACAACAAAGTTCAATGTTTCATTTAGTTTTTTAGGGGTGACATCGTGTTGATATTGACCCACACCAATCGATTTAGGGTCTATTTTAACAAGTTCTGAAAGTGGATCTTGAAGACGTCTTGCAATTGATGCAGCCGACCGTTCTTCCACACTAAAATCTGGGAATTCTTCTCTAGCAAGTTCACTAGCAGAATACACAGAAGCGCCTGCCTCATTCACAATGACATAGTTCACAGGCAACTTCATTTCTTTAATAAGTTCTGAGACAAAACTTTCAGTTTCTCTAGAAGCTGTTCCATTACCAATCGCAATGAGTTCAATTTGATATTTTTTTATCATTTGAAAGAGTGTTGATTTTGATTTTTCTACATCTTTAGAATCCGCAACACTTCCTTTTGATTTCTCGTGAGGATAGATCACACCTTTTGTAAGGACATTTCCGGTTTGATCAACAACAGATAACTTACATCCTGTTCTAAATGCTGGATCAATCCCTAAAATCATCTTTCCCTTTAAAGGTGGTTGAAGCAATAATTTATTCAAGTTTTCAGCAAACACTTCAATCGCTTGATCTTCTGCTAACTCAGAAAGTTCTGCTCTTATTTCTCTTTCCAAAGAAGGATATATTAAACGTTTAATGCTATCTTCAATCGCTTGTGTGATATATGTCACAGATGGCGATGCTTGTCTTTTAATAAGATCTTCTTTAATAAAAGAGGCCATTGCATCTTTGTCTGCATCAACTTTTACAGACAATACTTTTTCTGATTCACCACGGTTAATGGCAAGAATACGATGGGGTTTAATATGCTTTATTTTTTCTTCGTATTCATAATACATTGCATACGTTTGTCTTTCATCTTCAGCACCTTTTTTTAACGACGTTTTCATATGACCTTCGCGCATCATATCTCTTAGTGCTTTTCTATAGTCAGCATCATCTGATATAAATTCAGCTAAAATATGCATAGCACCTTCTAAGGCTTCTTCAACTGTTTTAACATCATCTTTTAAATATTTTTTTGCTTCTTCTTTTGGATCTTCATCCGATAAAAACATAAAGAAATTAGAAAGTCCTTGAAGCCCTTTAGCTATCGCTTCAGTTGCTTTTGTTTTTTTCTTTTCTTTAAAAGGACGATATATATCCTCTACATCAACAAGCTTTTCAGCTGTTAAAATCGCGTGTTTTAATTCTTCTGTGAGCATGCCTTTTTCATCAATAAGACGGATGACATCTTCTTTTCTTTCAAAAAGATTTTTTTGATATGACCATGTTTGATGGATGGAAAATATTTGTTCTTCATCCAATCCACCCGTAACTTCTTTTCGATATCTTGAAATAAATGGAATGGTATTCCCTTCATCCAGTAAATTTAAAACGGTTTGAATTTGTTTTTCTGAGATATGTGTTGCATCTTTAATTTGCTTAATAATTTCTGTATTCATAGTATCTCCTAAATAAAAAAGGCATCGCCTTTTTTATACTAAGTTTTCTAAACTTTTTAAAATGTTTGTTGTATCTGACCATACCGTATCAAAGAATGCTTCTTTTTCTTCGTTATAGTCTACATAAAATGTAATCAGTGATTGTGGGGATGCCTGAGGTATCCCGAGTGCTAACGCGGCTTGAACCGAAAATACATCTGCATTGACAGGATCATCTAAATCTAATAGTAATACATTTTCAAGTAACAATGTCTCTTCATTTTCATTAAAAAATGTCAATATGGTTTCTTCTAGATCTCCCGATCGATACAACAATATATATAAAGGGTTCTCTGCATCTGAAGACATAAGAATTGAATAAATTGCTAAGTCATTCTCATCCTCTGTTTGAAAATAAGTGAAATCACCAAAGGATCCACTACCATTATCCCCAATGATATAGGTTAAATCGCTCGACACAATATGAGTATAATTTTCTAATGGTAATGTGACTTCTTCTTCGTTATCGAGCGTTGCAATCACAACGATGGTAACAATAATCGCAACGGTCAATAATATCACTGCAACACCGACACGCATAAGAAGGAGTTCTCCTTTGGATAGTGGTCGCTGTCTCATGTTTGTTTCTTTACTCGCTTGTTTTTTTGATTGTGCTTGACTCATATTTACTCCTTGTTTTCAATGACCACAAATGCTGCTGCATAACTGTCTGTATGTGTGATAGAGACACTGACGTGATCTTTATCTGTAAAAAATGTTGATTCTACATAGGGTTTTCCTGAAGGTTCATGTAAAACCGAGAAATCTTTATAATTGGTATTTCCTGGTCCCACAGCAACCGCTTTAAATATTGCTTCTTTTGCTGCAAAACGGCCACCAATGAATTCAAGTTTCACTTGTTCATGTGCGAGATTTTGATATTCTTTCATTTCTTTTTCTGATAAAATGCGTTCAATAAATCGATCTGAAAGTAATTCTCTTATGCGTTCTAATTCAACTAAATCAATGCCGACACCTTTAATCATAGGGGTGATCCCTCCCTTAATGCTTGTGCAATATGTTTTATTTTTGAAAACCTGTGATTGAGTCCAGATTTAGAAATAGGTTCTTTATAGTCAATTTCATATTGTTCTGTTAGTTCTCTTAAATTATATTCTGGATAATTCAGTCTTAAATCCATCACACGTTTGATTTTTTCATCTATATATACATTATAACTTGAAATAAAGGTTATTTCATCAATAATTTTTGATGCAGCCTCATAAACTTTCTTTTCATTTGCGATTTCACAGTTCATCACACGATTAATGGAGTTGTTAAAATCACGTTTAATTCTTGCATCTTCAAATTTAAACACCGAGTTTTGAGCCCCTATACGCATCATAAAATCTGAAATATGTTCTGCATCTTTTAAATAGACAACATGCTGATGTCTTCTTTTTATGATTTTAGCATTTAAATCAAAACGGTTCATTAAACTTTGAATGAGTACTGCTAAATCATCTCTTTCATGACTCATCTCTAAATGATACTGTGCTGTCTTAGGATCATTAACAGACCCCGTTGACAAAAATGCAGCACGTAAAAATGCGAGTCGTGTGGCATCAGATGGTAATAAGACATCGGATGTTTCAAATAACGGTTCTAACAATTTGATTTCAGACAAGATATCTTTGACTCTTGACTCTATTTCAACTAAAATCTGAGGTTTTTTTGTCAGCTTTTGTTGTTGTTTTTTAATCAGTGTTGTTTCTGCTTGATATAGTGTTCTGGATAACTGTAAAAATCTTTTTGCAACAGTAGGACTATTCGTTTTAAATATGAGTATCAGTTTTTGATCACGTTTTGTAATATCACCATTCATGTGCAAAAAAGCTGCAAACTCAGCGAGTTGTTCAGATGTCTCAATAGGTATTGTGACAAGTTCTTCTTTGACAAGCTTGGTAAATGACATTTAGTGTAGTGACTCCAAATATTTAAGGGCGTTTTGAGCTGCGACAGCACCGTCTCCTGCAGCAGTGACAACTTGACGAATTTGTTTATCGTTTACATCGCCACAAGAAAGAATACCTGGAATTTTAGTTTCCATTTTTTCATTCACTGTAATATATCCATAATTCGTTGTGATTCCTAGATGTTTTACAAAATCTGTCACAGGTATCATGCCTACGTATTCAAAGACACCATCTGCAAACACATCAAAAGTTTTGCCATCTTTGTCTTTCAATGTCGCACCTGTTAAGCCTTTGTCATCTTTTAAAAACTTATCTACAAGCGTTTCATAGTAGACCTTAACATTCGGTTGTTGAATGAGTTTTTCGTTGGCTTTTGCTTCTGCCGTTAATCGGTCTAAGTTTTGGACAACAGTGACTGATTTTGCAAACGTCGATAAATAGTATCCTTCTTCCACTGCTGAATTTCCACCACCAACAACGATGACATCTTTATCGCGATAAATTGGCCCATCACAAATGGCACACCAACTGATACCGTTATATGCGAGTTGTTCTTCGTTTTCAACACCGAGTTTTCTTGGAACATTTCCCGTTGCAATAATCACCGCCTTGGTATCATATGATCCAAAATCTGTTGAGACAGTTTTATAAGACCCATGATCTTCTAATTTCGTGACTTTTTCATATTTCACTTCAATGTCTAATTTAGACATATGTTCAATCATATCTGTTGCAAGGTCAATTGAACTAAAAGATTTTACACCAGGATAATTTTCTATTTCGCTATAATTTACAAGTTGTCCGCCTGGAACATTGCCTTCGAATACTGCAACTTTTAAATTCGCACGTTTGGTATAAATACTTGCTGTAACACCTGCTGGTCCAGCACCAATTACTAATACATCATACATAACATTGTCTCCTATACGATATCTTCTATTTGTAATAAATCATCTACAACATAATCTGGCATCACTGCTAGCATTTCTTTAAGTCTGTGACTATAGCTCACAGCGCAACTTATCACGCCTGCTGATTTTGCAGCGACCATATCATTTTCATGATCACCTACATAAACAGCCTCTTCAGGTCTTACACCATATAAAGATAAACCTTTCTCAATCGGCTCTTTATGTGGTTTATGATTGACAACGTCTTCATAACCAACTAAATGTGTCACATAATCATTTAATCCAATTAATGTTAAATGTTCTCTAGCAACATGATTCATTTTTGATGTGACGACCCCAATCATGATGTTTTTCGATTGAAGTTTTTCCATCAACGCTTTTGCGTTTGGATAGGCTGTTGCATCTTGCATCAATTTTTCTGATGTTTTTCTGTAAAAATCAACGAGCTCATCCATATCTTGATCTTCTTTGATGTATAAACCAAATGTCTCAAAAAGCGTGTGACCGAGAAAAGATGTTAATGTTTTTTGATCAAGCTCCACTTCTTTGAAATATTTTTCAAACGTGATGACAAATGCATCCATGATAATTTCGGTCGATTTTAATAATGTCCCATCTAAATCAAATAATACTAACTTAATCATGTTGGCCAACTTCTGCATAATAAGGTAATTCAGGTAATTTCTTGTTTTTTAAAAACATGAGAAGTAATCCACCACCTAAAAATAAAATGAGGGATAAATAAATATTTACAGGTAATCCAAACACACGTAATGCATCAAATTCTGCACCACCTGTTCTAAGTGGTTCAATAATTGCACCTCGACCTAATCCATACCACATTAAATAAAGCGCAAACAAATCTCCAACTTTTAGAAGTTTTTTTCTTCTTATGTTGATCAGTATAACGAGTCCAACTAAATTCCATAACCCCTCATATAAAAACGTAGGGTGGTGATAATTACCCGCAATAAACATTTGATCTTTAATGAAAGCCGGTAATATATTGAAGATGAATTGCGATTTGATAACGGGTCCATATGCTTCTTGATTCATAAAGTTTCCCCAACGACCAACAATTTGTCCAATGAGGAATCCAACAGCGACAATATCAGCAATGAGCCAAAAATTTACACCTTTTTTCTTAGTATAAAATAATACAAATAGTGTTGCAGCAATCACAGCACCGTGTATCGAAAGTCCCCCTCGTGTAATATTGATGATATCTGTAAGTGATTGATAGTTTTTATTTGGATCAAATATGACATAATACACTCTCGCACCGTCGATTGCAATGGGCACTGTCCATAATAAGGCATCATATAAAAAGTCTACTGACAATCCTTTTTTCTTGAATTCATCTACAGACCAAAATACTGCAATAAGCAACCCTGAAAGAATAAATACGGCATACCAAGCAACCTCTGCAAATCCTAGGTCTAGTGCAACATTGTCATATGGCACACGTGTTTGAGGCACAACTGCAAGTAACACGAGTACCACAAAATATAAAAATGCACCACCATATAGTTTTATTGGTGTGATATGTTTGAAAAACCATTTTTTTATATTTGTCATTATTCTTTCCCTTCTGCTTTTTTATTAATTTTATCAACAAAATCTTTTGCGGCATCATAGCCTAGATATTTTAGTTTCATATTATCTGCAGCAGATTCCACGAGTGTTGCCACATTTCTACCCGGTAATACAGGAATGGTA
>JAYOFY010000001.1:7385-9373 GCA_038117465.1 Acholeplasmataceae bacterium
AATGGTAATTTTAGGGAGTTCTGTTTCAAAATATCTGACGTATTCTGTTTCAACACCTAAACGATCATAATGTTTTTCTTCGTTCCACGCTTCCAGTTCAACAACAAGTCGTATTTTTTTGTCTTCTCTAAAAGCGCCTGCACCATACATTTCAACAACATTGACAATGCCAATACCACGTACTTCAATCAGTTTTTTTGTAATATCTGGTGCATATCCAATCACAGAACCAGCTGAAGCTTCATACATATCTACACGATCATCTGCAACAAGTAAATGTCCTCTTTTGATAAGTTCAAGTGCGGTTTCACTTTTTCCGATACCAGACTTACCAATGATCAGTGTTCCCAATCCGTGAATATCCACTAAAACACCGTGTAGTGTTTTTCTAGGTGCCAAATTCGCGTGAAGAAAATTATACAATAAACTTGCAAGTGCCGTAGTTCTATGAGTTGATCTTAATATCGCAACACCATATGTATGCCCAAGTTCATAAAACATATCGTGTATGTAAACATTTCTTGAGAAAATCATACATGGTGGTTGTTTTTTAAAGAGTGTTTCGATGCGTTCTTTCATCGTTTTTTCATCGAAAAGTTGCATGAAACTTGCCTCTTTTGAACCAAATAATACAATTCTATTTGGATCATAAAAGTCAAAAAAACCAGCGAGTTCAACACCAGGTCTCGCAAGTAAATCACTGTCAATGGTTTTATCAAGAGCTTGTTCTGAAATTAAAACTTCTAAATTTAAATCTTTGACTAAGTCTTTTACATATACACTCATATTGACTTCCTTTTTAAATGTCTTCTACTGTTTCTAATGACAATATATCTTCTTAGAAGGTGTCTGATCCACATAAAAATAAACGACATACCGATAAGACCTTCTACCGATAAAATTTTAAATTGGTGAAATACCAATGCAAAAACAGTCACAATGAGAACCATTATAATGCTACTCGCCATACCAAAAGAGGCAGCAAAGACTTGATACATTCTTATAGACATGGTGGTTTTAATGAAGTGTTCAGAAAGTGTTAAAAAAATAGAAAGCAAAAGAATGTTGACAACTGATGTCTCAAAAACACTCAAGTTTAATGTTGACAAAATACCAATAAGTCCGATTAATACAAATGTATTGACAAGAAATAAAATCACTAAATGTTTCGCAATGTTTTTATGAAAATAAAACGTCAGTGTTAAGAGTATTTTTTTTGATTGTGAAGGTTGAAGTTTCATAGGGGTATTATATCAAAGAATCTCTCTTAAGTCTTTAAAACTTGAGCTAAATATTGCCCAGTATATGAATTTTTTACTTTAGCAACTTGTTCGGGTGTGCCAAGTGCAACAATTTGACCACCTGCATCACCACCATCGGGTCCTAAATCAATAATATGATCTGCATTTTTAATAACATCCAAATTATGTTCGATGACCACCATTGTTGCTCTCTGGTCTACAATTCGATGAAGGACTTCAACGAGTCTTTTCACATCGTCTGTGTGAAGTCCTGTTGTTGGTTCATCAAGAACATATAATGTTTTATCCGTTATTTTCTTGTAGAGTTCACTTGCTAATTTCACACGTTGCGCTTCACCACCAGAAAGTGTCGTTGCAGATTGACCAAGCGTGATATATCCCAGTCCAACATCTACAAGTGTTTGAAGTTTTGCCTGAATTTTAGGAATTGCACTGAAAAAATCAAGTGCTTCTGAGATAGTCATATTTAAAACATCCGCAATATGCTTTCCTTTAAATTTGATTTGAAGTGTTTCATGGTTATATCTTGTGCCGTGACAAACTTCACATGGAACATAAACGTCTGGTAAAAAGTGCATGGTGATTTTTTTCATCCCATCACCACTACAAGCTTCACATCTTCCGCCTCGCACGTTAAAAGAAAAACGACCTTTTTGATAGCCACGCATTTTAGCTTCTACAGTTTGTGCAAATAAATCTCGTATATCATCAAACACACCTGTGTAT
>JAYOFY010000001.1:9383-58011 GCA_038117465.1 Acholeplasmataceae bacterium
CCTGTGTATGTTGCCGGATTGCTTCTTGGAGTCCGACCAATTGGTGATTGAGAAATTTCAATGATTTTATCGATATGTTCGTATCCTGCGATAAAATCATGTTTCCCCGGAGTTTCTTTAATTTTGTAGTAATGCTGTTGTAACCCTCTGAGTAAAATACTGTTTACAAGTGTGGATTTACCAGATCCTGAAACACCCGTAACGACTGTTAGTGTAGACATTGGAAAGCTTACAGAAATGTTTTTTAAATTATTTTCATGGCCATTAATAACCATTAAATCTCTCTTATTTCCTTTGCGTCTCTTTTTGGGATATGGCACCGTAAGAATGTTTTTCAAATATTTTCCAGTTAAACTGTTTTCATTATTCATCACTTCTTTAGGTGTCCCGTAAGCTACGACTTTACCACCAAAATGCCCCGCACCAGGTCCGATATCAATAAGATAATCTGATGCAAGCATGGTATCGTGATCATGTTCAACAACAACAAGTGTATTTCCTAAATCTCTCATCTTTTTAAGTGTGCGAATAAGCTTATCATTATCTTTTTGATGCAGACCTATCGAAGGCTCATCTAAGACATAAAGAACACCTGTTAATTTAGACCCAATTTGTGTCGCAAGCCTAATACGTTGAGCTTCGCCACCAGATAAAGTTCCTGCAGATCGAGACAATGTTAAATAATTTAATCCTACATCTTTTAAAAATGTTAATCTAGCGATAATTTCTGCAATCGCCAATCTGGCGATTTGCTGTTTTTCTTTTGAAAGTTCTAATGTTGAAAAAAATTCAATCATGTGATCGATCGACATATCTGTTGCTTGATGGATATTTTTATGATGAATCTTAACTGAAAGTGCTTGTTCGTTAAGTCTAGCACCATGGCATGACGGACATGTTGAATCTGTCATAAAGTTTTCTATCCACTCACGAATCCATTCAGATGTTGTCTCGCGGTATCGCCTTGTTAGGTTATTGATAACACCTTCAAACATTTCTTTTTTTTCGTGTTTTCTACCAGATGAAGAAACAAGTTTAAAATGAATACGTTCATTTGACCCATATAATACAATATCTCGTTGTTCTTTTGTAAGTTCAGACATAGGCACCGTAAGAGGAATGCCATGATGTTCACAAACAGTTGCTAACATTTGAGAATATAAGTTATCATCATCATTGTTTTTGTAAGGAATAATACCGCCATCTAATATTGCTTTGGTATCATCTACCACATACATTTCAGATACTTCTAACTTTTGTCCTAATCCATTACATACAGGACAAGCACCAATCGGTGTGTTAAAAGAAAACAATCTAGGTTCTAAAACAGGAACCGTAAAAGATGAATCTTTACAACTGTAGTTTTGTGAAAAATGTATATGTTGACCATTTACATCAACGATTGTTCTTCCTGATGAGAGCTTTGCAGCAAGTTCTAAACCATCATATAATCTACTTCTAATGTCGCCTTCTATAACCAAACGATCAATAACAACAAATACATCATGATTTTTGTTTTTATCAAGTTCGGGTGCATCTTCTAGTTCGTATATTTCACCATCAATGTATGCACGAACAAACCCTTCTTTCATCCATTGTTCTAATGTCTTCTTATGTGTACCTTTTTGTCTCTCAATGACGGGTGACATGATGATTACTTTTGCGTTTTCATGTCCTAAAACACGCTCTGTCATTTCTTCAATACTTTGTCTTTGAAGTGGTTCATTACTACCAGGACAATACGGGGTTCCTACACGTGCATAAAGTAATCTTAAATAATCATAGATTTCAGTGACCGTTCCAACGGTTGATCTTGGATTATTAGAGGTTGTTCTTTGATCGATAGAAACCGATGGACTAAGTCCTTCGATTTGATCTACATCTGGCTTCTCAAAGTTGCCTAAAAATTGTCTTGCATAAGCAGAAAGTGACTCCATGTATCGTCTTTGACCTTCTTGATAAAGCGTATCAAAGGCTAAAGATGACTTCCCTGAACCTGATAAACCCGTCATGACAACGAGTTTGTTTTTTGGTATATCAATATTGATTGATTTTAAATTGTTTTCTCTAGCACCTTTAACTCTAATCCATTCATCACGCATGTGTCATATCCTTAAATGTTGCTTCATCTAATATTTTTATCCCGAGTGCTTCAGCTTTTTTAAGTTTAGATCCTGCATCAGATCCTGCCAATACATAATCTGTTTGTTTAGATACAGAAGATGTAACTTTACCACCTAAAGATTCAATGATATCTGATGCCTGATCTCTAGAATAATTTTCTAGTTTTCCAGTTAAAACAAATGTCTTGCCATTAAATGCATGTGCTTTAATGTCTTTTTGAACGTTTTCAAAATTTAAACCTACTGATTTTAAATATCTAATCATTTCAATAATGTCTGGGTTTTTAAGCGTTGAATACAAACTATTTGCAATTTCTGGTCCAATTTCATGGATATTTTGTATATCTTCTAAAGATGCTTGATACATGTTTTCAATAGATTGAAAATGTTGTGTAATAATCTTAGATACTTTTGCACCAATGTGTTTTATACCTAAACCAAATAACACTTTATGAAAAGGTTGTGATTTACTTTGTTCAATAGCATCTAATAGTTTTTCAACTTTTTTAGGACCAAATCCAGGCAACGTTTCAATAGCTTCTTGATGATTACTTAATTCATATATGTCTGTAATTGTTTTAATAAAGCCTTTTTCATATAATGTTTCAATGACTTTTTCACCTAAACCATCAATATCCATAGCGACTCTAGAAGCAAAATGAATCATTTGGCCAACCATTTTGGCATCACACAATTCATTCAAGCAGTAGTGATCAGCTTCTCCTTCAAGACGTCTTAATGGTGTTTGACAAATCGGGCATACTTGAATCATTTCAAAAGGTTGTTGATTTGATCTCTGAGAAATCACCACATCAATGACTTCAGGAATGATTTCTCCTGCTTTATGAATTCTCACTTGGTCATTGATGCGAATATCTTTTAATTTTATATAGTCTTCATTATGCAGTGTCGCTCGTGAAACTGTTGTTCCTGATACAACAACGGGATCAAGCTCAGCTACAGGTGTTATGACACCAGTTCTACCGACTTGAAATGTGATAGATTTAATGGTTGTTTCAGCGATTTCGGCTTGAAATTTAAACGCTGTTGCCCATTTTGGAGATTTTGCAGTAAATCCAATGACGTCGTATTTGTTATATGTATTGACTTTAATTACTGCTCCATCAGTGTCATAAGGCAATGTATGTCTCAGTTCATCAAAAGATTCTATCGCTTGATATACAGAATCTTTGTCTTTGGCAATTTTTGCATATGGATTCACTTTGAATCCCAATATTTTTAAATAATTAAGTGCTTCAAAATGTGTTGAAACATATTGTAAAGGATCTACAATTGTATAAATGAAAGCATCAAGTTCTCTTTGAGCAACGATTTGACTATCAAGCTGACGCATCGTCCCCGCAGCGGCATTTCTCGGATTAGCAAAAAGTGCTTCGTTGTTCTTTTCTCTCATTTGATTCAATTTTATAAAACTTTTATGTGGCATAAAAATCTCACCACGCACTTCAATAGAAATTGGTTGAGACAACCTAAGTGGAATCGATTTGATTGTTTTTACATTATGCGTAATGTCTTCACCGATTGTTCCGTTCCCTCGAGTCGCTGCTTGAATCAATATACCCTTTTCATATCTTAACGTTACTGCTAGACCATCAATTTTTAATTCTACAACATAATCGGATGTGACAACTTCTTCAACACGTTCAACAAACTTAAATAATTCTTCACGATTAAAAACGTTTGATAAAGACATCATGGGAGTCGTATGTGTCACTTTTTCAAATTTATCTAGTATTTGGCCACCGATTTTTTTCGTAGGCGAACTTGGATCATCATATTCAGGATACATCGCTTCAAGTTCAATTAATTCCTGTATCAAAAGATCATATGCTGCATCAGAGATGAGCGGATTATCAAGTGTATGATATGCTTGATTCGCCGCATTAATTTGGTCTCTTAATTCTTTAATTTTTGTTTTAATATCCATAAAATCACCTATAGAATATTATATCATTTTATCGCTTTAAAAACTTGATTGTCACTGATTTCATCAATGAATTTTGATAGTTTAACATTTTTATTGTATTTATAATGGATGAAATAGAGTGCATGTCTTGCACGTGTTATTCCTACATAAAATAAGCGTCTTTCTTCCTCAACGGAAAGCTTATTTCCTGAAAACTTATAAGGGATATAATTGTTATCAACGCCTAAAATAAATACGCAGTCAAACTCTAACCCTTTTGAAGCATGTAGTGTATATAAAGAAATTTTTTGTATTTTGAACATTGGAATATTTAGATCTATGGTTGATTTAATATCAAAAAGTTGTTTGTTTGTTCTTGTTATGATTGCATAGCTATTAAACCTGGTACTTAAAATAACATGATATATAAACTGTAAATAAGGATGGATGGAATTAAAAATATGTAAAGCAACCATACCATTATTTTCAGTTGTACATGATAATGTTTTCTCAATACGATTTGTATTGTTTGTGATCACTTTATTTGCAACACTTAATATGTTATTGTCTGAACGATAATTCATATCTAGTGTAATCAAAGTCGCATTGAACTTATGAATGAAGTAGTCTGAAACTTCTTTCATAGCACCTCTAAATCCATAGATACTCTGATCAGGGTCTCCTACAACAAAGACATGCGTATTCTTATGAATAAGTTTGACTAAAACTCTCAATTGTAAAAAATTAGTGTCTTGAAATTCATCAATTAAAATATGTTTATATTGATATACGTCTTTAATACTAATAAAACCTATAAGCATATCGTCATAATCAATAAACTTATGTCTTTTTAAATAACTTATATAACGATGATAAAAGAATGGTTTTCGACCCATTTTGTTTTTATAAAGACTTACTTTTAATAAATAATCTTTGGAAAATGGTGCAGACTTAGGGATAACATCAAAACCTTCTATAAACTGGTAACAAAAGCTGTGAAATGTCGATATATAAACATTTTCTATATTTAGACGTTCTTTCATTTGCGTTGCTGCTTCTTTTGAAAATGTTAATCCTAAAATGTCTTTTTCGGAAACACCTTCAAGTATCAATCTTTTGATTCTTTCAATCATGACTGTTGTTTTTCCAGAACCAGCACCTGCATTAACAAAAATAAAGCGATCCTTGCATGTGATCGCTTTTAACTGTTTATGATTGTACATTGTATCACCTTTAATAATACTATATATACGAAATGATATTTACTAACTTGTCAGTGCTTTTTTCTTTAAAGCTGGATGGCTTTCAACAATTTTTTTAATACCATAAGGTGCGGGAAAAGCGAGTGTTGCGACATGTAATAACAACACCATCACCAAATACTGTATGTGTTACTTTGTCCCCTTTAGATAAATATGTTTTCTGTTGCTGAACGCTTGATGATATTGAGTCTTCTAATTTTTTATCCTGTTTCATTTCTCTCAAGAACCTTGACGCAAAATTCATTTTGAACTGACCATATACCATGCGTCTTTGAGCATGAGAGATATAAAGATTGCGTTTTGCGCGTGTGACACCTACATAACACACACGTCTTTCTTCTTCTAATTCTCTGGGATCAACGAGTGAAAAATCAGATGGGAATATTCCTTCCTCCATTACAACCATAAAGACTGCTTTAAATTCCAATCCTTTTACTTGATGAATGGTGCTTAAAATAATCGCCTCATCATCACTTGACTTATCTAAACTTGTGTAAAGCGCAATTTGATCAAGTAATTGTTGTACTTTTTGTTTCGTATTTCCCTCATAATATCCTTCACTCCGTTTAAAAACAGTCACAAGTTCTTTCAAGTTTGAAATACGATCTTCAGACATTTCATCATGATCTGCCTTAAGCATGTCCATATATCCGGAAATATCAAGGACACTTGCTAAAAACTCATCTAAGTGCGTAATATCTTGAATGGATGTTTGAATGGATTCGATGATTTCTTTAAATTCTAAAAGTGCTTGCTTTGATTTTCCATTGATATTAACTGTATCTATGGCATCAAACATAGACAATCCTTCTTCTCGTGCGTGCGCTTCTAATTTTGCAATTGTTGTTTGGCCAATACCCCTTCTAGGAACGTTAATGATACGTTTCAAATAAAAGTTTTCTATTGGATCTAATATGACGTGAATATATGCAATGGCATCTTTAATTTCTTTTCTTTCATAAAAACTTATGCCACCATATATCTTATATGGCAAGCCTTCTTTAATAAGTGCATCTTCAAAAATACGTGATAGGGCATTGTTTCGATATAAAATCGCAATGTCACTGTAATTTGCACCTTCTCTTTTTAATTTTCTTATTTCATCAATAACAAAATAGGTTTCTTGATAGTCATTTTGTGCGGTATAAAAATGCACTTGTTTTCCTTGTCCTAAATCACTTTTTAATGATTTTCCAAGAATTCTATTTTGGTTATGATTAATAAGAAGATTTGCAGCATGCAAAATATCATTTGTGGATCTATAGTTTTGATCTAAAATAATTTGATTGGCTGAAAATTCTTTTAAGAATTTTTGATTATTTGCATAGTGTGAGCCTCTAAATGCATAAATACTTTGATCAGGATCTCCAACAACAAAAACATTTTTATGAGAGATTCCGAGCATTTTTATGATGTCATATTGAATGACATCGGTATCTTGAAACTCATCGATAAGTATATGTTCAAAATATTGTTGATAATAGGTTCTAATGTCTTCATTCGTTTTAAGTAATTCTTGTGTATATAGTATCAAATCATCAAAGTCTACAAATTGATGTTCACGTAAATATCTAACATACCCTAAATATATGTTTTCCTCATCGTTAAATTCAAATGCATCTAAACGTCTCGTTTTATAAAGAGAGATGATGTGTCTTAGGTGCTTCATAGAATAATCTTTCGGTTCTAAATTTAGAGATTTAATCACCTCTTTAATGATTACTTTGACATCTTCTTCATCAATGATATTAAAATTCAATAAGTATCCATAAGGTAGTAAATGGATATGTTTTCTAAGAATTTGGAGTCCAAATGCATGAAACGTATACATCCATACTTGTGATGCAGATGGTCCAACCATATCAATTACACGTGATTTCATTTCTTTTGCTGCTTTATTTGTAAAGGTTACCGCCAAAATACGGCTTGGATCATATCCTTGAGCAATCAAGTACGCAATGCGCATTGTGAGTGTTCGTGTTTTACCAGTGCCTGCACCTGCAATGACAAAAACGGAACCCACATCGTGAGTTACCGCTTCAAATTGTTGTTTGTTTAAATCTTTTAAAAACTCCATTATTTACTGCTCTTTAAGGTTACGATTTCGTTTATAAAGATCTCTTTGTCATTGGTTTCTTTATCAATGGAATAAAACCCTAGTCTTTTAAATTGACATTTATCTTCAATTTTAAGCGATGAGATGTAAGGTTCCGCATATCCATTGTAAGTTTCCCACGAATCTTCTTTAAATCGTGAAATAATATCGCCTTCTTCTTCATCTAAAACCATTGGACCAAAAATCTACCTTCTCCACCTAACTACAGTCTTTTATATTTTTTATTTGGTTTTTCAATTTCAAAATCTTCTTTTTCAATATAGATTTCTCTTGAAAAGGGAATCGTTCTTGTACCAAGTGTTTCTAAATCTGGATGTAATTCCACTTCTAAATCTTCCACTTGATGTTCTGGATAGTTAGTGATGATAACTTTTAAAGGATCTTTCACCGCCATTAATCTTGGTGCTTTCAAATTAAGATCGTCTCTTAATGCTGCATCTAACATGGATGAATCAATTGTTGAATTAATTTTAGAAAGTCCTGATTCTAAGATAAATCTCCGAATCGCATCTGGTGTATAACCTCTACGGCGTAACCCTTTTAATGTTGGCATTCTTGGATCATCCCATCCAACAACTTTGTTTTCTTCAACCAATTGTCTTAAATATCTTTTAGACATAACAGTATTTTCAATTGTAAGTCTACCAAATTCAATTTGTCTTGGAACTTTTGGCATTTCTGTCTCGCGAACGACCCAATCATAAAGCGGACGGTGATCTTCAAACTCTAAACTACAAAGTGAGTGGGTGATGCCTTCAATCGCATCTTCAATTGGATGTGCAAAATCATACATAGGATAAATTACCCAGTCATTTCCTCTGTGGTGATGATGGTCAAAAGAAATCCGGTATATAACTGGATCTCTCATGTTCATGTTTGGACTTGTCATATCTATTTTTGCACGTAAAACACATGATCCTTCTTCTTTTTTTCCATCTTTCATTGCTTGAAAAAGGGTCATGTTCTCTTCAATTGGTCGATTTCTGTAGGGTGATTCTACACCTTTTGTCCCAGTAGTACCACGCATATTTTTAATATCTTCCGGGCTTGATTCATCTACATAAGCAAGTCCTTTTTTAATAAGAATACACGCACGTGCATACATTTCTTCAAAGTAATCTGAAGCATAGTAGATGCCATCAGGCTCGTACCCTAACCAGCGTATATCCGAAATGATATTTTGAACAAAAATATCATCTTCTTTAGAAGGATTGGTGTCGTCAAATCGAAGGTTAGTTTTTCCTCCAAAAGATTTTGCGAGTTCAAAATTCGTGACAATCGCACGAGCATGACCAATATGTAAAAAACCATTCGGTTCAGGCGGAAACCTTGTGATAATTTCGGAATGTTTTTTTGTTTCTAAATCTGTTTCCATGATAGATTTAATAAAGTTTGATTGTATACTCATAGGCTTTCTACTTTCATCATTAATTTAATATGGATTCAAGAATTGTTGTATCACCGATATAATCAAAGATAATACTTTCTATCTCACTTCTCATTGTATCATCTAACGCATCATAGATTTCTGAAAAATCTTCAAATGCATCACTTATTGCATCGACATCATCTGTCTGAAACGCTGTAACAATCTCATCTAAAGATGCTTGAATATCATCTGGCAAGGCATCGATGTCTGATAACGCCTCTACGATCACCTCGATATCATCGAGTTGTGTTTCTATTGGACTTAGTAAAGATGCTTCAACTGCTATTATAAGATTTGAGTCTTGTGTTGATATGGTTTCAATAGGTAGTTGATTCGTAACGTCTGACATAATTTCAGAAATATCAATTGTGTTGTTTTCAATTGGAATTTGAGCTATTGTAAGCATTTGATTAATAAATGCTTGATCAAAATTACTATCTCCTATTGATAAACGATTTAGCGTGATCATGGATTGATTATTCTCAAATGTAAGGTCTGTTTCTAATTGAATGATAGTTTGAAATACAACTGTATTATTTGAATCAAAGAGTTTTACAGGTACGTTTAATAAAATCTCACCATCTATCTCTAAATAAGGATACATCAGTTCTATATTATATCCGCTTATATCAAATGAAATCGGAAAAAGATTGTTTGTTGCAACAAATAATAACGGATTTAAATCATTTGCTTCAAGTGCAATGTCATATGTACGATCATTTTCTTCTCGAGTCACAACCTCTTGAAATAACGCAACATAGTTAATGGATTCATAGATGTTTGTGGTTGCTTGATCAAAAGATTGAATGTTACTAAATTGCGTCATATCGAATGGATCTGTTTGATCCGAAAGTTTTTCTAAATGAATGAGAAATGACAACTCTGATGCTTCTGATTTAATTTCAAATAAGTCATTTTGTTGCAGATTACTCAGTAATACAGTAATAAATTCTGAAGTTTCCTCATCATTCATTTGTTGACTCAAAATAGTGGAGATACTCAATGAAAGTGATTTTTCTTCGTGATCATATGTCCCAAATTGATTAAGCAAATCAGAAATTTCTTCAACTAAATCAATGCCTGCTAAGTTGAGACCAAATACAGCGACATCTAACATCCATAATATCGGAAGATTTCCAATATAAATATTTTCTATTTGAAGTGTGATGATATCACCATCAAAATCAACATCAAAAATGATTCTAAGCGATGTTTGATATGTAAAATTTGGAATAACAAAAATATCAAGCTTAGAAACCAGTTCAATAGCATCTTCTTCAAAAACAAACCAACTTCCAGCATAACCAAACTGTGTTTCTTCAATCACATAGGTGCTACTCGTATCAAATGAAGCATTAGAAGTTTTTAATACGTCAAGCATGTATTGATTGACTTGATTCTCATTGATTGAAAAGAATAAAGGTGTCTCTAATTCGTTAACTTGTGCATACATTTCAAACCCATCAGATATAACTTCTTCAAAAACAAGTGTTTCTAATTGATCATTATCTTTATAATAAGGATCTATTGGTTGGTACATCGCAATGAGAAAAATAACCGGAATGATTAAAGAAATCAAGATTGGTAAAAGAATGTACTTAAATAAAATTTTCATTAAAAAGAACATAACGACTCCTTTTTATAGTGATAAGTTTGCCTGACCACCGAGTATATATGTGTTAGGTTGTTTTTGATGTTTGAGTTGATGATACGCAGCAGCAGCAATCATAATCGCGTTGTCTGTACAAATATTTAGTGGTGGAATCACAATATCTTTATGAGCGTATTTGTCATGTAACATTTGCCTTAATCCTTTGTTTGCCGCAACACCACCAACAACAATAAGTTGTTTTACATCGTAAAGATCAAACGTTTTTTCTAATTTATAATCCATCACATCTAAAACCGCTGCTTGAAATGATGCACACATATTATCGATTTGAATGTTTTCTTTTTCTTTGCCTACGATATTCGCAACCGAACTTTTTAACCCTGAAAAACTAAAGTTCAACCCTTGGCTTTCTAGTTTAGGTCTAGGTAAATGATACGTATCTTTCCCCAGACTTGCTTTTTGATCAATTAATGGTCCACCTGGATATCCAAGCCCTAACATTTTAGCGACTTTGTCATAAGCTTCACCAACAGCATCATCAAGCGTTTCTCCGATAATTTCAAATTGCATGTGATCTTTCATATATATGAGTTCAGTGTGACCACCTGATACAAGTAATGCAACTAACGGAAATGTAAATGGTGTGACGACATTGGCAGAATAAATATGTCCTACTAAATGATTGATGCCAATGAGTGGTATGTTGTGCGCATAAGCAAATGCGGTTGCCGCATTAATACCAACAAGGAGTGATCCAATTAATCCAGGCCCTTTAGTAACTGCAACAGCATTGATATCTTTAATGTCGATATTTGCATCGTTCATTGCCTTTTCTATGAGCCTAGTAATCACCGGAACATGGTTTCTCGATGCCATTTCAGGAACAACACCACCAAAAGATTTGAATATGTCAATTTGAGAAACAAGTGCATGTGATAATACGTTGCGTTCGTTTTCTAAAATCGCAACACTCGTTTCATCACAACTACTTTCAATGGCTAATATAATCATCTTTAAATTCCTTTATATAAACAACTGCATCTTCGTTTTGATAATAATTGGGTCTTAAATAGGATTCAACAAATCCGTATTGCTGATAAAATCCTATTGCAACCTGATTTGATTTGCGTACTTCAAGCGACATACTCATAACACCTAAAGAAAGCATCTCTTTTAGTACATACTCAAATAAATATTTTCCGTATCCTTGTCTTTGTTTTTCTTTATACACAGCAAAATTAAGTATTTCACCGTGATCATCTACAACTCTTATACCAATATAGCCAATACCAACACCTTGATCCTCTACTAAGTAGTAATTTGCAAAAGGATTTGTTAAAAATTCTTGTCTAAAAAATGGCATGCCTAAAGATGTTTGAAGTGCGCTTTCTTCTATGGATACAATTGTCTCTATATCCTCGAGTCTTGCTTTTCTAACTTGCATTGATTTCTGCCTCTGTTATTCTCGCATAGTTTGGTTCAAACATATGTATGTCTTTTATGTCATATTTATGTTGATCAATGATTTCAATATCGATTTTCCCTTGGTCTTCATGGATGTAAACCGGTATTGTATCCTTGTAAAGAGTATGCTTGATCACATTTTCTAAAAGGATGTACTGACTCTTCATATAAACTTGGTTGCCTTCATAAATGCAGGCAAAAACATATCCTCTTCTTGCATCGTGAAATGCTGATATTTTTCCTTTATATCCTGATGTTAAAAATATCAAACTAGATACCGCAAAAAGTGGTATGTTTTTTGCATAACATAATGTTTTACTTACGGTTGCTGCAACTCTAATACCCGTATATGAACCTGGTCCTTCACCTACGATAATTTCTGAAAGATCATCTAATTTAAGATGATGTTTACTTAACATTTGATCGATACGATCTACTAAGAATGTTGCATGATCGCGTTTTCCCAAGTATTTAGCGGTGTCAATTAGTTCGTTTTTATCAGCCAAAACGATATACATGACATCTGTAGAGGTATCTATGTATAGTTTTTTCATCGTAGTTCCTCCAAATGCATACAGTGAGATGCATGACAAGAAATTTCTATTTGTCTTTTATGTTCAGAGATGGAAGTAAACTTTACTTTGATATACTGTTCTGGGAGAATATTTGGAACTTTCAAAGGCCATTCAATTACTTTAAATCCTTCAGAATACATATATTCTTCTAAATCATAATCCTGATTGTTTTCTTCTAAGCGGTATAAATCGAAATGATACAAATATTGATTTGATGATTTAGAGTGATATTCTTTCATAATGGTATAGCTTGGACTATTGATGACGCGTGTAATCTCTAATGCCTTACCAATACCTTTTGTAAACGTTGTTTTTCCTGCAGCTAGTGGGCCTTCTAATAAAATCACTGGTGCATCTTCATAACGCAAAAAAGAGGCAAGTCTATAGCCTAAAGCTTCTGTTTCTTGCTCGTTCTGCGTGATGAAAGTAGGCATATATTAATATCCAGGCTTACCGAGTAATTGAAACATATGTTTTTTATATGACTCAACACCTGGTTGATCAAATGGATTAATATCAATTAAATATGCAGACATTGCACATGCAATTTCAAAGAAATACATCATATATCCAAAGGATGCTTCACTCACATTTTCTAAATGAAGCACGATGTTAGGCACTTGTCCTTCTTGATGTGCTAAAAGCGTTCCCTCTTCAGCCTTCGTATTAACATATGATAGTGTTTTTCCTGCTAAATAATTTAAACCATCTAAATCATTATCTTGCTTTTGAATTTCGATATCTTTTGTTGGTGTATCAATATGGATGATGGTTTCAAAGAGATGTCTTTCCCCTTCTTGAATATACTGTCCTAGAGAATGTAGATCTGTTGAAAACAACGCACTAGAAATAAATAATCCTTTATTTTCTTTTCCCTCAGATTCTCCAAAGAGTTGTTTCCACCATTCGTTTACATACTGCATATTCGGTTCATAACTTGCAAGCATCTCAATCTTTTTACCTTGTTGATAAAGCATATATCTTAACACGGCATATTGATAGCTCACATTTTTAGATAGGTCACTTGTTGATGCATCTTGATATGCTTTTTGTGCACCTTGTATCATTTTATTGATATCATATCCTGCAACAGCCAAAGGCAATAAGCCCACTGGGGATAACACACTATATCTTCCACCAACATCATCAGGAATGACAAATTGATCATATCCTTCAGCTTTAGATAGTTGATATAAAGCACCTCTCGCCTGATCTGTAGTCGCAACAATTCTAGATTGAAGCTCTTCTTTAGAATATCTTTCTTTTAATTGGTCCATAATAAGTCTAAAGGCAATGGCAGGTTCCGTTGTTGTTCCAGATTTAGAAATGACATTTACTGCAACATTTTTATCTTTAATGTAATTTAATAACTCAACCATATAAGTACTTGACATGTTATGTCCAGCAAAAAGAATCTCAGGTTTTGTTTGTTTAAAAGGGGTTTCTAAAAAATGAAGTCCTGCTTTAGTACCTAAGTAAGACCCACCAATACCAATGACGATTAAAACATCATATTGTTTTAATCTATTCGCAATTTGTTGAATTCTAGGCAATTGCGCCGTGATTGTATTTGGTAATTCTACCCAACCTAAAAAATCAGCACCTTTTCCTGTTTTATTGCGGATCATGTGATGAATATTATCAACAACAGGTTGAAAATCACCGATGTTTCCTTTTAAAAATGATTTGATGTAGGTATCATTTAGTTGAATCATGTTTTTCTCCTTTAATATGCTTCATTGCTTTTTCTATGAAATGAGGAATTACTCTTTCTAAGCTTATAAATCCTGAAATAATTTTTATGTGTTTTGAAACACTTGATGGAATATCGTATGCTCTTTTTAAACTCAGTTTGAGTTTATTATTGTGTTCTTCTAATACATAACAATCCATTTCATCGTGTACTTGTAAAATATCTTCTATGTTGGCAACATAAAAATTTGAGAGCTCAGAAATATGAATTAAGCCTTTTTTTTGACCGCACTCAACAAATGCGCCATACGATTGAATACCTGTTACTTTGCACCTAATAATACGATTTGATTCCATAGAAAAACCTCATTTTATTATATCATAAAAAAGGATACCCTAAGGTATCCTTAATTGTATTATTCAGTGACCAAATAGATGCCTAATGCGCCAAGTCCAACATGTGCCGACACGACAGGACTCACAAGTCCAACAATTTGAATTTTAACATCTTTTCCGAGTTCAGATAATTTTTCTTTGAGCGATTGTGCACGCTCAATATCATTGACATAATTGATGTATACTTTAAGTTTTTTCTTAGTTGATTCAATTAAGTGTTTGGATTGTTCAAAAATATACTCTTTAACACCAATGAAACTACGTACGGTTTGATCTAAACCTAAATTACCATCTTTAAATTTTAATACTGGTTTTTTCTTTAGTAAATTCCCGATAAATGCTTTAGTTTTTGTAATTCTACCACCTTTAATGAGATATTTAAGATCATCGACAGTAATAAAGAAGAAGCCTCTTGTTTTAATATCTTCACATAAAGCAACTAACTCATTCATTGTTGGTTCTTTTGCAAGTAAATCAAGTACGGATTCTACAAAATATAACCCGCCAGCACCTGTAGATTCTGTATCTACAATGGTGACTCGCTCTGGTTGATCTAGTGTATCTCTTGCAAGCGTTGCCGAATTGTATGTTCCACTTAAATTTTTTGCAAGTGTTAATACGAGAATTTCATCATATTTTTTAAGTTTTTCTTCATACGCTTTTACATAACTCTCAGGTGTAGGTTGACTTGTTTTAAAATCTTTATCTTCTAAAAATGCTTGCTCAAGTTGTTTAATTGTGATCGTTCCATCTAAATGTGGTTGTCCATCAACAAAAACAGTTAGGGGAATGATAGAAATATCATGTTTTTTTGCGAGTGCTTCATCTATGGTGAACGTTGAATCAACAATAAGTCCAATTTTTGACATGTACTACTCCTTTTTTTAGTTTCCTATATTATATCAAATAAAAAAGGTCAAATACAATATTTGACCTTTATTCTTCCACCATCACAACACCAATAATCCCTGGTACATTTTCAAGCAACATGGTTTCAATACCTTGTTTTAGAGTAATATCAATGGCCATGCAACCGTCACAAGCACCGAGCATTTTAACATAAACAATGCCATCTTCAATTGAAATGATTTCGATATCTCCGCCATCTCTTTGTAAGTATGGTCTCACTTTAGTAATGAGTGTATTCACTTGACTTTCCATTGATTGAATATCCATAAATTACTCCTTTTCTTCATTATAAGATGGATCTAATTCTTTTTCAAGTAATGCTTCTTCTTGGTGTTCTCCTCTTTTTAAAATGAAATATGCCGAATTCATATTACAACTTTCATTTAAATAATCAGGAATTTTTTTATAGCTATGAACCCCTTTATCCTCTTCTAAAAATCCTTTTAATCTTAAAATTGTTGCGGATACGTCCCCAACAATATACATGTATTTATCAAATAATTCATTGATATATTTTTCATTAAATTTTACGATGTCAAAGGCGTCTTTATGGTTTTTAATCAGTGTGAATACGCCGTGTTCTGTTTCAATAATCATATGTGTCTCCTACAATGATAATTTGATCAATCTTTTGATCGTGTAACATTTGGGGTAATGTTTTGATGACTTGAAAGTCAATGACAACAGATAATGTTTTGATTGTTTTATGATGTTCTATAAATCGATCGAAAAAGCCTTTTCCATAACCTAATCGATCACCCTCGAGAGTGACTGCCAACGCAGGTACAATCAATAAATCGAGTGTATCATCAACAATTTTATCTACTGCAGGTTCTTGAATGTTCAGGGCACTTTCAACAAGATCAGCTCCGAGTTGATACGGATGATAGTGCATGAAATCGTCATGTACCACTGGTAAAGCAAAATGTTTTTTATCTTTAGTTAAACTTAATATGTTTAATTCATTTTTTATCGGATGATAGATACCGATATAATTGGCTTGAATATAAAAGGGGTGTTTTTGTATTTTTTTGACAGCTTCTTTTGAATAAAACTCTAAGTTCAGTTTTCGTCATATAACCTTAAAGTGGAACGTTTCTGCATACCAACACGTAGTGTTAATAGTCTCTCTTCTAAAAGTTTTAATGTCTCGTGAATGTGTTTGACATAAGTACTTTCCATCATTACCGCGTTCACTTCTAATTGATCCCTAATATTCCCGTATTGCATGGAGACATCCATAAAATGTGTGCCAGATGCTAACCCTTTTTCAAGCAGTTCAACACGTCTTGGATCTGTTATTAGGATAATAAAACGACTCCCACTCATACGATAAATATCCCCAGATTCAGAAATAAATGTTTTTCTCATTTGTTTAATATATTCGCTTAAAAACATATTTCCAACATCTCTACCATATTTTAAATTGAGTGCATTTAAATTATGAATCGACACATATAATATGTCAAAAAATTGTTGATTGTTTATTTTTTTGCTCAAATCGAGTTCTATTTCGTGATACGATTTTAATGCATCTAATGAGTCCATGTTAGATGCTTGAAAATGTTTGGTTTGAACAGCTTGAATAGTACCCATGATGATTCCTTTTTCGTGGTGCTCGAACAAATATTTCCCTTTTTCAACAACCCAAACTGTTTGATTGTCTCTTAAAATACGATATTTAAATTCATATGTAGGCGCATCTACACTTAATCTTTGAATGATGTTGTCACGTTTTTCTTGGTCTTCTTTTACCATTCGATGCAAAAATGTTTCATACGATGTATTTTCTGATGCAAATTGAAATAATTGACATGCTTGATCATTCATCCAAATTTCTTTTTTGTTTAAGTCTATTGAAAAAAGTCCTTCTTTCGTAAGTTCTAATACCGCGATGAATTTATGTCGTATACTTTCAAGTTCTAAATTACTTTGTTCCAGTTCTTTTTCAACAGCAATGAGTTCCATATCGGTTTTTTTCTCACCTACTGCAACAAGCCCTCGAAATTTTGCAAATACAAAGACTGGTTGAATCATAAACCGTATTAAAGATCTTTCTCCAAGAGCATTTAAAAATATAATTTCTAAAACATCTGTTTGATTAGGTTGAACGGTCTTTTTATATTTATTAAAAAATGTTTGGATGTCTTTTGCGGTTGCGTCTTCGTTGTTAAGCTGTTGAATTCGAATAGATTTTGCAAGTGTTTGATTTAATTTTTTACCAATAACATCCTCTTTATCTAGACCTAATTCTTGTAAAAATCCAACTGAAATATCTTTCACTTTCTCTTTTTGATCTAAAACATAGTACATATTGAACTTCGACGTTTTCATTGCTTTAACAAAAATTGAATAATGATTTGATTTCAACGTAGATGCTCTGAATAAACTATAAATAAAAGACATCAATAATATAAAAACGAGAATCGTATAGACTAAATAAAGTTGTTGCCACTCTGCTGATAACGTCTCTAATACAATTGTGTTATTGACAGTTAAATAGGTTAATGTTGCATTGCCAAACACAAAGACAAAAACAAAAATAAGTCTTACAACATATACTTTTTCTTGTTGAAGACTTTGAAGTATGACCATAACAAGCATAAGGATTGAAAAAACAAGTAAAAAAATAGGATGTATCATGTGTCCCTCATCTTATAATAAAACAACAACGAAAGCAATGATTAATGCCAATACAATCGTTAACCAATTGAATCTTTTAAATGTATTAAATAGAAATCCAGACACTCTGTTTCCGGCTAATACACGAAAAGGTAAAAATACAATCAATAATATCGATTTCATATGTGCCTCACTTCATAAACGTGTTTAAGTATTCCATGAGTTTTTCTTTTTCGTTTAGTCTCACTAAAATACCTTCAATCGCAATCGAAATATTTCCTGTTTCCTCAGAAACAACGACTGTTAAACTGTCTGTCACTTCACTTATCCCAAGTCCAGCACGGTGTCTTGATCCCATGGTAGATTCAACTTTTTCGTTTTCAGATAATACATAATAAGCCCCCGCACAAACAATCTCATCTCCACGAATGATCACTGCGCCATCGTGTAATGGTGTTAGCGGTGTAAATATATTTACAAGCAATTCTTTACTTACTTTTGAATGAAGTAATACCGCACGTTCACTATACTGATCTAAGGTGTTATGTTTTTCAATTGTAATGAGTGCCCCTGTTTTTTGAGCAGATAAGTGCTGAACTGCATCATATATTTCTAATTTAGTAATGTCACTACCCATTTCAAAATCATCTTTTTTAGATTGTTTTTTCCAAGCTAAGTCAATCGCAAGTCTCATATCTGGAACAATCACGATAATATATACGAGTGGCAACCAATAAATAAGATAATCAAAAAGTGGCATTAATATTGGCAATTGTAACCAATATACAAGTGCCGAAAGTGCATATATGAATGCAAAGACTGTGGATATCGCAACAAGCCTTTTACTTGAAGTGATGAATCTTAAAATAAATAAAGAAAAAATAAATATTAAATAAAATTCAATCACTAGGTTTAGTGTAATATTAGGCATATAAACTCCTTAAAATAACACCTATATTATAGCATAATTGTGTGTTATTTTAAGGTTTATCATGTTTATTTAGCAAATCTTTAAAATTTCAATTATAATCAACTTATGATTCAAACTCAACAAAAAATAGATCATGCCATCCTCGTAGCATTTTCTACTCAACTGAATACCAATGATATGCAGCGCTCACTTGATGAGCTTGAACGGCTTGCTGAAACTGTCTACATAAAAACAGTACATAAACTCTTACAACATGGAAAAGTTGCTTCAGCAAGGACACTTATCGGAGATGGAAAAGTTAAAGAAATCAAACATTTGATTCAAAAAGATGACATTGATGTGGTCATTTTTGATGATGAGCTTTCACCAGCACAACTAAGAAATTTAGAATCTGATTTAGATGTACAAGTATTTGATCGAAGCTTTTTAATTTTGTCTATATTTGCAGAACGTGCACAAACAAAAGAAGCGGTACTAGAAGTCGCTTTGGCTCAAAAACGCTATATGATTTCTAGACTCATTGGGATGCGCGCATCTTTATCTAGACAAGGTGGTGGGTCTTATAACGCAAAAGGTCCTGGTGAAACAAAACTTGAACTCGATCGACGTAAAGTATTAGAAGATATTTCTATTATCAAAACACAGTTAAAGAAAATAAAAACCGAAAAAGAAACTTCTAGAAAACAACGAAAATATACACAAACAAAGACCGTTGCGCTCGTTGGATATACCAATGCTGGAAAATCTTCTTTAATGAATGCCTTAGTGAAACAATACGGTTTAAAAGATCACGAAACCCTTGAAAAAGATATGCTTTTCTCTACGATTGAAACAAAATCTAAACGTCTTCATTTTGATAATCAAAGAGATTTTTTACTAATAGATACTGTTGGATTTATTTCTAAACTCCCAACGGAACTCATCAATTCCTTTGAAACAACGCTTGAAGATGTTAAACAAGCAGATTTAATTCTACATTTAATTGATGGTACAGATATATCTCTTTCTCACATACAAACAACGCATGATATACTTAAAAAAATTGGTGCAAACCATATTCCAGTACAATATGTCGTAACAAAATCAGATATGCTTACTGATTTTCCAATGATTGATATTGATTATGTCTTAATCTCTTCTCATACATTAACAGGTATTACTCAACTCATGCATGTCATCTTTGAAAAACTGTATCAATCGTTTAAAAATGTCTCTATGTCCATTGGCTTTGATGATATGTCTGTCTATCATAAATTAAAATCACGTTATAAAATCATCTCTGAAAATTACCATGAGACCGGAATTGACATTAAAGTTTCAATTGATCCTAACCACTTAAAACCTTATCAAAGATTTATAAAATAAAAAGATTGTCTTTTGACAATCTTTTTTTAAAATCTTCTTACTGCATCTTCAAATTCTTGTACTGTGGTTGCTCTTACTAATTCTTTTCTTAAAGAGGTAGCATTTTCAATACCTTTTAAATACCATGGTCCATGACTACGCATTTCTAACACCCCTAATTTTTCACCTTTTAATTTCACAAGATCATAAAGATGTTCAATCATAAGTGTTTTGATTTCATCAACAGTTGGTCTAATGACGGTTGGTTCGCCTTTCAAATAAGCATCAATTTCTCTAAAAATCCAAGGATTTCCAAGTGCTGCTCTACCAATCATAACAGCATCACACCCAGTGTATTCTAGCATTCTTTTTGCTGAGGGACCATCTACGATATCGCCATTTCCAATGACTGGTATTGAAACTGCTTCTTTCACTGCTTTAATAACATCTAAATCCGCTTTTCCTGAATATCCCTGTGCACGTGTCCTTGCATGTACAGTAATTGCACTCGCGCCAGCACGCTCAATTTCTTTCGCAACTTCAACAGCATTCACAGAGTCATCATCCCAACCCGAACGTATTTTAACTGTGAGCGGTTTAGAAACACGTCTTGAAATTTCATAAACAATATCATAAATGCGTGTCGGATGTTTCATGAGTGCTGCACCCGCTTGTGCTTTGATTGCAACCTTTGGCACAGGACATCCCATGTTAATATCAATAGCATCACAATTACTGTGTTTATCCACATAAATTGCTGCTTCTACCATGGTTTCTAAATCTGAACCGAAGATTTGTTGAATCATTGGTTTTTCATCATCTGTCATGAATAACATCTGGATCGTTTTTTCATTTTTATAAATGAGTCCTTTGTCTGAAATCATTTCTGCATAAACCATACCTGCACCATGATTTCTGGCAAGCAATCTAAACGGGCTGTTTGAAACACCTGCCATAGGGGCAAGTACAAGTTGATTATTTACTTCGATATTGCCTATTTTAAATCCCATATTTTCACCGACTTGATTGTATCATACCATATGTTAACATTCAATTATGCTACAATACCATTGGTGATAAGATGGAAGATTATGTATTAATTGGACACGCATACAATAAAACAGTAAGAATATACACTGCTGTTACAACAACGCTTGTTGAAACAGCACATACATTGCACGGTACATGGCCAACAGCAAGTGCTGCACTCGGTCGATTTTTAACTGCATCTGCGATGATGGGACTTATGTACAAAGATGGTGAGCGTATCACATTAAGAATTAAAGGTGATGGTCCTGTAGGCTCGATGACTGTTGAAGCCAACGGATTAGGTGATGTACGTGGTGACATTATGAATCCAGAAGTGTATATGACCTATCACGATGGTCCAAAAAAAGGGAAACTCGCCGTTGGAAAAGCTGTTGGTAAAGGTTTTTTATTTGTAACAAAAGATTTACTTATGAAAGATTATTATACTTCTTCTTCTGAACTTCAAACTGGAGAAATTGCAGATGACTTTACATATTACTTTACTGCTTCTGAACAAACAAACTCAAGTGTCGGACTTGGGGTACTTGTAAATCCAGATCAAAGCATTCAAACAAGTGGTGGCTTTATTTTACAACTAATGCCAGGTGTCACAGAAGAAACGATTGACCATATAGAGCAAGTCATTTCATCTTTACCCCCAGTTACAACACTTTATGAATCCGGAGACACGCCAGAAACTTTATTTGAGCGTTTATCAGTTGGTACGGGTGTGGTTTTGGATAAAAAATCTGTCCGTTATCATTGCACATGTTCACATGATGGCTTCTTGAAATCATTACAATCACTTTCAATCGATGCACTCACACCACTTGCAGATGAAGATCATGGTGCACATATTACATGTCATTTTTGTAAAAAAGAATATCACATTTCTGAAGCATCTATAAGAGAAATCATTAAAATAAAAACATCCTAAATTAGGATGTTTTTATTTTTGACAATACTTTTAATACTTCTTTAATGGGTAATCCCATAATCGTGAAAAAATCTCCATCATATGTATCAATTAGTTGATGACCTTCGCCTTGAATCGCATAAGATCCTGCCTTATCAAATGGCTCTTTTGTTTCTATATACCAATGGATATCTTCTTCTTTGAGTGCTTTGAACTTAACATTAGAAACCGTATAAAAACTTTCTTGGAAACCATTTGATAAAACAGTGACCCCAGTTAAAACTTGGTGTGTATTTCCTGATAACATACGTAACATGCGTTTCGCATCATCTTCATCTTCTGGTTTTCCCAAATAATGTTCTATTTTATCTTTAAAATATACGATAGTATCCGCGCCAATAACAACTGCATCTTGATGTTTGAGAAACACTTCTTTTGCTTTCTCCAAAGACAATGTCATCACATACGCTTCTTTTGAGGTTGGTTGAATACGTGATTCATCAAATTGGCTAGGAATGGTTTCAAAATTGATACCAGCATCTTCAAGAATAGACTTTCTTCTTGGAGATTGACTTGCTAAAATAATACGCATATGATTGCCTCCTTTGGTATTATATCATAGCACGAATTCATCACCATATCGTGTTATAATATACCTATGCATTTAGAATCTTTATTGTCTCAATTACGCGAAGAATTAAATCAAAAACCATTTTTAATTTCTGTGAGTGGTGGCGTTGATTCAATGGTGTTATTACACGCACTTAAAGAATTAAAGCCAGTTGTTGTTCACTTCAATCACCACAAAAGAAAAGCATCTATCAAAGACGAACAATTTGTGTCTTCTTTTTGTTTAAATGAAAGGCTTACTTTAATAACAGAAGATATCCATGTTACACATGGTAATTTTCAATCAGAAGCCCATCATCAAAGGCAAAATAAACTCATTCATATCGCAAAGAAACATCAACTCACTCACGTACTTACAGCACATCACCTTGATGATCATGTAGAAACACTCTTGATGCAAATTCAACTACACGGCAATAAAAGACTGAACCTTGGACTAAAAGAAAAAAACATCATTAAAGACATTATCTTTTATAAGCCGTTGCTTACAATCAAAAAAAAATATCTTTATGAATATGCTAAAAAACATCAATTAAATCATATAGAAGACGTCTCAAATCAAAAAAACATTTACACCAGAAATACAATAAGAAACACATTGTTGCCTAAGTTATATCAATCAGATCCTGATATCAAAGAAAAAATCATTGCATATTTACAAAGAGTTCATAAGATTTATCCAAATATTCAGCATGAAGCATCGACTTATGTCAAAGACATTCTCTCGAAGCATGTTCTTTCTCAATGTCAACATTTACTTCTAAGAGAAATCATTTATCAATGGTTGTTGAGACATCATGTTACACCAAAAACATCTTATATGGATGATGTTATCAAAGGGATACATAATGAGAAACCTAATTTTTCGATTTTATTAGAAAAAAATCAACAAGTTCTTTTCTCATATGATGCAATTTCAATTCAATCTCTATCTCATCTAAACACTTTAATTCAAGATGTTCTTAAAGAAAATGTTTTATTTGATAATAAACACGTTTCCATATTTTTCGATAATAAACCAAACAACATTCAAGCAAGTACCGAAATATGTTATAATAAATTGATTTTCCCGCTTACTGTAAGGTACCGAAAAGCGGGAGATGTTTTATCCTTTCATTATGGTCATAAAAAACTTAAAAATCACTTAATCGATATCAAATATCCAAAACATTTAAGAGATTCGTTGCTCGTGATAGCAGATCAACAGCAAACAATCATTTTTGTTGAAAATGTTTATATAAACAAAACGTTAGGAGATAGCCATACATTGTATTTGGCTTTGGAACCACATGATGACACACGATATTGAAGAAATTCTTGTTTCTAAAGATGAAATTGAAACCATTTGTAAATCCCTTGGTAATCAAATTACAAATGATTATAAACATAAAAAACCACTACTTATAGGTTTATTAAAAGGATGCATTCCTTTTATGTCTGATTTGGTAAAACATATCGATTTATATGTCGACATGGAGTATTTATCTGTCAGTAGCTATCACGGTGGTATTGCATCCACTGGAGATGTCAAAATAAAAAAAGATTCTGATATATCTTTTAAAGATCGAGATATTATTATCGTTGAAGATATTGTGGATACTGCGAACACAATTACAACGATGTTGGAGTTATTTAAAAACCGTGGTGCATCCTCAGTGAAGGTTGTCACACTGTTAGACAAACCAGGTGGGCGCTTAAAACCTTACACACCTGATTATATAGGTACCACTATCCCAAATAAATTTGTTGTTGGATATGGGTTAGATTACAACGAATTATATCGAAACTTGCCTTACGTAGGCATATTAAAAAAATCTGTTTATTCTAATAAGGAGTCTTAATTAAATGACAAAAAAACCGAACACACCATTAAAGAAAAAGCCTGATTATTTAGTCATTATATTCACCCTAATTATTGTACTGGGGGTTTTTCTATTTTTAAGAAGTGCTTTAGAAGAACCTACTCAAGCACTATCTACATTAGAAATTACTGAAGCTGCAAACCAACAAGACATTGAGTATTTTTCTTATACGCTTGTCGGTGGTGATAACTTTGATTTAGTAAATGTTTCTGGTGTCATTAAAGCTGCGAGTGCATCTAATTATGGAGATATACGTCAATTTACTGGAATTATGCGCATTGATGAAGCAGACACAATTGCTTCACAAGTTGAATTATCTGGTGGTACAACTGAGATTGTACCCTTATCAGGTGTTACATTTTGGACCGTTCTCATTAACATTTTACCGATTGGTTTATTTTTAATTGTTTTATTTATTATTTTTAGAAATGCCAATAATCAAAATAACCGTGCCTTTGATTTCTCTAAAAATCGTGCAAAATTAAATCGTGAAAAAACAGTGACATTTAAAGATGTTGCTGGTGTTGACGAAGAAAAAGAGGAATTAGAAGAAATCATTGATTTCCTTAAAACACCTAAAAAGTATGCCGATATGGGTGCAAGAATTCCTAAAGGTGTCTTGCTCGTTGGGGCACCTGGTACTGGTAAAACATTACTTGCAAAAGCAGTTGCAGGTGAAGCAAACGTACCCTTCTTTTCAATTTCAGGTTCTGATTTTGTTGAAATGTTTGTCGGTGTAGGAGCTTCTCGTGTCCGTGATTTATTTAAGGTTGCGAAAGAAAACTCGCCTTGTATTATCTTTATTGATGAAATTGATGCGGTTGGACGTCAACGTGGTGCTGGTTTAGGTGGTGGTCACGATGAACGTGAACAAACATTAAACCAACTTCTTGTTGAAATGGATGGATTTACTGGTAACTTAGGTATTATTATTATGGCTGCAACAAACAGACCAGATGTATTAGATCCAGCATTATTACGTCCAGGTCGTTTTGATCGTCAAATTACAATCGATTTACCAGACGTTAAAGGTCGTGAAGCCATTTTAAGAGTACATGGGCGAAACAAAAAAATTGATCCAAACATTGATTTTAAAGGATTAGCATTAAGAATCCCTGGCTTTAGTGGTGCAGATATCGAAAACTTGCTCAATGAATCTGCCTTACTTGCTGCCAGAGAAAACCGCACCATGGTCATTGAAAAAGATTTAGATGAGGCAATGGACCGCGTACGTATGGGTCCTGCAAAAAAATCTCGTAAATTTACACCAACTGAAAAGAAAACCGTTGCATTTCATGAAGCGGGCCATGCCGTTATTGGTATTAAAGTGCCCCATGCAAACGTTGTTCAAAAAGTTACCATCATTCCTAGAGGGCGTGCAGGTGGTTATAACTTAATGACGCCAGCCGAAGAAACCTTCTTAGAAACAAAACAATCACTTCTTGCGATGATCACAAGTTATTTAGGTGGACGCGTTGCCGAAGAAATTAAGTTTGATACCGTGACAACAGGGGCTTACAATGATTTTCAAATGGCTACAAAAATTGCGCGTTCAATGGTCACTGAATATGGTATGAGTCCACTAGGACCCATTCAATATGAAAATCAAGGTGGAAGCGTCTTTTTAGGTAGAGATTACTATAAAGAGAAAAATTTCTCAGATCAAGTCGCACACGAAATCGATAAAGAAGTAAGAGATATCATTACTGAATGTTATGAAACCGCTAGAAAAATATTAACTGAGAATATGACATTGTTAGATTCAATTGCAGAATATTTACTAAATATCGAAACCTTAACAAAAGCAGATATTGATGAAATTGTTGAAACAGGAAAACTTTCTTGGTGGGAAAAACAAGAAAAAGAAACTTCTAACCCTGTAGAAGAACCTAAAGATGAGGCTTGATAAATATTTAAAAGTATCACGTCTCATGAAAAGGCGTACAGTTGCAAAAGATGTTGCTCAAAAATCTAAAATAGATGTAAATGGGAAACCAGCAAAGCCGGGTTATCAATTAAAGCTTGGTGATACCATTGCCATTCATTACGCTGCAAAAACAATTATTGTTAAAGTAACATCACTTCAAATGATCAAAGATCAAACGATGTATGATGTGATTCAAGCATAACACTTTTGGCCATTTTATGGCCGTTTGTTATCACTTAAGGAGTAGTCATGGAAGACTTAGAACAAACGAGAATTCGAAAAGAAAAACTTGAATATTTAAAAGAAAAAGGCATAGATCCTTTTGGCTCTAAATTTTTACGTACACATCATGCTAAAAGCATCAAAGACGCCTATGATTCGTTAACAAAAGAGGATCTAGAATCTCAAAAAATTGAAGTTTCTGTTGCCGGTCGTATCATGTTAAAACGTGGCCAAGGTAAAGCAGGATTTATGCACCTTAAAGATCGTAGCGGAACGATACAAATTTATGTGCGTTTAGATGATTTAGGGGAAGATCAATATGATGTTGTCTCTCACAGTGATTTAGGAGATATCGTTGGGGTTAATGGTTTTCTTTTTAGGACGAGAACCAATGAACTTACAATTCATGTAACAAATTACACCCATTTAACAAAAGCATTACGTCCTTTGCCAGATAAATTTCACGGGCTTCAAGATAAAGAAATTGCAAGACGTAAACGCTATTTAGATTTACTTACAAGTGATGATGCCTTGCGCGTTGCGATCTTACGTCCAAAAATAATACGTTCGATTCAATCTTTTTTTGATAATAAGGGTTTTATCGAAGTCGAAACACCCGTACTTCAAAAAACACTGGGTGGCGCATCAGCAAGACCCTTTAGAACACATCATAATACATTGGATATGGATTTCAATTTAAGAATTGCAACAGAACTTCCTTTGAAAAAATTGCTTGTTGGTGGTTTGGAAGCTGTTTATGAAATTGGTAGACTTTTTAGAAATGAAGGCATGGATGCAAAACACAATCCAGAATTTACAACCGTTGAAGCTTATCTTGCGTATTCTGATATGGAAGGCATGATGGATTTAGTTGAAGATGTCTTCAATCAAGTTGCTACAGAAGTATTAGGTACAACAGAAGTTTTCTATCAAGAAGAAACAATACATTTTACAAAACCGTTTAAACGCATCCATATGGTAGATGCGATCCAAGAAAAAACGGGTATTAACTTCTTTGAAATCGTGTCATTAGATGATGCAAAATCGCTTGCTAAAAAACACAACATACATGTTGAAAAACACTTTGAATATGGTCATATTGTAGAAGCTTTCTTTGAACAATTTGTAGAAGAAACACTCATTCAACCAACGTTTGTCTACGGACATCCAATAGAAATTAGTCCACTGGCTAAGAAAAATATAGATGATCCAAGATTTACAGAACGTTTTGAATTATTCATTGTAAAAAGTGAGTTTGCGAATGCGTTTTCTGAACTTAATGACCCAATCGATCAAAAAGAACGTTTCGATGCACAACAAGCACAAAAAGCACTTGGTAACGATGAAGCAAATGATGTTGATCATGACTTTTTAGAAGCATTAGAATATGGTATGCCACCTGCTGGAGGTCTCGGTATCGGTATCGATAGACTGATTATGTTGCTTACCAATACACCAAATATTCGTGATGTCATCTTATTTCCTCATTTAAAAACAAAAGAATAAAAATAAAGCCACTCTTGTGAGTGGCTTTTTTAATGTTTATTCAATAATGCCTAATTCATCAGCAATTTCTAAATAAATATCATCGATTGGATAGAAATCTACTTTTAATCTTTTAAACATTGTATATGTTAGTTCATCTAAATCTTTAAACATTTGAATAGGTATCGGTTCTTGATTAGACATTTTTTCAATGAGTTGTTTTTCAAAATCCATCAATTGATCTAAATCTTCTTGTTCAAACTCTTCTAATCCTAATATTTCTTGCTGAAATTCGATAGTCGATAATAACAAGTTCACTTCTTTGGCATTTTTTTCTAACAACTGTACATCTTGTTGAAAATACTTTTTTAATATTGTTTCGATTTCATCAATTTGATCAGCCAAATAATAAAAACCTGTTTGGAAAATATTCAATTCATCCTCAGTATAGGATAAAGAGTCTACCATCTTTGTATATAAGTGCTCAACTACATGAAACACGTGTTTAAAACGCAACATTAAAGAAGACTCTAGATGAATGAGTGTTTGAAGAAAATCATGTTTATCTAATTTCCAACTCGCATATTCATGATATACGTGTTCTTCGTTCATTTTAACCTCAAATTATGCTTTATTGACTGAACCAAACAACGTAAGTTTCGTTTTAATCACTTCTTTAATTGCTTCTGTTCCTGGTTTTAATAGTTTTCTCGGGTCGAATCCTTTACCTTGTTGATCCAGACCTTGTTCAATATATTCACGTGTAGCTTTTGCAAATGCAAGTTGGCATTCCGTGTTTACATTAATTTTAGAAACTCCTAAAGAGATCGCTTTTTTTACCATGTCATCAGGAATACCAGAACCACCGTGTAATACAAGTGGCACACCACCTGTTACATCTTGAACTTCTTTTAAAACATCAAAGTTAAGTCCTGTCCATGATGGTGGATACATACCGTGAATATTTCCAATTCCTGCTGCAAACATATCCACACCAGTTGCTGCAATTTGACGGCATTCTTCTGGATCTGCGATTTCACCACCACCAATAACGCCATCTTCTTCACCACCAATAGATCCTACTTCTGCTTCTACAGAAACACCTTTTGCGTGACACATTGTGACAACTTCTTTTGTTTTTGCTAAGTTTTCGTCAAATGGATAGTGAGATCCATCAAACATAATAGATGTAAATCCTGCATCAAGTGCTTTTTTTGCACCATCATATGAACCATGATCTAAATGGACTGCAACCGGTACTGTAACCCCTAAGAAATCATGAACTTCTTTTACCATACCCATCACGTTTTTATAGCCACCCATATATTTTGCTGCACCTTCAGAAACACCTAAAATTACTGGTGATTGAAGCGCTTCTACTTCTTCAAGCGTGGCTTTTATCCACTCCAAGTTATTAATGTTAATCTGGGCAATACCATACCCCTCTTTGTGTGCTTTTAAAAGCATATCACGTGCTGAAACTAATGCCATACGTTTAAATCTCCTTTTATCTTTTCATCTTTATTATACATTTTTTAATCCATTTTAATACAAGAAAAAAGTCTCTTAGAGACTTTTAATCTTCGTCATACATATCTTCGTAATCATCCATGATTTCGTTATAATCATCGTCATCGAAATCATCATCAAAATCAAGATCGACATCATCACCGTCATCTTCATCTGTTGATTTCATAGAAATTTCTACATCTATGTATTCTTTTTCTTCTTTTATTGCTTCAATCTCTTCTTCATCTTCAATAATTTCAACATCTTCTTCGTCGTCTTCATCATCTTCTAGGACAAGCTCTTCCTCTTCTTCTTCTGAAGGCAAGGTAATATCGTCAATATTGAAGTCTGTGAATTCAATGTCTTCTTCTATTTCTTCTTCACTTGTATCTGCGTCTCCGACATATGCGAAGCTTTCTTTATCCCACAAGTCTAAGTTGTTTTCTTTTAAATTCCATTGGTTATCACCACAAAATACAAACTTTGCACTGTGTGTTAAGTCTAAATAAAAAGCATTTAGCTTTTGAAAATCATTAGAATCAAAGCCTTTTACTTCAAAAATATAATTAATAATATCTTGAAGTGGTGTGTCTTCATTTCTTTCTCTAATGTAGAGTTCTGCAAGCTCTAGCATAGATAATGTGTTGTTGGTTTTATTCATTCACGCCTCCTAAAAACGTACCTATTGTACAGTAAAGTATGTGCATTTGCAAGTGTTTATGCTGACATCGCAAGTACAATGACTAAGATGACTGCAATGACAATAAAAAGCTTAAGCATTTTCTTAACAAATTGAATGGTGCCTAAAACAATAATAACAAGCAATAATATCGCACCTGGAATTTTAATTAGTTCAGGTAATGGCCGAATCACTTGGTCATAAAAATCAAGAATTAAACCATCAAAACCAATTAAATTTTGAAGAAATCCATTGATGTCTCCAAAAATATTATTGATAACATTTAAAATACCACTTGATTCCATAATACCCCCTTGTTAAAAGCCCTTCCTATTTTCCACTGCTTTCGCAAGTGTTTGACTATCTGCATATTTAAAGTCGGTGCCTACAGGTAACCCGTATGCAAGTCTTGTGGTTTTGATAGAATCATTAAAAAGAGAATGAAGATATCTTGCGGTGAGTTCTCCTTCAACTGTACTGTTGGTTGCAATAATCATTTCTTCAAATTGAGATAAACGTTGTTGAAGTGTTTCTATATTTAAGTCTTCATTTGTGATCCCTCTAGAAAAATCAATCAAGTTACCTAATACATGATAATACCCACGGTAGGTTTGCATCTTTTCTAACACGATCACATCTTTTGCTTCCGCAACAACCATCAAAATAGGTTCTCTATTCGTATCTTTACACACAAAACATGATGAATCGTCAGTAATCATATGACATGTTTCACATGTTTTAATGGTTGTATACGCCTCTTCAAGATCTTTTGAAAATGATAATACATCTTCTTTTGGTTGAGAAGTGATTAAATGAAGTGCGAGTCTTTCGGCTGTTTTTTCACCAATACCTGGTAATTTTTGAAAATCTTCAATGAGCTTTTCTAAACTTTTCGGATACATTAGAATCCAAATCCACCCATGCCACCAGTAAATTGTCCCATGGTTTCTTCAGTTTCTTTTTCAATTTGTTTTAAAGCGTCATTGGTTGCCATAACGATGGCATCTTGAAGTAATTCTACTTCTGATAACAAATCTGGGTTAATTTCAACATCAAGAAGTTGTTTGGTCCCTTGAACAATCACGGTTACACCGCTTGCTTTTCCATAAAATTCTTTCGATTCTAACTTTTCTTGAGCTTCTAGCATTTGTTTTTGCATTTTTTTAAGTTTATTAAGCATATTTGGATTCATGTTATTTTCCTTTCTTAACCGCTTTATCACCAAAGTACTCTTTGGCAAGATCAAAAGCTTCATCTTTTTTAACTTGTTTTTCTGTCTTATATAATTGTAAGTCACGAGACGTCAATTTTGGTGTTTTATGCCCTTGTTTCCACAATGTGACATATTCCGCCTTAATTGCAAGCCAATCATTTTTTAATATGACATAATAGTCTTCGATGACTTTGGATTTAGCGTTTAAAATATCTAATACATCTTTTTTAATATCGTCTTCATACATTTTTAAGGCTGTATTTAAGTCATCATATACCAATAACATATGTGTTTCAGTAACAGCCTCAAGCGATCCTTCAAATAGGAGATGTGCAGAAAACTCTTTTCCGGGTTCGTCATAGTGTTCGAGTTTATGCCATGCTGATAACAATAATTCTTTTTTATTTTTGTCACTTGCATTTAAGATATGTTCAACATCTGATACTGTAACAAGTGCTTCTCTATCATGTTGAGGTGGTTCAATCTGATGGTTGGTAGATTCAACATGTTCAAATTTGGAATGGGTTTCCACTTGTTTTGATTGTTTTAATTGCTCGATTTCTTGCCTTAGTGATTGTATCTCTGATTGAACATCAACAATTCTAATCACTTGGTGCTCAATCATTTTAACAACAGCAAGTTCAAGATACGTTTCTTTTTGTGTTGTGTATTTAATATCATAGGACAAATCATTAATGACATCTAAAAAATGATATAGTTTTTCATAAGGTATATATTCTGCAATATCTTGATAAGAACCTTTTTTATTGGTTGCTTTTTCTTTTAGTATTTGTGATAAAGCTTCTGTAAGATCCGCAAGAATGCGTGTTACTTCTTTACCTTGATTCAGTTGTGTTTTAATCATATCTAAAGCTTTTGATGTTTCTTTATTAATGATCGCCTTTAATACGTTTTCCAAGTCTTTATTTGATACTGCACCCGTGACTTGATAGACGATGCTTTCAGTGATTGCATCTGAAGCATATGCGCGTACTTGATCGAGCAAAGAAATGGAATCTCGTACAGATCCACCACCTAAAGAAGCAATGGCTGATATTGCATCTGAAGTAATATTGATGGTTTCTTTTTCGCATATATCTTTAATTTTAGTTGCAATTTTGTCTTTTGCAACAAGTGTAAAATCAAAACGCTGACAACGTGATAAAATCGTTTGTGGAATTTTGTGAATCTCTGTTGTTGCAAGAATAAAAATAACGTGCTGAGGTGGTTCTTCAAGTGTTTTAAGTAGTGCATTAAATGCGCCTGTTGTAAGCATGTGCACTTCATCGATGATATATATTTTATACTTACCCAAACTCGGCATGAATTTTACTTTATCTCTAATATCACGAATTTCATCAACACCGTTATTAGATGCAGCATCAAGTTCTATAATATCTGACATATCCGATGATTTGAGTGTATGTAAGACTTCACAATGATCGTATGTTTCGTTTTCTTCTTGAAAACAATTAATTGCTTTTGCAAATATTTTTGCAATCGATGTTTTCCCAGTTCCACGAGGTCCACTAAACAAATATGCATGGGACGTTTGATTAAATTTAAGTGCATTCGATAATGTCTGAATAACTGCTTCTTGACCAATCACATCATCAAATGTTTTTGGACGATAAGCACGATATAATGCGATATATGCCATGTGTTCCTCCTTTAAATATTATAACACGACTTTGAGGATTATTTACCTAAACAAAAGCGTCTAAACATATCATCTACAAGTGATTCATGATATGTATCCCCCGTGATTTCTGAGAGTGCTTCCCAAGCATCTCTTAAATCTAGTTGAATCATATCAATGGGTGTTTCCGTTAATGTTGATTGTAATGCTTTTTCTAGATGTTCATAACTTTTTTCTAATAATGAAATTTGTCTTTCATTCGATAAATACTTTAAGTCAGTTGTTTGTATGTGTGCGATATCAAACAATTCATTTATTTTAGATTCTAATTGATCTAGATGTGTACTATTTTTTGCAGAAATAGAGATGACATCTAATCCTGTTTGATTTTCACCTAAATCTTCTTTATTTCCTACAAGAATATACGGTTTATTTTTTAATGATTTTAATAATGTTGTTTCTTCTTGATCTAAAGGCTTTGTTTGATCAATAACAAATATCACAAGTTCTGCTTGATCCATCATCTTTTTCGATTTATCGATACCGATACGCTCAATCGTATCTTCACTATGTCTTATACCTGCGGTATCTATTAAGTGAAGTTTGATCCCACCTATATATAAAGATCCTTCAACGATATCTCGTGTTGTCCCTGGAATATCAGTTACGATTGCTTTATCTTCTTTAATGAGTGCATTTAATAAGCTACTTTTCCCAACATTAGGTTTTCCAATGATTGCAGTTTTGATTCCGTGACTAATGATGTTGTTTCTTTTCGAAGCAATAATTGCTTTTTTCACTTCTTCTAAAAATGCTTGTATTTTAGGTTTTAAAAAAGATTGCGTTACTTGATTTTCTGATTCATATTCAGGATAGTCGATATTCACTTCAATATGAGTAATCCAACCCATAATGGTTTTTTTATATTCACTGATTGTTTTTGAGATTTGAGATTGAAGACCGGCTTGTGCAATTTGAATTTGAAGATCATTTTCGGCTTCAATAATGTCCATGACAGACTCAGCTTGTATCAAGTCTATTTTTTTATTTAAATACGCGCGTTCGGTAAATTCTCCCGGTTTGGCGAGATCAATACCACACCTTAGAACTACTTGTAGAACATTTTGGGTGACACGTATACCACCATGCGTAAATATTTCAATCATATCTTCACCGGTGTACGATTTAGGTGCAAGATATTTAACTACCATGACATCGTCAATAAGTTGATCATGCTCTATAACTTGTGCACGCTTCATTGCATTTGGTGGCATGTTATTTAATGTAACATTAGGAAAAATCCCTTCAATAAGGGAAATGGCATTTTCACCACTTATTCTAATGATTGATATTGCACCTTTTCCATAAGGTGTGGCAATCGCTGCAATGGGTTTTTGCATCATAAATGATCTTCTAAATCCTTATCAACATGTTCTTTTTTAAACGGATTAAAGCCTCTTACTAAATCTCTAGAAAAAATAAAAACAACAATAAATAGTCCAACAACAGAACCAAGTACTAAAAAGCCACTACCAAATATTAATCCAATAATTGCTGATGACCATATTGTTGTTGCGGTGGTAATTCCTTTAATAGAACCTTTTTCTTTTAAAATTACACCTGCACCAATAAACCCAATTCCTGTCAGTACTTGTGCAATGATACGCTGTGTTTGAACTTCTTGCATACCTAATGTATGTATTTCATACTCATAAAGTAATCGTTGCATAATTGCAATCGCTGCACTTGCAAAAGCAACAAGCATGTGAGATGAGATTCCGGCTGCTTTCCCAATTTTTTGTCTCTCATATCCAATAAAGTACGCGACCAAAGATGTTAATATAAGTGGTAAAAGTACCACGTAAAACAACTGATCTAAATTTATATTTGAATCTAAAATATAACGCATATGTTTCTTACTCCTTTAACGCTTTTATGTGTTGAATAACATCGCCAACGAATTGATCTAAGTGATCCCAGGAAGGAAGTCTTGCACCGGATGCTTTCGCATGGCCACCACCTTCGTATTTCTCAGCAAGTGTATTAATAACAGGGCCCGATGACCTTAGTCTAATTCTAATTTCATTTTCATATTCAATCATAAGTGCCCAAACTGGGTATCCTTCTAATCCCCCAATCAAATTCACAACAGACGCTGCTTCTTCATCTGTCACACCATATTGATTGATAATGTCTCTAGGCATTTTTAAATAAATAAATCCACCTTCAACTGTAACAAAATTAGAATAAACATATCCTTTTAGTGCAAATGTTTTGAGTGATTCTTGTGTAAGTTTTGAATCAATAAACTCAACATCTACACCTGCATTAATAAGTGCGCCAGCCATACAATGTGTTCTATCGGAAACCCCTCTATAACGGAATCTTCCGGTATCTGTTATAAGTCCTGTATATAATGCAATTGCAGATGATAAAGGAATTTTTAAATCGTGTTGTATTGCAAAATCTGTGATCATTTCAGATACTGCAGGATAACTCGTATCCACCCAGTTCATATCACCGTATGCGTCCACATCAATATGATGATCAATTTTTATGACTTTTTTACCCTTGATATATCTTGGATCACTAATACGCTCTTTTGTTGCGGTATCTACAACAATTGATAACGCATCTTGATAAGCATCGTCGTTGATAACATCAGGTGATCCTACATATTTAACATAGTCACTTTCTTCACCGACAACATAAATGTTTTTGTTAGGAAAAGCTTCTTTAAGTATTCCTTTTAAACCGTATTGTCCTCCATAGCAATCTCCATCAGGTCTTTTATGTCCGTGAATAATAATGGTGTCGTAAGTTTTAATTTCATTTAATATGTTTTTCATTGTTTCTCACCTTTTCATTTAAATCATCTAGTAGTTTGTGTACATCTTCTAAGGTTTCAAGTGTTGCACCACATGCATGAAGATGTCCTCCACCACAGTATTTTTTCGCAACATCCACAATCGGAATATCTCGAGACCTTAATTCTGCAATATATTTGCCATTAGCATCTTCAGAAAAGCTACCCCATATCAACACTTCTTGAATACCCGCCATTAAATTGACCATCCCTCTACTAATGGATTGAAAATCTTCTCCTGTTGATTGTATGAGTGCTTGAGAATTAATGCGATAGGCAACATTTTCTTTTGTTAGTTCAAATGATGAAAATTGATTTCTAATTTGTTTTCTTCTAAGAGGTTCCGTATATAAATAGTCATATAAAGCTTTTATATCAGGTTCAAACTTAGAAACGTAACTTGCAAGCAAAAATGTTCTTTCAGGTTCCTTTAAATATAAAAACCTTCCTGAATCTGTCACCATACCTCCGTATAAATACGTTGCTGCCTCATTGGGTATATCAAGATTAAAACGCATTGCTATATCTATGATCATTTCACATGCTGAATTAAAACTTGTGTCTTTATAATAATGCGTCACATTTTCTATTGTTGTATTATTATCATGATGATCAATAATGATTCTTTCTTTTGCTAATGTGTATCTGTCATCACTTACCATATGTGCAACAGCAACGTCTGTAATGATCACAAGTGCGTCTTGATAACAGGCATCATCAATATCATCCATTTTTGCATGAAAACTCATGGTATTTAAATCACCAACTGCATAAATTGTTTTATCTGGATAAAGATGTTCTAATAATTTTTTCAACCCTACTTGACTTCCGATTGCATCAAGATCGGGTCTTGCATGTCTATGGATAATTATGGTTTGAAAAGACGCGATGCGTTCAATGATTTCTTTAAACATATACACCTCTTGTAAAAAGATTATAATAGAATAACATATTTGATAATAAAAAGCGAGTCGCCTCGCTTTTTATATCCAAGGTAATGGAAGATGTGGTGTCCATACTGGATTTTGCGTTGTATTTCTTCTTGTATCATAATTCCAATCAGGAGATTTTTCTCCATCTGGGTTATTTGGAAATCCTTTTGTTCCCCATCCGTTAACTTCAGCTCGATGCTGAGCAAATCTTAAAAATGTTAAATAGGGAACATTTTTATATGTAAGCAAATAATCATAGCTTTGATATTGAGATCCTACATCTTCAGATAGACCTTCTGCAACAATCCAAAATTGTGACAGTGCGCCATTCACCCAAACAAGTCCTAAGTTTCTGCCATATCCTTCCTGAAGACTATTCCCTGGAATCGATTGAACGCGAATGGTTTTGGTTGTTGGATCATTGAGTAAATATTCTTTATTATATTTACTTGCAACATATCCCCAAGGCTCTGCTGAAACATTCGCACCATCAACTTCTGGTGTGTTAAGATAAAAATATCTCATCGAGCCACCTGGATACCCGTTCATTGCTTGAAAATATGCCGTATCCCCGTCTGCAACCCCCGTATTATTCACAATGACTGCACCACCGAATCCTAATTCATCATTATTGGGGTCAACATATGGCATGTCTAAATATCTTTGTTCTAACTGTGGTCCTTGATATAGCTGTTCTAATGTTTTGATGTCATGATCATCGTTTTTAAGATAGTTAAACATATCTGGCAAATAGGCAATGAAATTATATTGATCATATTCTAATGATGCAACATAGTCTTCCTTGTAGCCTAGACGTATCATTGTCAGATCTACAGAGAAATTTATATCATACCCTAATAATCCAAATTGATCTATTTTTTGATTGTTATAAAATAGTTCAATGACATCATTCCCATTAAACGGTAGGTTGCTATCAAATGAGAAATCAGTGTTTTCTAATAACAACGATTCTGTTGCATTGTTTCCAGAAATAACATAATAATTCGCTGGTTCTATTATGCCATTAAGTGTCATCGCGTGATCGCCACCCTCTGTTGTTGATCCATTATTATAAATTCTTATTTCGACATCATCAAGAGAAATTGCTTCATTAGTTGGATTATATAGTTCTATGGCATTATTAGACATAGATGTTGCATCAAATACTTTAGAAATAACCAAATTAGGGGTTTCTGTTTGACAGGCTTGAATCGTGATAAGACTCACGAATATGATAAACATTGTAATGACTTTTTTCATGATTGCTCCTTTTTTACTTTGCGTATACGTTGCATGTTTTTGTGAAAAAATATGAAGTATGTGATGGGTATAACAATGATTATTTCAATCCCGATATATAGATATGTCATATAGGTATAGTCTGAAAATGCCTCTATAATGAAATCATTGCTATATAAAGACGCCCTATCTGATACATTAGGTAATTGAAGTCTTTCTATGTTGACTATAGATAAATCCGCAACATTATTTGGAGGAATCTCTAGATTTTTATCTACAAAAACATCTTCATGTATCATGGTCGTTGTTACCACATCATCGATGGTTGTTGGATAAGAAATAGCGATACGTTGAACCCTTGCTTTATTATCTACAACGTATCGTTGATCAAGTGCATACATGTGCATACTATCATCATATAGTTGAATTAATGATTCATTGAACACACTTTGAGTAAATCCTTCTGGCGTGGTTTCAAATGTAATCTCAATGTTTAAAGAAAGTGCGTCTTCATCAACGAATGCAGTCTCATCTGTGTTTTCATATTGTGTGACAATAAAAACAAGTTCATATTTATAATCAGAACTATTTTTGTATAATAAAACAGAATATATTTCTAAATCATAGCTCACATTTGAATGATTGACTGAATGCGTGATTAATGGTGATTCTTGAATATAAATGTGGTATTCTCCTTGTGTATTAGCAATAAGTGTTGCAGATACCAAGTCTTTTGAATCATCATAAATGTTTTCTTTTAAATCATCTAAATACGTCACGGTTTGGTTCGCTCTTGCATACCCCGAAACAATAAACGTAACAAGACCAATAAATAATATATATGATGTAATTCCAAAGATTTTACCCATCTTTATTCCTCGTTTTTGTGTATGTTTATTATACGTTTTTTTAGCCTATATTACAAATAAAAAAAGGATAGAGTTGTTCTATACTTTTTTTTACTAATTTATATTCTTATACAGTATGTGAACCTAGGTTGTCAAAAGTATTTTGTGGATATACAATCCATTCTGTTGGATCCCAAACTGTTGAACCGGATGTAACTCCTGGTTTTCTAACAAGTGTATATTCATTTGTAAAACCATCTCCGACTGACCAGTTAGAACCTGGATCTTCTCCAATTATACCAAATACATCAATGATTTCACCATTTTTGGTTATTGCCAATGCATCGTCGCCATTAAAGAATACAACAGCGTCTCCATCTGCATAAGCTTGTACTTCATCATATGTTCCGGTACCTTCAAACGTATCAGTAACAATGACAAAAGTTTCTCCGGCACCTAAAGTTATACCTGTTAAATCAAAAGATTTTGAGGCCGTTGGAGAACCGTTTGAATATATGTGGACCATATATCCAGTGAGATCTAAAGCAGCATCTGTTGGATTGTATAATTCAATGGCTTTATTGTTTGAGGAACCCTCAACATATTCAGAAATGAAAAGGTCTGGTGTTGAATTAGATATGACAACTTTTTCAATCGCATCTGCACTTGCAATACGTAATCTTAAAGAGTTAGACCAGTATGCACCTGCAACAACATTAATAATGTCTCCAGCTTCAAGTTCAGTTGGTAATCCTACCGGATCCCCTGTTCTTGAATCCCAACGAATAAAGAATGTTGCGGTTCCGTTTGTTACTTCAATATCTAGGTTACCGTAGTTGTCATATGCAATGCTTACGACTTCTAATTCTTTAAACTCGACTAATTGTGCTGTATATGCACTTAAATCTGTCACATCCATAGCTGTTACATCTACCGGTGTTGGGAAGTCAAATCCTGGTACTGATATGATGTTAACAAACGCGACGTTTGAAACTTGTTCTAATCCGTTATACGCACCACGTTTTGCTTGAATTTCAATCGCATATCCACCTAAATATGCAGCTAAAATTGCATCTTTTTCTGCACTTGCCCCGCTACCTAAGTAAATGTCTACAGCACCTGTATCATCTTGTAGCAAGAAATTGTTGCCATCAATATTCATTGTGACAAAACCTCTTACTGTAACAATTGTATCTGCAGCCTCAGAAAGTGCTGCAGAAATAGTCATTAGAGGAACCGTGAAATCTCCTTCTGCATCCACTCTTAATCTTGCACCATTTGACCAATATACACCTACAACAGCATCAACCACATCGCCAACTTCTAGTGTTAGTGGGAATCCTACAGGGTCTCCAGTTCTTGAGTCCCAACGAATGTCAACGGTTTCGCTACCTAAAGTAAATTCAAAATCAACATTTCCATAACTATCTGTTGCTTGGCTTACATAAACAAGTCCTTCTAAGCGAATTTGTTGTGCTATGTAATCAGATAAATCAGCAACACTTGTGACAACGGTAGGCATAGGGAATGGAGTTCCAATGCTATCTAACAATTCAATTGCTGAAATACTAGATAATTGTTCTAATCCGTTGTAAGCACCGCGTTCTGCAGTAATTTGAACAGCATAACGTCCATGGTATGCACGTAATAATGCATCTTTTGTTGGACTTGCGCCACCACCTGCATAAATATCAATTGCACCAGTACCATCTTGAATGAAGAAGTTATTACCATCAACATTCATTGTGATGTACCCTTCAACAGTAACCACAGTGTCTGCTGCTTCAAGTAATGCGTTTGCAATCGTCATTGGAGGTACTGAAACATCATCTGCTGAATCAATTCTTAATCTTGGTGAATTACTATAGTAAACACCTGCAACAACATTAATGATATCACCGGCTTCTAGTTCTGTAGGGAATCCAGCTGGATCTCCTGTTCTTGAATCCCAACGAATTTCAACGGTTTCGCTACCCATCGTAGCAGTAATGTCTAAGTTTCCATATGAATCATATGCTATACTTACGACTTCTAAGTTTCTAAATCTTACAAGTTGTGCAACTAAACCTTCAAGTTCAGAAAGTTCAGTAACATCAACAATAACAGGGAATTCAATTTCTGGTTCTGGAACAACTGAAACACTTGTAATGTTAGATAATTGTTCTAATCCCCTAAATGCCCCTCTTTCACCAACAACTTCAACAAGTTCACCGCTTGCTAATGCTGCTAAAATTGCTGTTTTTTCATCACTATCACCAGGCATATATAAATCTAATGCGCCAGTTTCATCTTGTAATAAGAAGTTGCTTCCATCAACATTCATTGTGACATATCCTTGAACTACAGCAAGTTCACCATCAGCAATTAATAATGCTTCAGAAATTGAAACCACTGGTGAAACACCAACTTTGACAGTAAATGTTTTCACAACTGCAGTTGCGGATCCTAACGAAACAGTTGCAGTAAGTTCTACGGTGACTTGTCCATCTGTTGGTACTGTAACAGCACCTGTTGTAGGATTAATCACAGCTTCATTGTCAGATGTCCATGCAATCGTTGTGCCGTTCGTACCAGTTGTTGGTAATGTGAGTGTTGTATCTTCTAAAATATTGAAAGGAACTGATAATGCATTACTGTCTACTTCAATCGCTTCTTCATCAGAAAGGCTCGCAACGATACCATCTGCACCACCTACATAATAGAAAGCGAATGCTTTATTATTTGATCTAAATGTATAAATTAAAATATCAATAGTAATAACTTTTCCATCATATGCTTTAATTTCAGCCATATTAAACGTATTGTAATACAACATTAAACCAACTGTTGGGTCATCGGTAGTGCCTGGGACCCATGTTTGTGTTGTATCATAATTCGTTGGCATTAAATACGTATTATAGTTAGATGTATCGCCAGGAATGACATAAACACGACCAGTCACTGTTGCGTATACTGTTTCAAACGCACCACTAGATGCGTCACCATAAGCATATTGATCTTCTTCTGCATCTAATAATCCATTAACATATGCTGCAATGTCAGTAATTGTTTCTTTTGTTGGCATTTCTGGTGTTGCAGTTGTATCTTCTTCAGCTGTCCAAGAGGTAATTTCCCAAATACCAAAATACCATTCTGTTGTTCCTGAAACATCATATACTTTTCCAACTTCTAAAGATGATACATCACCACCATACATTTGGATAATACCTGAACCGTCATATGCAAACGCTGAATCAGATCCTTTACCAACAATGGTTAAGTTTTCAAGTGATACTTGATATGTACCATCATATGCCACATCATTTAACGCAAGTACGTCTGCGATGTTTTCAATTGTGACTTCTTCAACTTCACTTGCTTTAACAGTAAGCTCAACATCCCATGAAAGCGTAAGTTCTTGGGTTGCATCGAGTTCTGATGCGATCGTAAGCGTTGCTGTTAGTGTAACTTCTGCATCCGGTTCACCAAATGCAGGACGGTTTACAGTCACCACTGCTAAGTTATTTGCTGGTTGTCCAACTGTGACAACCCCAGGATTATCTGAAGACCATGTTGCTTCAACACCACCAACAAGTAATGTGGGTACGGTAAAGTTACCGGTGATGTTTGAAGGGTCTGAAATTAATCCATTTAAAGTATCATACGCACCTTGGAGTGTTGCTTGTGCTGGATCTACCGTTTCGGTATCTTCACACGCAACTAAACCAAATACGAGTGCAAATGATGCTACTAATAAAAGTAATTTTTTCATTCATTTCTCCCTTTTTCTTTTTTTATTAATTCGTTATAAAATCGAATGATTCTTGATATTGTTGATCAATATAAGCATCTAAATCTTCATCATTGAGTGCATCATACGCTAAAATCTTAACGAGCAGTGCACCAACTTCTGAACGTGTTTTAGAGCTTTGATTAAATACTGCTGATGTAAAGAAAATATCTTCATTTTCTAAGAAAATTTCAATCGCTTCTTTGACAAGTTTTGCAACCGCTTCATCTATAGTTGTTGGATTTTCTTTAATACCAGCAACATAGTTTGTCCATAGTTCTGTTTCATATGCTGAATAGCGAATCGGTGCATATCCTGAAGGAATACTAAATTCAGCTGTTTTTTCTGGTTGTAACATGAACTTGGCAAATAACCATGCAGCAATCATGCGTTGTTCATCATTAGATTTGAATAAATTAATGTTTGGTCCTTGTTGAATTTGGAAACGTGATTCTGCTGTAAATCCAGGAAGTGGTGCAACGCCTACACGATATCCTGCATCAAATACATCTTGAGGCATACCGACATATGCATAACGGGTACCACCTGTAGAGCCGACATACATATATGTTTTAGGGTTCGCAACTTTCATAGAGTCTGAATTATATGCATCACCATTAAGTGCACGTGTAATCATGAGTCCTTTATCTACTTTATCTTTAAAGTAACGGACCATATCTTTCGATAAATCATTGTTGAATTGAACTTCTCCGCGTCCAGTTTCAGCATTGTATCCTGTATAAGGAGCGTTAAATTGCTTAGATCCCGTTATAAAAAGGTTATCTTCTGAATCATAGCCAAACGGAAATGATTCTGGTTCTCTAGCTTTAATATCTTCAGCAATTGCAAACACTTCATCCCAAGTTGTAGGCACTTCATAGTTGTGTTCTTCAAAGTATGTTTCATTGTAGAAGAATGCTTCTGAAGATTTTGTAAACGGTAACGATAGAATCGTGCCTTCATTATCATAACTTTGACCTTCGGCCCATAGTCCAGGTAAGAAATCGGCAATTTCTTCTTCTGTAAACCCAATATTAGGGTTATTGATAAAGTTATTGAGTGCAAGCGGTGCTTTTGCAGCAGCATATCTTGCAATATGATCTGGATAACTTTCAGCAATATCTGGTTGGTTTCCTGCTGGAATTGCAAGCGCAATCTTATCAGACAACGCTGTATAGTCACCTGCCGCTTTTTCTTCAATCACTGTAATATTTGGGTAGATTGTTTCAAATTCTTCAATCCAACCTTGAACAAGTGCTTGAGATTGTGCACCCATTCGGTGCCAAAATGTGATCGTGATGTTTTGTGTTGTATCAAGATCAGCATCTTCAGATAACTCATACCACTCTACTAAACGCGCAGCTTCAGTACCTGTACGTTCACCACCACATGCAGCAAGCGACACTGCCGCAGTGAGTGCTAAAAATAATAAAAATATTTTTTTCATTCCCTTTCTCCTTTTAATTTAAATATTATCCTTTTACACCACTTCTAGAAATTCCAGACATGATGTATTTTCTAAAAAAGATAAACATAAGTAATAATGGCACAGTCACAATCACAGTTGCTGCCATTTGATAGTTGATCAAGACTCTACCAACACCGGTAGCATTTTGATCAGTAAATGATGATCTAAGCCATGTTGTTACAAGTTTATATTTTTCGTTTGCAACAATATCTGGCCAGATATAGGCATTCCAGGCACCCATAAGTTTTAATATCACGATGGTAATGATAGAGCTTTTCGCCATTGGAACCATAACGGTTCTCAAGTACTTAAAGTCTTTACATCCATCTACTTTGGCTGCATAATAAAGTTCATTAGGAATTTGTTTAAATGTTTGTCTTAATAAATAAATATGAAAAATAGAAATAAAGAACGGGATGATCATCGCCAAATAAGATCCAACACCGTCATCATTGACCCATCCCAATCTAGATACGGTAATATAATTAGAAATAATCAACATTTCGCCCGGAATCATCATCGTTGCAAGCAATATCGTAAAAATGAGTTCTCTTCCTTTAAAGTTGAGTCTTGCAAGTGCAAAAGCAACCAATATTGAGAAAAATGTTCCACCAACAGTTGAAAAAACGGCAACAACTAGTGTATTCGTTAAGTATCTTGTAAATGTGATACCACCTTGTTGTGCTGAAGAATATAAGAATGTGGATACATAGTTTTGTGGGCTAAATTGTTTTGGAAACAAACTTGTATTCAACGAGTTAAGAACTTCGTTACTGGATTGAAAAGAAACATTAAGCATCCAGTAAAATGGCACAATAACAACAAATGCCATAACAAATAAGAAAAAATATGTCATCGATTTGTTGACAACAAATAGTGCGCGTTGTTCTTTTAATTTTCTGTTTTCACGGTAATGACCGTTTGGATTCATGTACTGTATCATCATAATCTCCTTAGTAGTGAACCCGTTTTTTAGATACATTTAAATTAATAAATGTGAAGATAAGAATAATGATAAATAGAATCACTGCAGAAGCAGCACCTCTTGAATAATACGATATAAAGTTACCATCCAACCCTACGTTCCCAATTTTGTCGTACACGTAGGCAACAGCGGTCCAACGGTTTCTATCTAATAATCTTCCTGTTGTTCCTGCAACTGCAAGTACACTCTCGTATGCTTTAAAAGCACCAATAAACGATGTAATTAAAATATAACTTATGAGTGGAGATAGTAGTGGAATGGTGATGTGTCTTAAAATTCTTCTTTTTGGTGTGGAATCAATTTTTGCTGCATCATAATATTGTTTTGATATATTTTGAAGACCGCCTATAAATACTAAAATTTTAAATGGTAACCCGTTCCATATCGAATAAATTAGAACAACAAACATCCAACTAGAACGTTCTGCAGTCACACCTACCCAGTCTCTACTGATGCCAAAGAGTGTATTAATTAACCCTTCTGCCATTAATCCTTCTGTAAGCGGGTGAGAAAACATAACGCTAAAAACCATCCCAATGGCAAGGCCGTTTGTTACATAGGGTAAAAAGAAAATGGTTTGAAATATTTTTTGAAGTGGTTTGATCGAATTCAACGCTACTGCAATTAATAACGCTAACCCAGTTGATATTGGTACAGAAATAAATACTAAAATCATCGTGTTACCGATAGCGGTAATAAAATACGGATCATTAAAAATTGCGCCATATGCGGCTAAGTCTAAATACGACCCGAATGTATCGGTCATAGGGTTATATTGAGAAAAGATTGAAATTAAAATCGTTTTTACTAGCGGATAAAAGGTAAATATCGTTAGTAAAAGTAACGGAAACGCAAGATAAAACCACGCTTTCCTGTCAATTTTGTTTTCTAACATTAAGCAATTCTCCTACCTTCTGCTTCATCAAACACGAAAGTTTTGTTTTCTTTTAATTTAAAAGATACCTTTCCTTTTAAATCTTTTACATTCACATCATCATTTAATATGATTCTAAATGTTGGTGCAGTAGATGCTTTGTGTGAAGACACAAGTGCAAAATCACGACCGATGGTTTCAACAAATTGTGCATCAACCGTTAGAGGGCCGTTTTTATCTAAAATATACCCTTCTGGTCTCACACCAAGAATGACATTTGTATCTTTTTCTTTCGCAAGTTTAGAAGATTCAAATACAACTTGATCATCAATGAGCACTTGTCCTTTTTTAAGTTTTGCTTGGTAAAGGCCAATAGGCGGCGTTCCTAAGAATTTAGCTGAAAATAAATTAGCTGGTTGGTCATAAACTGCTTGAGGTTGACCTTTTTGTTGTTCTTCACCAAAATTCATAAGCACAATCTCATCTGAAATTGACATTGCCTCTTCTTGATCGTGTGTAACAAAAATCGTAGTAATGCCCGTCTCTCTTTGAATACGTTTGATTTCTTCTCTTGTTTGTAGTCGCAAACGCGCATCTAAATTAGATAGTGGTTCGTCTAAAAGCAACACTTGTGGTTTTTTCACAAGCGCTCTTGCAATTGCAACACGTTGTTGTTGTCCACCAGAAAGTTGTGCTGGTTTTTTATCAAGTTGATCTTCAATCCCAACAAGTTGCGCCATTTCTAGCATACTTGCTTCCATTTGTGCTTTATAATTTGTTTTTTTCGCTTTTAAAACCCCTGCTACACTTTCGGGAGCAACTGCATTAGGGTTCGTTTTTAACGATTCTTTATATACTTTTTCTTTTTCTAAATATGTCTTTTTTAAGTTAGAAAAGAGTGTTTTAACATCTTCTTGAACAATTTCTGAACGTTCTTTTTCATATTGGTCAGAAAGTTCTTCGCGTTTGTTTTTCAGTTCTAATTTAAGTGCGTTTATTTTTTCTTTATTCGCATCCTTTAGTGTTTTATCTTGCTTATATTCTACTTTTAAACTTTGAATGGCATTATTAATCTCATTGGATGCATCGTTGTCTAATCGTTTATATTTGTTTTGAAGACTTTCTAGTGCGTCTACAAAATCAAAGTAGCGCTTTGCCTCTTCAGGAGATTCAATGAAAAACGCTTCTCTGTAAGCTTTTTCAATAGACACTTTTCTTAAATTCATATTTTCTAAAGGAAACAGAATGTTTTTTCTTACGGTCATATGTGGATACAATGCGTAGTTTTGAAACACAAGACCAATGCCTCTTTTTTCAGCATCAAGCTCTGTCACTTCAGTTTCACCGAAAAAGATCTTACCTTTTGTAGGTGCTAATAATCCTGCAATCATGTAAAGTGTTGTTGATTTTCCACAACCAGAAGGACCTAGAAGTCCAACAAGTTTTCCTGATGGGATTTCAACGTCAAAATCATAGACCGCATGTGTAATTTTACCTGTTTTTTTATCAACAAAATCTTTGTGTAGGTTTTCTAATTTAATCGATAAACTTTTATGTGTTGTTTGCATGTTTTATCTCCATTTTTTTAAAAAAATAAAGAGCACTTAACATTTTGTTATGCGCTCTAAAAAATATTTAAATCAATTTAATATTAAAAAATTGCCAAGTAGTTTTCGTTGTTGAAGTTTTTTTAAAATTGTACACACTTTTCAATTTAAAATTCCTCGCAACTCCATTATATATCAAATCAAACTTTAATCAAAAGAAATTCTTAATTTTTTTGTAAATTTTACGTTAAAATTCGCAGTTGTTGGGTGTTCTAGGAAACGGCAAAACATCTCGTATATTTTCAACACCTGTGAGATACATAATAAGTCTTTCAAATCCCATACCAAATCCACTGTGAATGGTACCGCCATACTTTCTTAAATCTAAGTACCAATCAAAGGCCTCAAGTGGTACATGCATATCTTTCATGCGCTTCTCTAAGTAGTCTAATCTTTCTTCTCTTTGTGAACCACCAATGAGTTCACCACTACCAGGAACAAGAAGATCCATTGCTGCCACAGTTTCTTTGTCATCATTTAATCTCATATAAAACGCTTTAATATCTTTTGGCCAATCTGTTATAAAC
>JAYOFY010000002.1:0-2459 GCA_038117465.1 Acholeplasmataceae bacterium
ACCATTTTCTTCTTTATATGCCATACCATCACTAAGTAATTGCGTTGCATATTGTGTGTACAAATCAAGTCTTTCAAGTTGACGGTAAGGACCGTAAGCACCGCCATGAATCGGAGATTCATCAATATCGATACCAAGCCACTCAAGAAGTTCTAATTGTGATTGTTCGCCACCTTCTACATTTCTGTTAATATCAGTATCTTCTATTCTAACAATAAAATCACCATCATAGTGTTTGGCGTATAAATAGTTAAATAATGCACTTCTTGCGTTTCCAATATGCAACAATCCAGTTGGACTTGGTGCATATCTTACTCTAACCTTTTGCATGTTTTACCCCGTATAACCAAGCGGACCTTGGTAATCGATCGATTGTAAGTACTTCTTAACATCATTTCTTTTTTTAAAAATTGTGATTTTTTGTTGATAAGTTTCTATATAGTATTTAAATAATTGTTTTGTATCTTTTTTTCTTCCATCCCATAAAATCCACTTAACAAAGGATGGATCAATACGTTCAGGATTCCCTAATGCCATTGTATCACGTTGTTTCTTTCTATATTTAAAATAACGTCTAAGTAAACCAAAAAAGCATGTCCATCTACCAAAATTAAATAAAAAGATGTGATCTGCTTGTTCTAATCTGTTTTGTGCTAAATATCGATAGGTACCATCAATGATCCATTGATCTTTTTTCATCATATCAAAAATACGACCCTCTGTGACTGTTCGATCATTGATGGTCATATTTTCATTAAAGTATATCGTATCAATATGGAGTACTGGAATATTATAATGCGCTGAAAGTTTTTTTGAAAATGTCGACTTTCCACTCGCAGAATAACCAACAACAGCAATTTTCATAGACCCTCTTAGTAAAATAAAGAGGACACTAGGTCCTCTCTATGCATTAACGTTTTGAGAATTGTGGTGCACGACGTGCTTTTTTCAAACCATATTTTTTACGTTCTTTCGCACGTGGATCACGTGTGATAAGTCCTGCTGGTTTTAATGTTGCACGTAATTCAGGGTTGATTTCAAGTAATGCACGCGTAATTCCTAATCGAATTGCACCTGCTTGACCTGTAAGACCACCACCGAATACATTGACCGTGATATCGTATTTTCCTTCAGATTCCGTTAAGACAAGTGGTTGGGTGACATCTAAACGCGTTGCAGCAGAAGGAATATATTCTTCAAATGGACGACCGTTAATGACGAATGCGCCTTTACCGCTCGTCAAGATGACACGTGCAACACTGCTTTTGCGACGACCTGTGCCTAAAAATTGATTATCTGACATGTTATACCTCTAATTCCTTTGGTTGTTGTGCAGAATGTTTATGTTCACTTCCAGCATACACAAATAATTTTTTCGCTTGCGCGCGTCCTAATTTTGTATGAGGTAGCATACCTTGTACTGCTTTCTCAACCATACGTGTTGGGAACTTATCCATCGTTTCTCTTGCAGTGCGCGATGTTAATCCTCCACTATAACCACTGTGTTTATAATAAAGTTTTTGATCCCATTTTTTTCCAGTTAATTGAATCTTTTCTGCATTGATGATGATGACATAATCACCTGTATCTACATGAGGAGTGTAGGTAGGTTTATGTTTACCTTTTAAGACAGAAGCAACTACTGTTGCAAGGCGTCCTAAGGTCTTATCAGTAGCATCAACGACAAACCATTGGTGTTCAATGGTTTCATTTTTAGCCATATATGTGTTCATATTTTTCTCCTTATATTTTTATAAGGGCTATTGTGGATAAAACTTGTACCTTTTAAATCTTACTATAACAAAGCACAAAAGTCAACAAAAAAACCATGTTAAGTCATGGTTTTTCTTAAGAAATTTCCGTATACAGATCTCACAGGTGTTGTGACAATAAATGCCTTCGGATCAATTTGTTGAATTAATTTGAATAAGGTTTCAAATTCATATCTAGAGATGATCACATAAATCATCATTTTATTTGATTTTGAATACGCTCCTTGTGCCTCTAAATATGTTACACCACGTCTGATTGTATGTATGATTTGTTCTGCAATTGCTTCATGTTGATTACTAATAACTTGTACAGAAATATGTTGATATGAAGTATGGATTAAATCTAAACCAATGGTGGATGCAATAATGCGAACAATGGTATACGACACAATAATACCACCTGCAACTGTCACACCACTTGGACCAACTTGACCGCCAATAATAAATGCACCTAATATCGCAACAACGATATTCACGACAAGCGAAATAAACCCCACAGATTTACCAGATTTCAAAGACACATATTGTGCAATGATATCAATACCCCCTGTAGAAGCACCATATCTAAGTGCACCTCCTGCTCCAATACCAATAAGTAATCCACCAAGTGTAGAAGCAGCAAATACATGTACTTGTTCACTAAGTCCAAAGTCTACTCTTGGAATGAGTGATAAAAATAATGAGTGA
>JAYOFY010000002.1:2469-43571 GCA_038117465.1 Acholeplasmataceae bacterium
ATGGAGATACGTGTGTGAATCGTAAAACGAGGTGATACGCCTTTCCACCCTAAAATGAGTATTGGAATATTCAATATCATATTCACCGTTGCTAAAAACGCAATCCCTGTCGTTTGATCAAAAACGACAAATAATGTATCTCTAAAAAGCTGTGCAATTCCTAATACACCACCAGTATACATGGGTACAACAGATGCTTCAATAAACCATAAAACACCGACTGCATAGACAAAAGTGAAAAATATGACAGCAAAAATACGTTTAAATTCTAAATTCCAAACAAAGGAATCTTGTTTCATAGATTATCCAATAATCTCCTCTAATTTTTTGTCAAAATCAAATCTTTCAAACAATACTTCTGGTTTTGTTAGTTGAATGCTTTGTGTGCCATCAAATGATTGTAATGAATCAAATGTATTTTTTGTTGCTTGAATCAATTCTAAAATACGTTGTGATGTATCCGGTATGAAAGGCGTTAATAAAACAGCAATAAATCTTGATGTTTCAATCAAATGGTATAAAATTTCATCAATAATATTTGATTGTGGATCTTCTTTAAATACTTTAAATGGTTCCGTTAGATCGATATATTTATTTGCTTGTCTTGCTAATTCAACAACAACTTCAAGCGCATCAGCTACTTTCAAATCATCCATGAGTAAGCGTATTTTACTAAGTGCACCAACTGCACTATCTTTTAATGCATCTGAAGATTCTAAAGTAGATGGTTGATATGAAATACGACCATCTCGATACTTCATAGCCATACCAATGCTTCGATTTACTAAATTCCCAATGGTATTGGCTAAATCAGAATTATTTCTTTCAATGATGAGTTCATATGTCATATTTCCATCTTGTGCATAAGGTATTTCATGTAACACATAATAACGAATGACATCTTTTTTAAAATATGAGAGGAGTTCATCCACATACATCACATTTCCAACAGATTTACTCATTTTCCCTTTATTGACTAATATCCAAGGATGCCCAAATACTTGTTTTGGTAGTGGTAGTCCTAATGCCATTAAGAAGATTGGCCAATAAATGGTATGAAATCTTAAGATATCCTTCCCAATTAAATGGACATCTGCTGGCCAAAATATATCCATTTCTTTTGAAGATGTATCAGGGTGATACCCCAATCCAGTAATATAATTGGATAAGGCATCCATCCATACATATATGACGTGGTCAGGATTATTTAATACAGGAATCCCCCATTTAAATGATGTTCTTGAGATAGATAAGTCAGGTAATGGCTCAGATAAGAAATTTTGGATCATTTCATTCTTTCTAGATTCTGGAGAAATAAATGTTGGATGATCTTGTATATGCTTTAAAAGTTGATCTTGATATTTAGACATTCTAAAAAAGTACACTTCTTCTTCAGTCCATATAAGTGTGTCTCCTTGAGGCCCTTTTCCATCAACAATGTCTTTTTCTTGGACATAGGATTCTTCAGAAACTGAATACCATCCTTGATATGTTCCTAAATAAATATCGTCTTGTTCTAACAATTTATCAAATATTTTTTGTACTGACTTTTTATGCATATCATCCGTTGTTTTAACAAACTTGTCATAAGAAATATCGACAAGAGAATAAATACGCTTGATTTCATCACGAATCTGATTCACATATGTTTGTGGATCCATGTCCTGTGCTTTTGCTTTTGTTTCTATCTTAAGTCCATGTTCATCGGTACCTGTTTGAAAATAAACGTCATATCCATCTAATCGTTTAAATCTTGCAATCGCATCGGCTAAAATAGCTTCATAAACGTTCCCAATATGTGGAATTGCGGAAGCATATGCAATCGCAGTTGAAATATAATATGGTTTTTTATTTTGCATGTCGATCTCCTTTTGTCTTTAAAAAGGCATATACTGTGTTTTTAGATTGCTTATAGTCTGTTGCAATCTTTTTCATTGCTTCATTTTTATTGAAGCCTTCTTTTAACAATGTTTCATATTGGTGAAAAACCTGTTGATCAAGTGGTTTTTCATCATATTTTATACCATGAATTAGTATAACATATTCCCCTTTTTCTTGTATATGCATCGCTTCGATATCTTCTAAATCACCATAATAAAATGTTTCAAACTTTTTCGTGAGTTCTCTTGCCAACGTTAATTTTCTTGCCCCTAAGATTTGATACATCTTGTTAAGTGATTTTTTTATGCGTGTAGGTGCTTCATAAAAAACAATCGTAGATTCCAAAAATTTTATGTGCATAAGTAGTTCTTGTTGTTTTGATTCTTTTTTAGGAAAAAAACCGCCAAAATAAAACGGGTATGGTGGTAGTTTACTCGCAACGAGTGCGTTTAAAACAGCACTCGCTCCTCCAATTGGAATGAGTCGAATATCATATTCTGATGCAAGTTGAATAAGCTCATATCCAGGATCAGAAATCAATGGTGTCCCAGCATCTGATATGATAGCAACTGATTGACCTGATATGATTTTTTCAATGATTTGCTGTGTTTCATTTTGCGGAGTATGTTCGTGATAACTTTGATATGGCGTTTGGATGTCATAATAACGAAAAAGGGTCTTAGAAACCCTTGTATCCTCACACAAAATGAAATTGACGTGTTTTAATATGTGTATTGCTCGAAATGAGATATCTTCTAAATTGCCAATAGGTGTTGAGACAATATAAATACTTTTTGGTTCTATTTTTTCCATGGATGTTTTATCAGTTTCTGAATATTTGCTCTTAAATCTTTTTCTTGATATACATACTGAATGAGTTCATGTTTCATATCATCTTTGATATGAAATCGCATGCGTATGGTTTCTAAAAACTCATGCTCTGCTGTATTATTGACGTTTTCTAATAATGTAATTCTAATGAGATTTAAATACACAATACGTTGTGTGGTTTCATCTAATACGTCAAAAAATTGGATAGTATCTTCTAAGGCATCACTTTTGACAAATTCATATTCATCAATAATATTTTCACCAACTTCTGCCAGCATCATATTTAAAATACGTTGCTCTTGTGTAGATGGTGCGCCATCTACAAGTACCATATGGAGTGCTAAATCCAAAAATTTTAATTTTTCTTTTCTTGACAATGTACTAAGTAACATGGAAATCTCCTTGATAAATTTTTTGTAATTCTGAAGAAAATACATGAGGTGCATCATATAAAATAAGTGGTGGAAGTACTTTTAATTCTTGTTTTGCATTTTTTATAAAGTGTAATAACACAACTTCTGAAGGTTTATCTTTGTATGCGTGCACATATCGAATTTCTTTAAGTTGCATGTGGTACTTGTTTGCGACCAAGATGAACTCATCAAGTCGTTCACTTCTATGTATCATGATGAGGGATTGTTTCGTTTTTAAACTTGATTTAGCAATTCTAAATATGTCTTCTATCGTCATTTCAATCTCAAATCTTGCAATTGATCGTGATGCAATTTTTGAGATGTTTGTCTCTTTTTGATATTTAAAATAAGGGGGGTTTGAAATGATACAATCACACTCTAATGATTCAATTGTTTTAATATCTTGTTGTATCACGTTAATTTTTTGTTCTAAATGATTTCGTTTAATATTCTCATTTGCTATTTCAACAAGTGATCGTGTAATATCATATCCTGTTATCTTTGCCTCTGTATAAAGTGACATATATAACATCAATACACCATTACCAGTACCCAAATCAACAATCTTTGAAGCAGACTGAATTCTACTTGATGCAAAATATGCAAGTAAAATCGTATCTAAACTGTATGCATGGTGTTTTTGTACACTAACATAATATGGTGTCCCATGTAATACTCTAGTATCCATACTTCATCTCATATATATACGCATGCAATTACACGAAATCAAATAATGATTTGATGATGTGTAATACATGTCTTTTTTGTAATTCATTAGAAACAAAATAACGCATTTGTTTTAAAATATCTTTCAGAGCTGAAATAGATTCATCTAACACCAACATATCGATATGATCGGATATATGCTTGATGACATCTTGTTTAGAATTAAAATGAATATGTTGTGGATCTGTTCGTAAATCAATTAAAAATCGAAGACATAATTGTACAAACTGTATTAATGTCTCTTTATCATTTAGACAGCCACTTAATTCATATAACTCAAAGTCAAAATTTTTTGTTTGATACTGATCAAGCATATATTCAAAGAGTACCAAGAGTTCTTTGATATGAGAGGATGCATTTGTTGCCTCTTCAACGTTTTGAAACAACAATGCAAATACTTCTATTTCAAAAGGGGTCAATGTTGTTGATTTAAACATTGTCTTTTTTTCTTTAATGGTTGGTTCAGCTATTTTTAAAATATGGGCACGTGAAATGATTGTATCTAAAAGCGCATATTGATTATCCGTGACTAAAATACCAACAGATGTCTTTGAATCAGGTTCTTCAAGAAATTTTAATAATGTATTTGCAGACGTGGTGTTTAATTTTTCAGCATCTTCAATCACATAAATTTTACGTTGGTTTTGAAGGGAGGTTTTTGAAAACTCTTTAAATAAGTCCTGAATTTGTTGTTTTTTAATGACTTGTGTTTCTGATTCAATCCATGTAACTTTTTGTTTTTCAATAAGGGCAGCCTTGTCACTAGAAGTATCTTCTGACAATGTTTGCACGACTTCAAGTATCTTTTGATCTCGATACTGACCTTTACTACCAGTAATTAAATAAAGATGAGATAATCGATGTTCTAGAATACTTTTTTGAATGATTTCATTTGGTGTCATGTAATTGTCTTTCAATTTCATCAAGGATTTGATTTGTGATAGCATCAATAGATTGATGCCCATCTATCACAACAATGCGATCTTTATATACATCAGCAATTGTTAAATAGGCTTGTCTTACTAAGTGATGAAAACTCAAATTTTCTTGATCAAGTCGATCAAATTTTTGGCGATCTTTAATTCTAGAAAGGCCTACTTCTGGAGAAACATCGATATAAAAGGTTTTTACGGGTAAGTGATTTAATGCATAATCATTAATTTTTTCAATATAAGCTAGTCCTAACCCTCTTGCAAGTCCTTGATAAGCAAAAGAAGAATCGATATAACGATCACACAATACAAGATCATGAGTATCCATTGCCGGAATTAAAATATCATCTAAATGTTGTGCACGTGATGCTGCATAAAGAAGTGCTTCTGTTTGAAATGACATCCCTTTATGCTTTGGATCTAAAACAAGATCTCTAATGGATTCAGCAATAAAAGAGCCCCCAGGTTCTCTTGAAATAATGACTTTATATGAATTTTTGAAGTGTGAGGCGATGCGTTCAATGATGGTTGTTTTTCCAGAACCTTCTCCACCTTCAAATGTTATAAACATGGGTACTCCTTTGTGTTATTATATCACTTTTTTATAGTAAATTTTCTTCAAATATAGACCTTTTGCAGGTGCAGTTTTACCAGCTAATTTTCGATTGGGGTGATTCAAATTATCTTTAATGACAGACAAATCTTTTTTATATTGTCCAATTTCAATCAGTGTTCCCATCATCGAGCGCACCATATATTTTAAAAAACTGTTTCCAAAAAATTCAAAGTGAATGGTTGATGAAGTTTCAGTAATGTTTACTTGATAAATTGTTTTAATGGTTGGTTTTCCTTCAACTCTTTGACAAAAACCTAAAAAATCATGGGTACCAACAAATGCACTTGAAGCAAGTTTCATGACATCATAATCTAAATCACGAACATATGTAAAATATTTAGATTGAAATACAGTTAATGGTTTTTTGGATAATTTATACACATACTTTTTTGCTTTTGCATCATGTCTTGCATGAAATGTATCTTTCACGATTTTAACATGTGTCATTCTAATATCTTCCGGCAACCTTCTATTGAGTGCAGCTTTCATCTTTGACAATTCAAAACTACCTGTTAAATCAACATGAAATGCTTGCATATATGCATGTACACCTTTATCGGTTCTACCTGCAGCATGGATATCTACTTGTTGTTGCGTCATATTTTTGATAGCTTTTTCTATGACTTCTTGTATCCCAAGTGCATTTTTTTGAGATTGAAATCCATAATAATTCGATCCATCATAACTGCAATACATCAAATATCTCATGTAAAAAACACCTGATAAATCGTAAGAGACATAATCAAAATGACCATAAAAAGAGAGATAAAATCTGTATATTTGATTTTTAAAACATCAATTTTTGTACGTTTTTGGCCGATGACATAACCCCTTACTTCCATTGCGTTGGCGAGATCTTCTGCACGTTTAAAGGAAATAACAAAGACCGGAATTAAAAGCGAAATAACTTGTGTGACTTTTTCTTTTAAACTTGCTTCTTTAAAATCAACACCTCTTGAAGCTTGTGCTTTCATGATTTTATCTGTTTCAATAAGTAGTGTTGGAATGTATCGTAACGTGAGTGAAACCATCATCGCAAGAACATCTACCGGAACTTTCATCCACTTTAATGGCAATAGAATACCTTCTAATCCATCATTAATATCTGTTGTCATTGTTGTAAATGTTAAGAGTGACGTTAACATAATGATGATGACGATTCTAAAAAATATAAATAACGCTCTTAACACAGTTTCTTCATACAAAATAACCTCATAATCAAAAACATTTCCAAAAGGAAGTATATATTGAAGAAAGAAAACCATGATGACACTGAATAAAAAGTACAATGTCTTAAATCGAACCCATTTTTTTGACCATTGATAAAATATAAACCAAACAAAAAGTGCACTTATGGATGACCAAGATAAATAAAAAGTAACGGGTTGCGTCAATGCAACTTTTTCATTTGGCATCACAATAAGTATTTGAATTAAAACTGTAAACGTTAATAAAAATAATATCGGACGTAATCCTTGAAGCACTTTCAAAATTGGAATTTGAGAAGACATGATAAGCAGTATCGTCAACAATAAATATCCTGCCAACATGTATAAATCCACTTGATTTCCCTGAATTGGAATTAAAAATATACTGATTAAAAGCATGATTAATGACATCATTTTAATACGAGGATCTAATTGATGTAGCCATGAATTTCCAGGGATGTATTGCCCAATCGTCATGTTATTCATGGATATGCTCCTTTAAATGAGAAATGACTTCATCCATTGTGTATAGTAATTTATATGGCAAGGAAATCTCTTTATGAAGATGTTTCATGACTTTTATTGAGGATGGATAATCTAAGTTCATTTGATCGAATTTAGGATGACTAAATAAACGATCTTTATCCCCATCAAACATCTTTTCACCCTCATTCATCACAATGATTCTATTGGCATAAGCGCCTAATATATCCATGTCATGTGAAATAATTAAAAGCGTCTTTTGCTGTGATTTATGTATATCATATAGCAATTCCATGAGTTCCTTTTGTCCAACAGGATCCAATCCTCTCGTTGGTTCATCAAGGACTAGAATATCGGGTTGCATTGCCAATACTCCGGCAATTGCAACACGACGCATTTGTCCTCCACTGATTCTAAATGGGGATTGATCAAATAACGATGCATCTATACCAACAGCTTTTAATGACGATTTAGAAATAGATTCAATCGATGCATGATTCATCTTTAAGTTTTTAGGACCAAACATAACATCCTTTAAAATCGTTTCTTCAAATAATTGGTATTCTGGAAATTGAAAAACAAGACCAACGCGTCTTCTAAGTGTATTGAGCTTGATTTTCTTCTTATTTGGTAGTTGGATATCAAATACAGATACAGTGCCTTCATCTGCCTGAAGCAACCCATTCATGTGTTGTACAAGCGTAGATTTCCCGCTACCAGTATGGCCACATATACCTATGATTTCACCTTTAGGGGCAATATCCAAATTGATCATATCAAGTGCTTTATATGAAGTTTTAAATCCCTTATAACGAAAGGTTACGTCTTTGAATTGTATGCCCATAGTGCATGAATAACCTTTTCATTCATATTTAATTCTTTCGCTTTTTCATATAGTTCTAATTCAAAAGGAAGTAAGAGCTGCGTGGACCTTAACAACTTAACATCTTGAAATAATGTTGACGGGGTTCCTTGTGCAATTAAAGTACCATCTTTCATAATAAGCATGTCATCCGTATAGCCTGCTTGCCTTAAATCATGGGTAATCATAATGATGGTTTTTTTAAATTGTTTATGTATATTAATGATGGTTTCCATCATATCTTTTACACCTTTAGGGTCTAACATGGATGTTGCTTCATCAAAAATAATGATTTCTTGTTCCATCGCTAACGCTGATGCAATTGCAACACGTTGTTTTTGACCACCTGATAATTGATGTGGTTCTTTTTCTAAGAAATTCTCCATACCAACGAGTGATGCATAATAATGTACTTTCTCTTCCATAATTGAAGGTTCTAATTGTTGATTTTCTAATCCAAAAGCAATATCATGACGAACTGTCACGCCGACGAATTGATTGTCTGGATTTTGAAATACAATCCCAACTTTTTTTCTTATATCAACCATGTTATGATCTTGGTAATCTAAGTCATCAATGGAAAGTGATCCACTAGTCGGTTTTAATAAGCCAACCAATAATTTAGCGAGTGTTGATTTACCACTACCATTATGCCCAACAATAGAAACAAAATGTCCTTTTTCAATAGAAAAAGAGACATTTTTGATTGCCTCATCTTGACCATTATATGAAAATGTCATATTTTTAACTTGAATCATTGAAACTCCTTCATAACTAATGTTATTATATCATAGTAAAGCCTATTTAAAGGAGATTTATATATGATTAAAGATATAGAAACGATCGACGAAATGAATGAATTTGCGAAAGAAAAACCTGTAGTTGTTGTGTTTCATGCACCGTGGTGTGGGACGTGTTCCATGTATCATTTCACATTACAAAAATTAGATATGCAAGACCCTTCCATTAACATCTTAAAAGTGAACTTAGCTGATCATCAAGACATCGGAAATGCATTTAAAGTGCTCTCCACACCTTCTGTGATGATTTACAAATCAACCTCCGATTATCATTTACTTCCTGGTGCACAACCTATTGGCATCATTAAACGCTATTTATAAAAAAGCATGCACATGATATTGTGCATGCTTTTCTCTATATGAAATTGATGTGATTGTATTAAATACAAATGTAATATTTTGAGGTGTCGTTGGATAAAATATCGATACGAGTTCTGGATAATCAATAAATGGATTTCGATTACGTTGATATGCATAAATGACTTGATTACGTTGTCTTTCAAAATCATCGACTGGGTCTTCTTCGTGCCATTTTAAAAAAGTATCTAAATTACCAATGAGATTGATGTTTGTCTCCCACATCATCAAAACATAAAAAACAATTCTTGCGATATCACCACGATCTTCTTCCCCAGGAAACCATCCAGAGCCTATGATTCTCGCTTCACCAGATCCATCTACAAAAGATAAATTACCTCTCGTTGAATTCAATACAGGATCCGATGCTCTTAATAAATGCAAGTCTGCTTCTGCAGTTGAATTTGGTAGTTTTGATCTTGGCCAGACATGCTCTCTATTCCAAGTGACGCCTGCATCCCAAGTACTTAATACCGAATCACGATTATAAATGAGTAAGACATTGTCTTGATCATTTGGATCTTCATCACTATCTTGCAAAATATCTCTTGCATCACCATATGAAACGTACGTATAGGATTGTATTATCTCTTGCAACGTTTCATACCATAAGGCCATTTCAACATCATTTAACAATGCATAATATCCTTCAAAATTGATTGCAGTTTGATCTTCTTCTATTGCATAAAAACGATCATCACGCGATACAATCTGTACACCATTAACGACTTCATCCATACGATTTTTCCATCCAATAACTTGAGATAGGTTAGGAAAAATAACATCTTGACCAAACAAAAATGTTTGCGTTTCATAAAGCCCAGAAGATAAATAAAATGAAATTTGATAAGGAAGTCTATCATAGTACAATTTAACAACTTCTAAGAACTCATCAACAACAAATATATGATTGGAAATCTCTTCATTAAGATAAAATCCATCATACTCTATCAAAATTGTTTTAAATGTTCCAAGTGGATCTTTTTCAACAGTTATTGCATCGATTTCATACGATGTGCCATCCACTGTCTGTAAGTATCTTTCAATGGTATAATCAATTTCTTTGATTGTGGTTGTTGGTGGCGTTTCGATAATACACGAAGATAATGTCACAAGTGTGATCATACTGATTGTTATTAAAAATAGTTTTTTCATCATTATTTCCTTATGTAAAAAAAGACAAGCGTCTGCTTGTCTCTTATACTTTTATACAAACTCAATAATTGCCATCGGTGCACCATCTCCACGACGTGGGACAGTTTTAATGATACGTGTGTATCCACCTTGACGAGATTCGTAACGAGGTGCAAGTTCAGCAAATAATTTTTGAAGTGCTGTTTGACCTTCTTTAACAAGTTCAGGACGTACGGTTTCAGCCGCTTGACGACGTGAAGCAAGTGTTCCTTTTTTCGCTAAAGTGACCATTGAATCTGCAAGTTTTTGAAGTTCAAAAGCTTTAGATTCTGTAGTTGTAATGCGTTCATGAATAATAATGTCTGTGACAAGATCACGTAATAATGCTTTACGTTGATCAGAGTTACGACCTAATTTAGAATATGCCATGATTTACTCCTTTTCTGTGTCACCTAAAGATGAGAAGCCTTTTCCAATTGCATTTTCAAACTCTAAACCGTGTTCATGTAATTTATCTTTTAATTCTTTAAATGATTTACGGCCTAAGCTTCTTAAACGCATGACATCTTCTTCAGTGAGTTTCAATATTTGAGCAACTGTATAAATACCTGATCGTTTGAGTGCATTAAATAAACGTACAGATAAATCAAGTTGTTCAATTTTCATTTCTAACTTCTTATTGATTGGTTCTTCTACTTGTTCAAAAATGAATTGTTGAGATTGTGCTTTTTCACTAATTTCAACGATGACTTCTAAATGATCCATTAACATTTTAGATGCAAGTGCGAGTCCTTCTTTCGCTTCAATCGCACCATTCGTTTCGATATCTAATGTAAGTTCATCCATATCACCACGTGTCTTTTCCACAACATAAGATACACGTGTTACTGGTGTAAAGATTGAATCGATTGCAATCACACTTTTTTCATTATAACTAAATGCTTTATTAGCTTCAGCATTTACATACCCAACACCACGACGGACTGTGACTTCCATCATGAGTTTTCCTTCTGGTGCTAAGTGTGCAATCACTTGATCCTTATTAATGATTTCGACACCATCAATGGAATCAAATGAAGCCGCTGTAACAACACCTTCACCCATTGCAGTGAGTTCAATTTTTTGTTCGTAATCTGGATCATCAGATTCTACTTTAAAAATAACTTTTTTTAAATTTAAGATGATCCCCATGACATCTTCTACAACACCTTCAAGTGTTGAGAACTCATGTTCTACACCTTCGATTTTGACATTGACAATCGCAGCACCTGGTAATGATGATAATAACACACGGCGTAATGCATTCCCGAGTGTTAGTCCATATCCTCTTTCAAGTGGTTTGATGACAAATTGACCTTTAAATCCATCATAAGAAAGTTCTTCTACTGATGTTGGACGTTCAAATTTTAAATCTTTCAATGTCTTTCCTCCTTATTAACCACGTGGGCGTTTTGGTGGTCGACATCCATTATGTGGCACCGGTGTGACGTCTTTAATGGACGAGATTTCAAGTCCTGCTGCTTGAAGCGAACGAATTGCTGCTTCTCTCCCTGGACCTGGACCTTTAACTTCTACATCAACTTTAATCATGCCATTATCTAATGCTGATTTTGCAGCTGCTTCAGCTGACATTTGTGCAGCAAATGGTGTTGATTTTCTTGATCCTTTAAATCCGAGTGCACCTGCACTACTCCAAGTAACGGCATTACCATTTAAATCGGTAATCATTACAATCGTGTTATTAAATGTGGTATGAATGTGCGCGACTCCATGAGGGACATTCTTTTTAACACGTTTTTTTCCTGTACGTTTTTTCGCCATGGTTCATACCTCCTTATTTTTTCTTCACAACAGAGCCAGCTTTTCTACCTTTACGAGTTCTTGAATTGTTACGTGTGTTTTGTCCACGAACAGGAAGTCCTCTACGGTGTCTCATGCCTCTGTATGATCCAATTTCCATTAATCTTTTAATATTAAGAGTAACTTCTCTACGTAAGTCCCCTTCAGTTTGAAATTTTGTAACTTCTGTACGGATGCGGTTAAGTTCATCTTCAGATAATGCTTTTACACGGGTATCTTCAGAGACATTTGCATCTTTAAGAATTTGTTGTGATGTTGGTAACCCAATGCCATAAACATATGTAAGTGCGACTACAATACGTTTATCACGAGGAATATCAACGCCTGCAATTCTAGCCATGTTTCCTCCTATTAACCTTGTCTTTGGTTATGTCTTTTTACTTTTTTATTGATGACGTAAACTTTACCTTTACGTCTCACGATAATATCGTCTTCACTTCTTTTTTTAACGGATGCTCTAACTTTCATGTGGAATCCTCCTTCTATCTTTTACGATATGTGATTCTGCCTCTTGTAAGATCGTATGGTGACAATTCAACCGTTACTTTGTCACCAGGTAAAATGCGTATGTTGTGGATGCGGATTTTACCAGATACATGGGCAATCACGATATGTCCATTTTGAACAAGTTCTACTTTAAATTTTGTGTTGGGTAATACTTCGATGACTTTTGCTTCTACTTCAATGACATCATCTTTTGCCATAGATTCACTCCTTTTGTGTGGTCATGATTTCACAACCATCTTCTGTGATTAAGATCATATGCTCAAAGTGTGCACTTAAGCTTTTATCTTCCGTCACAACTGTCCAACCATCTGATAAGACTTTCACGTCTTTTGTTCCTAAATTAATCATCGGCTCAATACAAATTGTCATGCCTGGTTTCAATTTAGGACCTTGATTTTTAGGACCATAATTTAATACTTGCGGTGCTTCGTGTAATTCTTTTCCGATACCGTGTCCTGTAAATGTTTCAACAATACCATAACCATAAGGCTTAATAAAGTTTTCAATTGCATGACCAATATTAGATACATAATTACCAGGTTTTGCCTCTTGAATCCCAATATATAATGCTTTTTCTGTGATTTCTAAAAGTTGTTTTGCGTCTTTTGATATATTACCTACAGCATATGTAAATGCTGAATCTGCATGATATCCTTTGACATTGACACCAATATCAATACTAATAATATCACCATCTTTTAAAATAACTTTTTGAGAGGGGATACCATGGATCACAACTTCATTCACAGATGTACAAATCGATTTTGGATACCCTTCGTAATCTTTAAATGAAGGGATACCTCCTAAATCTCGGATGATCTTATCGGCATGTTGATCAAGCGCTTCTGTCGAAATTCCAGGTTGGATTTTTTCAAAAAGCGCTTGTCTTGCCTTAACTAAAATCTGACTTGCTTCTTTCATTAACGCGATTTCACGGCTTGATTTTATCGTAATCATTTAATCACATCCATCACTTTCTGATGTGTTTCTTCAATATTCCCACTGCCATCAATCGCATGGAATCCTTGTTGATGTTTATAGTAATCAATGATGGGTGCAGTCACGTCATGATAAATATGTAGGCGTCTTCTTACGGTTGCTTCCATATCATCTTTCCTTTGGTATAGCACTCCTTGACATTGATCACAAACTCCATCAACTTTAGGTTTTTTATAATTTATATGATACACTGCACCACATGATTTACATACGCGTCGACCAGCAATACGTTCTGTAATGAGTTCAATGTCTGCATCAATATATAGTATGGCGTCCATACTTTCACCTTGTTTAGATAAAAAGTCATCCAGTGCTTTTGCTTGAACAATATTACGAGGATATCCGTCAAATAAAAATCCTTGTTTTGCATCTGGTTCTTGAAGTCTTTCAATCACCATCGCATTGGTTAAATCATCAGGAACAAGTTCGCCTCGATTGATATGTGCTTTTGCAATTTTCGCAAGTTCTGTATCTTCATCAAACATGGCACGAAACATATCGCCAGTTGAAATATGTGGAATATTATATAATGTTGCTAATCTTTTCGCTTCGGTCCCTTTACCAACACCTGGTGGGCCTATTAGAATTATTTTCATAATGAATACTATTCAAAAATGCCAGCGTAAGTCTCTTGTTTTGCATCAGTTTCTAGTTGTTCAGTTGTTTGAACTGCAACACCTACAATAATAAGTAAACTTGTACCACCTAATGTAATGACGGATGCTTCCGTTGCATTAAATCCAAAAATAATAGATGTTAAAATTGGCATAATTGCAAGTATCACCAAATACGTTGTTCCAATCACTGTAATCTTAAACAACAATTTGGCTACATAATCTTTTGTATCTTCTCCTGGTCTTACTCCCGGAATGTATGCATTCCCTTTAGATAAATTTTCGGCAATCTTGTTTGGATTGACCATTAAAAATGCATAAAAGAATGAAAATACAATAATAAGTAATACATACAAGATAAATCCAATCGGTTCTTGATATCCAAAGATAGATTGAATCCATCCTACAAAACCACCACTACTTGTCGATCCAGAAAGACCAATAATCGTGAGTGGAATACTCAAAATTGTTTGTGCAAAGATGACTGGAATCACACCTGAACTATTGATTTTCATTGGAATGTTAGAATCAGATTTACCTTGTCTATTTGCATACTGTACTGGTATTTTACGTGTTGCAGCTTGCATATACACAACACCTAATAATACACCGATGTAAATAAGAATGATAAGTACAAACCAAACATAATTTAAGAATGTATCATTAACAGGTGCTTCGATATATTTATTCCATAATGTTGTCCACATGGAAGGTAAACTTGTTACAATCCCTGCAACAATTAATATCGATGTCCCATTTCCAATCCCTTTTTTCGTAATGAGATCAGCAAAGAAAATCGCAATGGCAGTACCACCTGCAATGACAAGTGCCATATAAATATAAAATACATATCTAAAATTAGAAATAACAGATGCTTCAATACTTGGAATAAACACACTACCGTTCACTGAAATACCAAGAATAAGTGCAAACCCTTGTACAAATGCAAGTCCGATTGCAATATATCTTGTCACTTGATTTAAACGGCGTTTGCCAGTTTCTCCTTGTTCACTCCACTCTTTAAATGATGGAATCACCATTTGAAGCAATTGGATGGCAATAGATGCCGTAATATAAGGAGAAATCCCTAAGGCAAGAATTGAAAAACGTTCTAATGCTTGACCAGAAAAGTTATTTAAAATCGCAATAAAACTTCCACTTGAATTTATAAATCGTGTAATTTGATCTGTGTCAAAAAGTGGAATGGTAATATAACTAAGAACTCTTACCGCAAGTAAAATACCTAAGGTGAAGAGTAATCTTAGCATGACTTTTTTATTACTTAAAATACTTAATAATCTTGTCCACACGTTAGATCACCTCGACGGTTCCACCAGCTTTTTTAATCGCTTCTTCAGCTGATTTAGAAAATTTGTGTGCTTTTACCGTGAGTGCTTTGTCTAATTGTCCATTGCCTAATACTTTCACACCAGACAATTGTTTTTTAATCACATTGCGTCCTAATAATGTTTCTGGCGTTACAACATCACTCGCTGCAAATGCATTGAGATCATCTAAGTTCACAATGGCATAATCTTTGCGGTTAATGTTTTTAAAACCACGTTTTGGTAAACGTTGAAATAAAGGTAACTGTCCACCTTCAAAGCCTGGGCGTACACCGCCACCTGAACGTGCGTTTTGACCTTTATGACCTTTACCAGATGTTTTTCCTGTACCACTACCTGGTCCACGTCCTAAACGCTTGCGTGCGTGGCGTGATCCTGGTGTAGGTTGAAGTTCATGTAACATGGTATCCTCCTTATACTTCTTCCACACGTACTAAGTGTGAAATGGTATCGATCATCCCTTGAATTTGTGGGCTGACTTCTTTGGTCACTGCTGAATGGAGTTTTTTCAAACCAAGTGCATGTGCCGTTTTCACTTGATTTGGTTTTCTTCCAATTAAACTTCTTGTAAGTGTAATCGTTACTTTCTTCATGATACCCTCGAAATATCAACACCACGAAGTTTTGCAACTTGCTCAGGTGTTCTAAGTTCTCTTAGACCTGCAAATGTTGCACGTAACATGTTTATTGGTGTTGATGTACCAATGGATTTAGATAAAATATCATGAACACCGGCAAGTTCAAATACGGCACGAACAGCACCACCGGCAATAATACCTGTACCTTCTGAAGCAGGTCTTAAAAAGACACGACCAGCACCGAAGTGTCCAGTAATTTCATGAGGAATGGTTGAATTTACTGTTGGGACAACTACTAAGTTATTCTTAGCAGCTTCAATTGCTTTTTTAATAGCATCTGGAACTTCTTGGGCTTTTCCAGTTCCAAATCCAACGCGTCCTTTTTTATCACCAATCACAACAATTGCTGCAAAACGGAAACGACGTCCACCTTTTACAACTTTTGTTACACGATTAATTGCAACAACGCGTTCTTCAAATTGTTTTTCTTGATTATCTCTTCTATCTCTAGCCATATTGATTCTCCTTAAAATACCAGTCCGGCTTCACGTGCAGCATCTGCTAACACTTGAATACGTCCATGGTATAAATATCCACTACGGTCAAAAACAACTGAAGTAATGCCTTTTGCTTTTGCTTTTTCAGCAATGGTCTGCCCAACTTTTTTTGCAGTTTCTTTGCTGTTTGATGAAAGTCCTAAATCTTGACTACGTACAGCAACAAGTGTTGTTTGATTTGCATCATCAACGAGTTGTACATAATAACCTTTATTAGAACGATATACACTTAAGCGAGGACGTGCAGCCGTACCAGTTATGGTTTGGCGCATACGAATATGACGGTTTTGTCTCATCACATTTCTTGATAATTTTTTGATCATCTTCTATATCCTCCTTATGCCGCTGTCTTACCGGCTTTACGTGGCACATATTCATCAACATATCGTATCCCTTTACCTAGATAAGGTTCTGGTTTACGCACGGCACGAATTTGTGCAGCGAATTGACCAACTGCTTGTTTGTCAATTCCTGAGACGGTAACTTCAGTATTTTTTGGAATATCTACTGATAATCCTTTAGGAATTTCAAGTTCTACATTATGAGAAAATCCCATTTGTAAGACAACTTTATTTCCTGATAGTGAGGCACGATACCCCACCCCTTTAATTTCTAATGCTTTTTTAAATCCTTCACTCACACCGGTCACCATATTTTGCAATAAGGCACGTGATGTTCCGTGAATTTTTCTTGAAAAAATTTCGTCATTCGGACGTTTTACAGTTAATAAGTTCCCATCTAAAGCAAAGTTAAGGTTTTCATTAAATTGAAATGATAACTCACCTTTAGAACCTTTAACAACAATGAAGTTATTTGGTTGAATGGTCACTGTCACATCTGCTGGAACAACGATTTGTTTATTTCCTACTCTTGACATATTACCCTCCTACCAAACATAGGCGATTAATTCGCCACCGACATTAGCTTCTCTTGCATCACGATCTGTAAGTACACCTTTTGATGTCGATACAATCGCAATACCAAGTCCATTTAACACACGTGGTAAATCATTGTGTTGAACATAGACGCGAAGGCCGGGTTTCGATATCCTTTTAAGTCCTTTGATGACGCGTTCTCTACCTGGTGTATATTTTAAGGTAACAACAAGTTTACCTTGTGGACCAGATTTAACAAGTTGAAAATCAACAATGAATCCTTCTTGTTTTAACACAGATAAAATATCTGTTTTTGTACGAGAAGCTGGAATTTCAACTTTTTCATGACGCATTCTATTAGCGTTGCGGATACGTGTTAGCATATCTGCAATTGGATCAGTCATACCCATGATATTTCCTCCTTCTTACCAGCTCGCCTTTTTGACGCCTGGGAGTTCACCTTTGTGTGCTAAGTCTCTAAACTTAATACGCGATAAGCCGAACTTTCTCATATAACCGCGAGGACGACCATCGATCGAATCACGGTTTCTTAAACGTGTTGCACTTGCATTACGTGGTAATTTTGATAATCCTTCATAATCACCTTTCGCACGAAGTTCACGCACTTTGTCTTGATAACGTAGAACGATTTCAAGACGTTTTTCATTTTTTACTATTTTTGATTTTTTAGCCATGATATCCTCCTACTTTTTAAACGGCATGCCGAATGCTTCGAGTAAGGCACGACCTTCTTGATCTGTCTTTGCAGTTGTGACAATGACAATGTCCATACCGCGAATTTTTTTCACTTTATCTAAGTTTACTTCTGGAAAAATGATTTGTTCTTTCACACCAACAGTGTAATTGCCACGACCATCAAAGGCATCTTTCGAAATCCCTCTGAAGTCACGAACACGAGGAAGTGCAATCGCAATCAATTTTTCTAAGAAGTAATACATTTTGTCACCACGTAAAGTCACTTTTGCACCAATTGGCATCCCTTCACGTAGTTTAAAGTTAGAAATTGATTTTTTAGCTTTTGTGACCACTGGTTTTTGTCCAGTGAGTGCTTGTAATTCTTCAACAGCATCTTCTAATGCTTTTGAATTAAATACGGCATCACCAACACCCATGTTCACAACAATTTTTTCTACTTTTGGTACTTCCATCACAGAGTCATATGAGAAAGCTTTCATAAGATCAGGTTTAATGTTATCTAAATAACGTTGTTTAATTGTTTGCATATATTACCCTCACTTATCTAGTTGCGAATCTGATTTTCTTGAGAAACGCACTTTCTTTCCGTCAACAACTTTGACATATACACGTGTAGGCTCATTTGTTTTAGGGTCTAAAATTGCAACATTTGATGCATGAATCGGTGCTTCTACCTCTAGAATGCCACCTTTATCATTTTGTTGTTTTGGACGTTGGTGTTTTTTGACAATATTGACACCTTCAACAAGTACACGATTTGTTCTAGGAAATACTTTGATGACACGACCGGTTGTTCTCGTTTTTACACCTTTTTTATCCGTTGTAAATTGATTTGCACCGGCAATGACTGCGACAGTGTCGCCTGCTTTAATTTGCATCATCGAACCTCCTTATAATACTTCTGGAGCAAGAGATACAATTTTCATAAAGTTTTTATCTCTTAATTCTCTTGCAACTGGACCGAATATACGTGTCCCTCTTGGGTTTAAGTCTTCTTTAATAATGACTGCAGCATTTTCATCAAATTTAATGAGTGAGCCATCTTTACGACGTAATCCTTGTTTTGTTCTTACGATGACAGCCTTAACAACTTCACCTTTTTTTACAACACCTGCTGGTTGTGCTTTTTTAACAGTCACTGTGACGATGTCACCAATGTTTGCATAACGACGTCTTGTACCGCCAAGTACTTTAATCACAAGTACTTCTTTCGCACCTGAATTATCAGCAACGAGTAATCTTGATTCTTGTTGTATCATATAGGACTCCTTACACTAAGTCCGATTTTTGAAGAACTTTAACTAAACGGAAACGTTTAGTTTTTGATAATGGACGTGTTTCCATAATAGAAACTGTATCACCAATACCTGCAAGTCCTTCTTCATCATGGACGTGGAATTTTTTTGATACACGCACGCGCTTTCCATAAAGAGGCGACTTTTTGTATGTATCAACATTGACTGTAATGGTTTTATCCATTTTATTTGATGTCACAACACCAGTATAGACTTTTCTAGTTTGACGTTCCATGGTCTCCTCCTATTCTACGCGTTCGCCGATGATTGTTTTCATTTGAGCAATCATACGTTTCACTTCTTTGATACGTGCTGTATTTTCTAATTGACCGACAGCTGCTTGAAAACGTAAATTAAAGAGTTCAGTCTTTAACTCTCCGATACGTTTTTCAAGATCGGTATTATTAATTTTTCTTATTTCTGAGGCTTTCATGCTTGGTCACCTCTTTTGACGATTTTAGTTTTGATTGGTAATTTGTGAGATGCTAATCGTAATGCTTCTCTTGCAATTGCTTCAGAAACTCCATTGATTTCAAACATCACACGACCTTTTTTGACAACTGCCACCCAGTGATCTGGAGCACCTTTACCAGAACCCATACGCACTTCAAGTGGTTTTTTTGTTTTTGCTAAATGTGGGAAGATGTTGATCCAAACTTTCCCTAAACGTTTCATGTAACGTGTCATCGCAATACGTGCCGCTTCAATTTGACGGTTGGTGATCCATGCACCTTCTAAAGCAATAAGTCCAAAATCACCATTTGTGATATTTGAATTTTTCGCTTGACCTTCGTAACTGACACGATGTGGACGACGAAATTTTGTTCTTTTAGGCATTAACATAATTATTCATTGCCCCCTTTATTTTGAGGTTGACGAGGTCTTTGAGGACGTCTTTTTCTTGGTGGAAAATCTCTTTTTGCTTTTTCGTCTTGACGTTTGTGTAATTCTTCACGTGTTTGTCCTGGTAAGACTTCACCGTTGTATACCCAAACTTTAACCCCTAAAATACCATACGTTGTATTTGCTTCAGCAACCGCATAATCAATGTCTGCACGTAATGTATGTAGAGGCACTTGTCCTTCAGAGTATCCTTCACTACGTGCCATTTCAGCACCACCTAAACGACCTGATACAAGTGTACGTACGCCTTTAGCACCCGCTTTAAATGCTCGTGAAATCGCCATTTTTTGTGCACGTCTAAAGGATGCACGGTTTTCTAATTGTTCTGCTATCGATTGCGCAATGAGTGTAGCAACACGTTCTGGACGTCTTACTTCAACCACATTGAATACAACTTCTTTTTTAACAAGTTTATTTAAGTGTGCAACAACTTTATTTTTTGTTTCAGCTTCACGTCCAAAGACAACCCCTGGTTTTGCAGTATGTAATGTGATTTTTACTCGATCTGCACCACCACGGCCTTTTAAACGTTCAATTTGAACATTTGAAATTGCAGCTTTTTTGTATACTTTATTTAAATACGTACGAATGACATTATCTTCTTTAATGAGTGCAGGTACATCTGTTTTTTGAGCATACCATTTAGATTCCCAACCGCGGATGATACCAACACGCATTCCGACTGGATTTACTTTTTGTCCCATCTGCTACCTACTCTCTTTCTGCCACGACCACAGTGATGTGGCTTGTACGTTTTTGGATGATATCGCCACGGCCTTTTGCACGTGGTAATAATCTTTTAAGTCTTACACCTTCATTGACATACGCTTCTTTTACATAAAGCTTGTCAACAGATGCGTTGTTGTTATTTTCAGCATTTGCTATCGCACTGTTTAGTACCTTTAATATGATTGGACTTGCTGCTCTTGGTGTAAACATTAAGATCGCTTGTGCTTCTTTTATATTTTTTCCGCGAATTAAATCGATGACAAGGCGTGCCTTACGAGGTGTCACGCGTACCGTTTTTGCATGTGCTTTCATTTAGTTTCCTTCCTTACTTGCCCGCTTTTTTATCTGCTTTATCATGTCCACGATAAGTTCTTGTTGGTGCAAATTCACCAAGTTTATGTCCTACCATGTCTTCAGTGATATAAACAGGTACGTGTTCTTTACCGTTATAAACAGCAATTGTATGTCCGATAAATTCAGGGAAAATAGTTGAACGTCGTGACCAGGTTTGAATCACACGTTTTTCATTTTGAGTATTTTGTTTCTTAACTTTTTCCATTAAGTGACTGTCACAAAATGGTCCTTTTTTAAGTGAACGTCCCATGTATGATCCTCCTAGTTAGAACGACGACGAACGATAAGATCGTTTGACGCTTTCTTATGATCTCTTGTTTTAACACCACGTGCTTTTTTACCCCAAGGTGTCATTGGTGATTTACGTCCAATTGGTGCACGTCCTTCACCACCACCATGTGGGTGATCGTTCGGGTTCATGACCGATCCACGTACAGTTGGTTTGACTCCCATGTGTCTTGTTCTACCGGCTTTACCAATATTCACAAGTTCCCATGATTCGTTTCCAACTTCACCGATGGTTGCACGGCATGTTCCTAAAATCTTACGTACTTCGCCAGATTGTAATCTCAAGAGTACGTATTTTTCTTCACGACCAAGTATTTGAGCAGATGATCCAGCACTACGTGCAATTTGACCACCTTTACCAGGGTGAAGTTCAATGTTATGGACAACGGTACCTACAGGAATATTCATTAGTGGCAATGCATTTCCCACTTTGATGTCTACGTGTTCTCCAGATACAACTTGTAACCCTACTTCGAAACCTTTTGCAGCAAGTACATAACGCTTTTCACCATCTGCATACGATAGTAATGCAATATTTGCACTTCTGTTTGGATCGTATTCGATCGTTTTAATTGTTGCAGGAATGTTGTCTTTATTTCTTTTGAAATCAATTAAACGATATTTACGTTTTGCACCACCACCAATGTGGCGTACCGTGATTTTTCCTTGGTTATTACGTCCACCTGTTTTAGAAATCGTTTTGACTAACGATTTTTCAGGTGTTGAAGTCGTAATTTCTTCGTATGTTAATGATGTCATATTACGACGGCCGTTCGTGACGGGTTTATATGTTTTAATTGGCATATGTTTCCTCCTTAGACCGTAAATGCATCAATTTTTTGTCCATCAGCAAGTTTGACAACTGCTTTTTTGTATGCTTGTGTGTAGCCTTCGTATTTCCCAGTTCTTTTGAACTTAGGTTTTACGTTGGTTGTATTCACAGCCAATACATTGACATTAAAAATTGTTTCTACTGCTTTTTTAATTTCTACTTTGTTTGCTGTTCTTAATACTCTGAAGGTATATTTGTTTTCACCTTCAATGAGTTTATTACTTTGTTCTGTAATGATAGGAGCAACTAAAATATCATGATATTTACTCATATGATAATACCTCCTGTAATGCAAGTGCAGCATCTTTTGTAAGTACTAAATGTTTTGCATTTAATATGTCATAGACACTGACATGTGATGCTGTTGAAAACTGAACAGATGGAATGTTTCTTGCTGCTAAAACTTCATTATCATTAAATGATGGTGCAACAAATAATACTTTTCCTTTGATTTTTAAACCATCTAACATCGTTTTGAAATCTTTTGTTTTAGGTGTTTCAACAACTAGTTGATCTAACACAGTTAATGTATTGTTTTTTTGATGGTAAGAGAGCGCACTTCTTAATGCAAGTTGTCTTACCTTTTGATTTAACTTCACTGTGTAACTTCTTGGCGTTGGTCCAAATACGATACCACCGCCACGCCATTGTGGAGAACGAATCGATCCGGTACGCGCACGTCCAGTTCCTTTTTGTCTCCAAGGTTTACGGCCACCACCTGATACTTCAGAGCGGTCTTTTGTTTTTGATGTGCCTTGTCTCATTGCAGCACGTTGTGCTTGGACGACATCAAAGATTGCTTGTTTGTGTGGTTCAATACCGAAAACTTCATCTTTTAAAGTGAGTTTTTCAACGGTTTTACCAGCTTGACTTACTACGGTTAATTGTGGCATGATGTCCTCCTTACTTCACGTGTTTGATGGCAGAACGTATCACTAAGTATCCATTTTTAGGACCTGGAACGCTACCACTGATGAGTAATAAGTGATTCTCATTATCTACATCAACGACTTTTAGATTTTGAATGGTGACTTTTTCAGCACCCATATGACCAGGTAAGTTTTTACCCTTCATATTTCCTTTAATTGGACCCATTGAACCAGGTCCTCTGTGATATCTAGAACCGTGTGCCATCGGTCCACGGCTTTGATTGTGTCTTTTAATAGACCCTGCAAAACCTTTCCCTTTGGAAGTTCCTGTGATATCTACAAATGTACCAATACTAAAGATATCCTCTTTGACATTGTCACCTACTGCTAAGTTTGATAATTCGTTTTCGTTGCCGTTGTCAAAGCGAATTTCTCTTACGAAGCGCTTAGGTGCAGTATTAGCCTTTTTTGTGTGGCCAATCTGTGGTTTGTTACTGACTTTTTCGCGTATGTCATCATAACCAATTTGTGTTGCAACATATCCATCAACTTCTTGTGTTTTTTGTTGTAACACGACATTGTTTGAGACATCGACGACAGTGACCGGAATGAGTTGTCCATCTTCTGAGAAGACTTGAGTCATTCCTAGTTTTTTACCTAAGATTCCTGTTGCCATGTGTTTTCTCCTTTATTATTTTTTAAGAACGATATCGATTCCACTTGGTAAATCGATGTCCATAAGTGCACTAATTGTTTTTGGATTTGGATCCACAATTTGAATGAGTCTTTTGTGCGTACGACGTTCAAATTGTTCACGAGAATCTTTATTCACGTGTGGTGAACGTAAGATTGTGAAGATCTCTTTTTCAGTTGGTAAAGGAATTGGACCTTGTACCTCAGCGCCTGTTCTGATTGCGCTATCAACAATCTTCTTTGCAGCGTCATCTAATAACTGATGATCGTATGCTTTTAAACGAATTTTGATGATATCTTTTGATTTTGCCATTATAATAGCTCCCTTCGCCTATAATCTTGTATAGACTTGCTCCCCAGAAAAACTTAACACATAGACAACGGCTATCCGTGTGCCAACAACCTTCCAGTTCACAGCCTTCTCGTATTTTTTCACGAGCTATTCAATTATATATGACTTAATGAGATATTGCAAGGGAAAAGTGTATCTTTCTTATATTTTTTTAAGGTACTTCGGTTCAATAAATGCTTGTGCTTCTAAAATTGCATCCTTGATATCATTCGGATGTATGATGACATGTCTAAATCCAAGTGTTAAACATCGGTAAAAAATATGCCTATGTGTCAGTACTTTTCCAAAGACATAATGTTTTATCTTCTTCATTCGGAAATATTGATGCATCTCTCTTAACGTTGGCACTACATCTTTATTAAACTGATGAATCGATATAGGGAGCTTATCGTGCATTGGACACAATTCTTCCATAATCATATCTAGATCAACCACAACGTCTAATGTTCTTGGAATATGATTGATATGTGTCATGAGAGCATCATTTAAAAGCCATAGAACATATATTTTAGATCTGTTTTTTATATACTTGTAATACCAATGCTCTAACACAATGACATCTTCTGGTTCCGGAAGTATATGGTGTGTCACATTGTCTTGATATCTATTTAACGCCATCATTTCAAATGAAATGTTAACCATGGTATTTGATTGTACTATGTGTTTTATACAGTCATTTTCAATCATCCATATATGAACAAATCTTTGATGGGTATGATACCTGTTAAACAGTTGTTGATAAGCTTTTAATAACGATTCTTTTTTATGGTGATATACATTTGGTTTGATTCGTTGATGCTTGACAAAATCTTCAAAATGATGACGTATTAAATATTCCATACTATCAAAGAGATCCGTCAATGTCATCTTTTCATGAAGATGTTTTAGATGCTTTAAAGCTTTAGGATGCCTATTATATGAATGATTCGTTAAAATGTCTTTAATATATATCATCAACGTTTTACTTTGCTTGTCAAACATATTGTGTATGTGCGATTTAATGATGATAACATTTACGGGTTGCAAAGCTTTTAATTCTTCTTCTATATAGATTAATAACTTTTGTAGCTTATCATTAAAAAGTGACTTGACATAGTGTTCTACCATATGTTTATGCCTTGAATGATGAGTTATATTGTGGATATGATCATGTAGATTCATTTTTATATGCGTCATTATTTTATTCCTTTCATAAAAAAAGATACGGCCACGTAAGTGGTCGCATCTTTTTAATATTTTTCTCTAAAATATGTTGATAAACGTTCGAGTGATTGAATTAGTGCTTCATTTTGATCGATATGTAGATCTTGTATCACTCTATTGATCATTTCTTCATGAAATGTATCATGAATTTTCATAACAGGATCAGCTTTTTCAGTGAGATTCAACATTACTTTTCTATTATCTTTTGAATCTTTTGATCTTGATACATATCCTTTTTTGACTAGGGTATTAATTGCCGTTGTTAATGTTCCGATTGTCACCCTTAATCGTTTAGCAACTGAGCCCATGTTTGGTTCAGAAGTTTTTAAGATTGCCTCTAAAACATGGACTTCACTCATCGATAAAGTGACGCCGTGTTGTCTTAATGACTCTGCTTCGATCGATAAAATTTGATTAAAAATATTGACGAGTAAATCATTAAGTACATCATGTGCATGTGTCTGATTCATTGTTAGGCTAACTCAATATAGCCAACAGCTAGTGTCCCTGGTCCTGCATGCGCACCAACAACAGGTGTAAGCGGTACAACATCGATATCTAATTTTTCGTGAATTTTTAAGATATCTTCTTTCATTTGATTGGCTTTATCTTGGTTGTTTGTATAGACAATGAATAATTTAACTTTTTTACCTTCGATGTCAGATTTAATCACTTCTAAAAGACGTTCTCTTGCTTTTGCAGTCGTTCTAATTTTTTCATACGGCGTTAGTGCACCATCACTTTTTAATCTTAATAACGGTTTAATTTTGAGCAAGCTCCCTAACATACCTTGTACGCCAGATAAGCGTCCATTTTTCACTAAGTACTTGAGTGTATCTACAAGGACATAAATGGTGGTGTTTTCTTTAATTTGATCGAGTCTTTCAACGATTTTTTCTGTTGCAACACCTTTTTTGATGTCTTTAATGGCTTCTAATATCAAATAAGCTTCACCATAAGAAACACTTCTAGAGTCTATGACATAAACAGGGAAATCTTCTACCATATCTTTTGCTAAAACAGCACCCTGATATGTACCCGAAAGTTTCGAAGAAATTGTAACAACAATGGCATCTTGATATCCTTCATCTTTTAACTGTTGATACACTTCTGCCATTTTACCTGTTGCTGTTTGCGAAGTAGAAACATCAATATCTGGTTCTTTTACAATTTTATCGTAAAACGCCTCTGCCGTGATATCAACAAAGTCTTCATACTCTTTTCCATCTAAATTTAGTATGGAACGAAAAACTTGTACTGGGTAATCAAGTTTCATGTAATCGATACCAGAGTTACCGCATACAATTAACGCAGTTTTTTTATCCATGTGTATTCTCCTTATTTATTCATTCATCTTGATAATATTTTATCACAAATACATATTGTTTGAACATCCAATTAAAAGAGTATTTAAATCTTTTTTCCCATTGACCAGTAACCATATTAATAATAAGATTACAGAAAATTTAATTTGAGAATATATTTTATTCACTTTACTAACTCCTAAAATTATTATAGTATGTTCGATTGTCATCTTGTTTATTTGGCGATATAAAAAAAACGATCTAATGATCGTCTTTTTTTTATAATTGTAATGTAGTTAATGCGTTTGCATTCACTGATTTTGTTATTTGTGACCCTGTTGGAGAGATAAATGTGACGGTTTGCTTTTCATTTGTTGGATTCCAAACAATAGCAATGATGTCACCATCATCATTTTGATAAATCGATGAGGATACAGCTTCATGAATGACCATTCTGTAACTTGTTTCTCTATCACCAAAATGATGAATCCCGTGTATCAAATAATATGTATGAGAGAGATCTGTTGGATAATCATCATTTAAAATTTTGTTTGCATCAAACATGGTAAGTGCTTTTTCAGAATCAACAATTGCTTGTATCGTCCACATATTTGCAAACCATGTATCAATGGTATTATCTTTTGCTTGCATATAGGTTACAAAAATATTCGTTAACGTTTGTTTTTCTGTTTCATTAAGTGCATAAGAAGTTAAATATTCATTGTTTGGTAACCATTGAATCCCATAAATAAATGTAGGGTTTGCACCAAACCATGTCGCGTAATCATATTTTCCACCCCATATCATGCCAGCAACATCAGCATAATCATCATAATTATTGGGGAAGATTGTATCTTCATAATCAAACATATACATTTTAGCAGATGCTACTTCATGGACATAACCATAAATAGCTGCATCTCTTAATGCTTTATTGTCTGTTTCAAGTGCCCATAAATACCCTGCAACCCAAGATTGAATGGCTTCACTTGTGGATTCGATATTATTTCCTTCAGCGAATGTTCCATATCCGTGTGCCCACGTATGTCCCGCATACGTATCAAAATTTCTTAAATAACGATGTGTTTTTTGATCTTTTTTAGGATATAAGTAGTCACTTAAGAAAAAGTCAATGATCGCTTGATATTTTTCTTTAAAAGTATCATCGTATTGAGATAAAATCGTTGCAGCATATACAATATACCCATGGGTAAAACTGTGATCTGATAATTCTGAGGCTGTTGAAAAAGTATTATCTGAATAGTATGTTGTATTCCAATAAGGGTTATAATGTAAAAATTTATCATCTCCTTGATTGAAATAAGTAAACCAATCTTCTAATACATACTTAAGTCTATCAATAAAAATAGTTTCATACTCACTGTTCATTTCATTCGCTGCAATAAGGGATTGCGCAAGTGGAAATAATACTTTACCATTCCAATATGGTGCCGGATCATTCAGTAAATTCTCCAAATCATCTGTTTGACTAAGCGTATCTAAAGATTCAAAATACATTTCTTGAGTTGCTGCATCAAAATTTGAACTCGGTAAACTATAATTTGGAATAACACCATTAAATATGTGTGTTGTTTCAAATTGATTGCCTTGAGTCGTTAAAATCTCACCTCTCGCTGTTGTCAAACTAAAGTCAATATATTCTAAATCACTATAAAGTTGATGATGCGGCAACACCATGATGAGTGGTGTAATGGATGCTTTTGTTGGATTTATATAACTTGTAGTAAATGTTGTATGTACTTCTGAGGTTGTATCAATGACTTCATAACTTGCATCCGTATCAATCGGAATCATTCTAGAAGCGTCTTTTAATGTTCTCGCATCAGAAATACCATTAATGGTAGATAATGAAAACATATTATATGTACTCATTGATAAACGTATCCCTTGATCTGTAAATGTCATCAATGTATCTTCCGGTGTTGATAAGTACATATAAACATCTTCAAATATTGGTTGTCCGACCCCTTGAGGATACGTTGTTTGATAGCCAACATGTTTTCCTTTTATTTTAACAACAAGACCGTCTCCGGTATATGTATCATCTTCTATACGAAGTCCATTTGTACTAAAAAACTCATAACCTTGGTTGCCTTCTTTAGTAAGTTCTACAATCACACTACTTTTATCTAATACTTGATAAAAAACATACGGAGAACCTTGTGCCATTGTAACGATCATATGATCTTTTAAGTCACCTGGATTTCTTAAAGCAACTTCTACATGATTGTCTCCATAACCTGTAACATAAGTATCATAATTGGATTGAAGCGTCGTTGTTCTTACGTACACATCTTTAATGGCGAGTGAAAAATTCGCCATTGTATTAAATCCATCTGGTTCCCAATACTGAACAAAACCTTTATTTGCATTTGTAAATTCTGCTCCTTGTCCTTGAAAAGACACTCGATATGGATTGGTATAAATACCGTTCCCACCACCTTTTGCTTGAACAATCAGTGATGTCCACCAAGAACTTGATGGAATCGCATATTGTTTAAGATCGTTATCAATAAACGTTGGATTTGCAGCATGTGTCATATCAGATGCAACACCCGTTCTTAATGTGCCAGAACCAATAATCATGGAGGTATCTGAAGATACAGCTGGTGCTTGTAGTGACTGAATGACATCATTCGTTACGGTGATGATGCGTTCATATGTATACGTCGTTTCACCATAGGTCATATCATAACTCAATGTATATGACCCTAAAGTACCGTAATCAACAAATCCTTTAACTTCAAATAAGTGTTTCACATTCTCTTGATATTCATTGAGCATGAATACTTGATCTAGTGGATTAAAATATTTTCCTACTGGATGATTGATATTTTCTAAACCTGAAACCAATGTAATTGTTTTTTCTAATTGAATATCTTCTTGCTCGTCACTTTGACATCCTATTAATAAAAATAAGATGGATAATACGATACTTCCTGTAATGATTTTTTTCATGATGTCTCCTTATGATATGACGTCATCTTACCATGAAAACGCTTTTAAAGAAACCGGTTTCCTAAACTTTATAAAAAATGATGCTAGACTTTAATCTCTAGCATCACATCGTGTTTTCTAAACATAGGCGGCATCATCGGTCCTTGATAGCGCAATAATACAGGCTCTCCTTGAATGGTTAATCCATTATCTTTAGCATATGCTATAAGAGTATTTATTACATGATCAACTTTTTTAATGGATCCTGTAAATGAATATGCTATGTAGGTTTTTTCTTCTTGTTTTTGAATATTAATTCGTGGATCAAGTGCTTCTGGATAACCATCTTTTACAACTTCTTCTGGCATCGTAAAAGCGATATACCCTGACTCTTTCACATCTGTGAACACAGGTACTGTCATATTTATTTTTTGTTTTTTTGAATTGTATCCTGAAATATAATTAAATAATACTTGAAAACCAGAATATGCTGGACTCCCCGATGTCATCATCACAAATGGGGCATATTTTCTAATTTCTATATGTCCTTCTTTTTTTAATACTTCATATTTAAGTTGTTCATAAGCCATGGGGAGCCTCCCTTATTATTTTGTGTAAAGCTCTTCCTTTTGCAAGTTCATCAACAAGTTTATCTAGATAACGTATGTTTTTCATGAGTGGCTCTTCAATCGTTTCAATTTGAATGCCACATATTTTACCCGTTATTAAAACTCTATTATCGTGCATCTTAGGAGCATCATCAAAAAAAGATTGAACCGTCATGTTTTCCAAACTCTCTAATGTTTTTGATGAATAGCCAGTAAGCCAAGCAATAACAAGATTTAATTCTTCAATTGTTCGACTTTTTTTCGTAATTTTTTGGATATATAAAGCATATATTTTTGCCATAGGCATTGCATAAAGCTTATGAGACATTATAAACGTATCGGCTTCCCGTTTTGGTCAGGAAAGTTTCCACTTACAATTCGAATCAAATCAATCAACCACCATAATCCAAAACCACCACCCGTGATAAAAAATAAAATTGCAAGACCAATTTTATTCACATACATATAGTGTGCTGTAGGTAAAAAGATAAATAACAACAATAAAACGATCCCGCTTAAATCACTCTGACTTGAAGATCTTTGTGTGTTAGAAAATGATTCAAAAGTTTGTTTTTTTTGATTTAGTGGTTCATGACAATAGACACATGTAACATTATTTGCATGATTGTCAGTGCCACATTGAGAACATATTGGCATTGCATGCTCCTTTGATACATTATAACATTTATAATATCTTTATAAGTAAAAATAAAGCATTCCACTTAGGAATGCTTTTCTTTTTTTAATAAACTACGGTAAGATTTGGTATCTTGATCAACGGCACCAAACTTCATAAATATCGCAATCTCTTCGATATATCCGATGATAAAGGATAAAAGAATCGCAGTAACAACATAGGTGGTATCAAAAAAATACGAGAATATCACTAAGAAATACACAAGTGTTGCGTTCACTCTTAAATGGGTCGTATGAATTTGCATGGGTTTACCTGTCTTAATTATCGAGATAATAAATGCACCTAAATAAAACACCATAAAAACGATCAATAACCATGTATTCGGTGCGATACGATCAGGATAAAAATAAAAGATAAAAAATAATGTCGAAAAATAAAATAAAATGTCTGCAACGGTATCTAAAAATTTACCTAATTTTGTGACTTGATTGAGGAGTCTTGCAAGAAAACCATCGAGTGCATCTGTAGATCCAATAATAATATAAGCCACTAAAAACTCTAAACGCATGCCAATTAAAGCGAACACATATAATATCGGAAGTAAGATGACCCTTAAAGAACTTAAAATATTAGGTAGATTAAAATTTTTAACTGAATTTGATTGCATGGAATTACCTTTGATATTCAAAATATTAGTATGATTATAACATAAAAAAAACACTTTGGTGAGAGTTTACTCAAACCAAAGTGCGACTTCTTTTTGATAACTTTCATCGCTATCAGAAGCATGAATTAAATTATAAATCATCCGTTTTTCTTTAGATGCTGATTCAAAAGAGTCTTTACCAAATTTACCTCGAATACTTTCTTCATGTGCTTTTGAAGGATCGGTTGCACCAATGAGTTCACGAATCATAAGAACGGCATCTTTTTTTGAATGTTTAAGTTCAATTACAATAACGTCCTTCCCTACGAAAGCATCCATGATGGCATCTGTAAAATATTCTAAATCAAGACGTTTAATCACTTCTTCGTAATGCGATAATATGATGTCATTACTTACGGTCATTCTTTTTTGTCTTAAGATTTCATATCCTTCGCGAATAAATATATCGATAATGTAATTTTCTAGATGCCTTTCTAAGGCATCTGGTTTTAGCATGACAAATGTTTTACTCATAGAACCTCAATAGTATCCATGATAATAGGGTTTAGTGGTTTATCATTTGGACCTGTTTGAACAGCTGCGATCGCATCCATGAAATCTAAACCCTCTAAAACTTTACCAAATGCCGCATACTGACCATCTAAGTGAGGTGCATCTTGATGCATAATAAAAAATTGAGACCCTGCACTGTTGGGATTCATACTTCTTGCCATCGATATGACACCACGTTCATGTTTGATTGGATTATCAAATCCATTAGATTTAAACTCACCCTCTATGTGATAACCTGGACCACCCATACCTGTACCCTCTGGACATCCACCTTGGATCATAAACCCTGAGATGATACGATGAAATGTAAGTCCGTTATAAAACCCTTCATTAACTAACTTAAGAAAGTTAGCAGCTGTTTTTGGCGCAAGATCTTCAAATAATTCTAATGTAATAACCGATGCATCTTCAAATGTGATTTTAACGTTTGCCATAAGTACTCCTATATTTTAATTTATGTGAAATGATTAAATTGATGTCTCATCTATATCTTTCATTGATTTCAAATACTATAATTAAGTATATCATTAAAAGGAGTTTCTGTGGAATCACTCATACGATTTAATAAAAAAATGGGAATTGCGCATTTCATCCAAGCAGTTGTGATGGTTTTGATTGCGCTATTTGTCATTCAAGACTTACAAGAATTTCAACCAGATATTATTGTTTATTACCAAGATCTAAATGAGAATTTTGAACTTATAACAGCATCAAAAGTATTATTTACACTCCCGTTTTCATTAGTGACAACAAGTTTCTTATTTTTAAGTGCTTTCTTTCATTTTTTAATTGTCGTGTTTAAAAAAACATATATCCAACAAATTGAAAAGGGTTATAATACCTTTCGTTGGATTGAATACGCACTCTCTTCTAGTGTTTTAATAACACTACTTGCCATATTATTTGGTGTCTTAGACTTACAAACACTATCCATTATCTTTATTTCTAATGCCGTCATGAACTTGCTCGGACTTGAAATGGAACTTTCAAATCAAACCTTAGAGAAAAAAAGATTTTTACCTTACGTCATCGGATGGATCATTGGACTCGCACCATGGGTTGTTATTTTCATGTATTTGGGGTTTACACCAAAACTTGATTTAGTTCCTTGGTATGGTTGGGCAGCGATTGGTGGATATTTCTTATTTTTCAATAGTTTTGCCTTTAACATGTTGTTTCAATATTTAAAAGTAGGTCCTTATGAACATTATATTTTTGGAGAAAAAGTATATATTTGGTTGAGTTTGATTGCAAAATCAACCATTGCTTGGATCGTATATTCAGGTGCACTTCAAACAAGTGACATTATTTCGCAATTATTTTAAAAACACGAATTTTCGTGTTTTTTTATATAATAGTTTAAAGGAGTGATCATGGATATCAACCGCTATGTATTTGAAATTGAATCCTTACGCATTGAAAAGAAAATCAATCAAGATGTGTTTTTAAAAGACATTGTCTCAGATAGACAATATAGACGTTACTTAAATCAAGAATCCGTGATGACATTAGATATTTTCTTAAAATTACTTCAACGTTTAGATTATGACGTCTCTTCATTTTTGACATATATTGATCAAAAACAACTTGAAGAACAAAAACCCCTATTAGATATACGTTCAGCAATCATTGATTTTGATTACAATAAAGCAAAAGCCTTGATTCACGACGTAAAAAAGACACCTCAATCTAAAGAAATTGATGACATGTTAACGTTATATTTAAATCTTATTGATTTTTACGAAAAACTAGATTTAAATAAAGATTCTGACAATCAAAAAGTCTCTTCATTTTTAAAAGAAACGAATGTATTATCTTCACTTCAAGAAACCTATTTTTCTGCTGATAAATTTTCATCCATCAATTTACTTATGAATAAAATTTTTAATCGTGTAGAGCCCGTTCATCAAAAAGCTTTTTTAGATTTCTATTCGGATTTCATTGAAGGAAAAAAAGTTGTTTTAGACGGAGATACTTTAGAAAACATTCAAATGTTTTATTCTTATTTTTGTTCAGCAACGTTTGGAAGATCCTATATTTCTGAAGAGGAAGCAGAAAAAGGTGGACGCTATATAAAAGACGCCATACAACTTACAAGAGAAACATTGATGACGTATAATTTAATGGCACTCAACTATTTGAATAGTTCTGTTTGTTATTTACATAAACTTAATGAAGATGCGAAAAAATCATTATTTTATGCGCTTATGTCAGTAATTGCAACGGGTAATCATCAAGGGATCTTTCCTTCATTTAAACTTGCTTATGGAGATGTTGTTTCAAAAGAAAATTTGATTCAGGATTTTAAATCGGAATTAAAAAAACATCTCGAGCATGATACAAAGTATTATGAGGAGGCAAAAGAGTTCAATGACTTATCAACATGCGCTGGTTAACTATTTAGAAAACTACAGAAGAAGTATCCACTTAACAATGGATGAGTTTATACATGATATTACATCTTCAAGAAGTTATTACAGGTACTTAAATTTAGAACAACATATCCCTATGGATGTGTTACTTAAATTTACCAAACGATATCAATTCGATTTAAAAGAGCTGCTTGATTTTTTAAATGATCAACCCAATATCGAATATTATATCGCGAGAATCATACGTATGCATAGACTACATAGAATGACATTTATTGATTCATATATGAATAAAATTTCGCCATACATAAGTGAAACATTACGTGATGCTTTGACTCAAATGTTATCAAATAATAATCGCATATATATGTTAGAAAAATTTTTAAATGAGACTGATATAAATTCTTTAATAAATCGTTACAAAAAGGGTAAAGATACCCATGTGATCCTAGAATACTTGATTGAAAAAGGATATACTTTGATTCATCATTCCGACCAAAAAGACTTAGACACGGTTACACTCTTTTTAAATGATATTAGAACTTATAGTAACGATAGATATTTAGATTACCCGACGACACTTTTTTTAGCACATTTAGGTAAAGATGTCACCAATAACATCACCCAACATGTCGCCTTACATCTATTTTTTAACGATGAGGTGTCATTTAAATCTTACATGAAATCATTAAATGAACTCTTTCAAATAAATATTGATTCACAGTTTGAATATATTGTTCAAAAAGCTTTTGAATAAAAAAAGATACCTTCTGGTATCTTTTTTTTATGTTTTAACTTTATCAAAATAACGTCCTAAATCTCTAACATCATGGGCATCTGATCCATAAGTTATCTTAGTCCCGCCGAGTTGTTTGTATAACTTTATAACTTCTTGTTTAGGATATTGTCTCTTTTCAGTGACAAACCCGCTTGTATTCATTTCAAGTGCTTTATTTTTTTTTATGATGACTTTCAGTATTTTTTCTATGATCTCTTTGTGTATCTTAAAATCATAATCACCAAATGGTGCATATCTTGGAATATAATCTAAATGACCAAAGGTTGTGAAATCATCTATTTCTGTTACAGCTTCTAGACACGCTTTAAAATAGATATCATACGCTTCTTCTTTCGTTTTATCTTTGAAAAATGCTTGTGTATACAAGTCTTTTTTTTTCTACATAGTGTACACTTAAAATCACATGTTCAAAAGGATATGTCTTTAAAAAGTCTTTAATTTCTTCTTTAACATGAGTTTGATACCCAACTTCAACACCTAAATGTATGGCTACGTCAGAGGACTTTTTTACTTCGATAAAATGCTTGATGTATGCATCAAAATCAATCGGCTCTTTAAATAATGGATGCGCAGGATCAATATCATGGTGATCTGTAAAAGTTAGTGATGTGATACCTAATTGTTTTGCTTGTTGAATATACGCTTCAAAAGTTGCATCTTTTGACGCATCTTTTGAATAATACGTATGAATATGTGTATCGTGTGTGATCATGATTGATGTCTTTTCTTTAATTCTTGCATCATATCAGATATAGATATACTTTCATTCACAAGTAATACCGTTAAATGATACATGAGGTCAGATACTTCATAAATAAGTTCTTGTATGTTGTTTTTAGATGCAATGATGACTTCTCCAGTTTCTTCAGCAACTTTTTTTAGTATTTTATCAATACCTTGTTGGAATAAATAGTTTGTATATGATCCTTCTTTTGGATGTGATTTTCTATGAGTTAAGATTCGGTTTATATTTTATATGGGTGATCACATACATCGATATAATAAGTAGAAATAAAATTATAAATGTTATCCAAGATCTTGGTCCTAATAATGCTTCAACAAAAATACCATAATACAGTAATACAATCGATATCGTAAGTAGTATATAAGAGCCAATCATGACGAGTATGTAATGATAAAACGATTTTTCTGTTAATGGTAGCATCATTTTAATCACATACGTTGGTACTAAAGGTGTCCCTAATGCAGTGGCATGTTGATATGCAGGTGTCATTTCTAGCCAATTGACAGCTTTTTTAAATTTAGGATAGGTCGTCCATTGATACTTTTGATTAAATCTTTTAATGATAAAGTAATATCCGATCATACCAACAACATATCCAGACCATAAAATCATAAGTGCTAAAGGGATCCCAAACCAAATGCTTGCAACAGTGACAGAGAGTAAGCTCCAGGGTTGAGAAATCATTGGATGAATCACAGATAATAAAAATATGATCATTACCATCCATAAAACATGCAATTCTAAATTTAACAAAAAATCAATGGCATCTTGCATCATGGAAACAACCACTCCAAGACACTTTGAATCGCATCATCCCAAAAATTCCAATCATGTTTACCCTCTTTTTCTAAATAAGTGTGCGGGATGCTATGTTCATTTAAAAATGTATGGAATCGTCTATTTTCTTCAATTAAAAAGTCTTCTTTTCCGATAGACATATAAAGTGTTTGATCTTTCATTTCCAGAGCACGCTTATATAAATCTAAATGACCATTTTTGACATCTTCTTTTCCAAACAATGTATAAAAATGATACACTCGTTCTTGTTGATTGAAATGATCTTCCATGTATTGAATGTCAATAACAGGGGATAGAGCTGCAATTTTACTAAATAAACTAGGGTGATGTAATCCTAAATAAAGTGCGCCAAATCCTCCCATAGAAAGACCTGCAATAAATCTGTCTTTTTTATTTTTGGATACTTTAAACGTTTCTTCTATACGTTTGATTAAATCATTTGTAATATAGTCTTTAAAACGCAAACCATTTGGATGATTGACATAATAACTATTTCTACCATCCGGCATTACAATCACAAGATCATAGGATTCAGCATATCTTATAATATTAGATGCATATAACCAATCGGTATAATCTCCAAAATAACCATGTAATAAGTATAGCGTTTTAAAACCATCTTTAGGTGGTGTCTTTTCAGGCATGATCACGTGTACATGCATACCGAATTCAAGTGATGAACTTCCATGTTTTAAGGTAATGAGCATTTCGTCCTCGCTATGTTAAAATAAGTGTGTTAGTTATAGTTTACAGCAAAAAGGAGAATTTCATTGAAAAAAATCAATCAGCCTCTTATCATAATGAAAATAGGTGTCTTGTGGTTTTATTTTTTTGCACTTATTGCACATTTTTTTGCACCAGAAGGATACTCAATTATCAATAATAATTTCTCACAACTTGGTCCCCAAGGATACACATTATCTTGGATCATGCAAATCGCTTTTATCGGAAGTGCTATCTTATGGTTGTACGGGTTATATCTAAATAAAAAAACACCAGTATTACATACATCGGTTGCATGGATGTTTTTAGGGATATCAATCTTCATCGTATTTGCAGGCATCTTTAAAACGACATTACCTGAGTTTCAATTACCACTTTCATCTCAAAGTAATTTAGAAAGAGATATTCATTTATTTGCAGCCCATGGTTCTCAACTTCTTGGTCTCATGATTTTATTAGAACATATTAAATATTCAACAGGTCAAGTAAAAAAGATGCATATTGGTATACTAATTGCATTGTTTGTCTTATCCATAATTTTTCAATTTGGACCCTACATGGGTCTTACACAAAGGATACTTGCATTCACACATTCATTTTGGACGTTAAGATATTTAAATGTTTATCAATCATGATTTAAAAACTTTTATTGAATAAAAAAAGGACATTCATTCATTTGAATGTCCTTTTACTTTATCTTTAAAAAGATGTGGATGATTTAAAAAATATTTTAAGAATTGAACACTTTCTATCTGATCGTATTCAACCTCTTTTAAATGCTGATTAAAATCATAAATTACGGCATGATTTAAAGCCATAAGAATTGGAGAATGCGTCGCGATAAAGATTTGGGAACCACTTGCAGCTAAATCTGAAATTAAAACAAAAAGTTGAAATTGATGTTCTGGAGATAAAGGTGTTTCTGGTTCATCTAAAAAATAAATCCCTTTTTGATGTAATCGTGATTTAAAAAAACTTAAAAATCCTTCTCCATGACTTTTATGTTGAAGTTCTCCTTCATATTGATTCATGATTGCATGCAATTCTTTTCTTGCAGGGGCTAACGCTTGATTTCTTGCAAAATCAGATTTATCTTTATAATTCACTTCAACTTCTTTAATATACGCTTCAAGATCTTTTTTTTCTTCTTGTATTTTATGAATAAACGTAATAAATTCTTCTCCTGAGAACATAAATCCTTTTTTATGCTTGATATCATAGGTGAGCTTGATTGCCTCTGATAAAGGTTTAATTTCATCATAATACGGACTATCAAGTGGATAATAACCGGTATTGATTGCGCCATGTTTTTGAGCGATCGCTTTTAATAACGTTGATTTACCTGTACCATTATCCCCTGTAAAGATCACAATTGAACGATCAATCTTTAATGAATCTATAATCTTCAAAGCTGGTATATTAAGAGGATAAATATCTTGATTAGCTTGTTTGATTTCAATCAACTTGATCATATTTATCCTTTAGACAAAATATTGAAAGACTTTCACATAATCCACTTGCATCAGTACAGGCATGTTAAATATCGCCGGATCAGGGAGAATATTGCCGTCAAAAATACCACCGACTGCTAGGTTTAATATTATATAAAATTCAGTATTAAATGGTGCTGGATAATCACCGTTTTCACTGTACCAATCACTTGTTTCATAGTAAAGTTGATCATTAACAAACCATTGAATTTTATTTTCAGTCCATTCAATCGCATATATATGAAAATCATTAATGGTTTGACTTGAAGGAAATGTATATGTTTCTGAAGAATATACATTATTTGGCCACTGTCCACCATAATGAATCGCACCTGATGCTTCACCAGGAAGACGTCCTCTGGCTTCCATAATATCAATTTCACCATTGGCTGCCCACGTCCCATACGTTGTATTATCTGGAAGCAACCAAAACGCTGGCCATAAGCCATCTCCTATAGGAAGTTTTATACGTGCTTCAAACCGACCATAGGTTTGTGAGAATATATTATTCGTCCATAGTCTTGCGGAGGTATAATTTTTTTCACCATATGCTTCGTTTATTAATTGGATATTAAGTAGTCCATCTTCAACAAAGGCATTTTCCTCTCTGTAATACTGAGCTTCATTGTTGCCCCATCCAGGTATGCCATATTGTGATCCATCTCCAGTTTGAAATGCCCATTTTGTAATATCAACACCCTGTTCATTGGCATTATCAGTTGCTAAAAAATCATCACAGAAAGTAATGATTTTATCATTATATGTTTCTTCACATGTTGAAGGAATTTCCTCTATAATTTCTTCAATAGGTTCTGAGATACAACTTGATAATATAAAAATAAGTAAAAGTGTTTTTGTAAATAAAAGTGTTTTTTTCATTAAGTATCCTTCAATTATGTTTGATATTATTGTACCATGTATAAATAAATGTCTCTTTTTAAAGAATAATAAAACTATGACTATTTATGAATAGTGATACAATAATTATGTTCATAAATTATTACAGGAGCTTGTATGATAATTTTATTTGTTGGCGCTTATTTATTAGGAAACATAAATCCTGCATTAATTGTTGCTAAGCTTAGAAAAGGTATTGATATTAGAGACTTTAATTCTAAGAATGCGGGTGCAACGAATACTGTTATGACTGTGGGTTTTCGTTGGGGAATTGTTGTGATGGTATCGGATATCTTAAAAGGTACCATTCCAGTTATTATTGCAAGAACATTCTTTCAAGATCTACCACTTGTTTGGGTACTCGCTGGTTTCTTTGCTATTTTAGGTCATGTGTTTCCATTTCTATATAAGTTTAAAGGTGGAAAAGGAACAGCAACCTATGCTGGACTGCTCTTTGGGATACAACCGTTATTTGGACTAGTAGTATTTATTTTATTTTTTGTGATCTTGGTGATTGCAGATTACATTGTAATATCTACAATATTTTCAGTGATATTTGTGCCGATTTATATTTATTTTTTTACTGATTTTGGTATCTATCCCGTACTTGTAATGTCATTAATCGCTTTGATATCGATCTCTAAGCATATTGAAAATCTTAAAAGAATTGCTGAAGGTAAAGAACTATCTTTTAGAAAATATTTATTAAAAAGAAAAGAAAAATCATCAAAATAAAAA
>JAYOFY010000003.1:0-3402 GCA_038117465.1 Acholeplasmataceae bacterium
CTATGTTTTTAATATATGCTTCAAATGACATGTGTTGATCCTTTTTTATTTTGATATATGTTGAAATTCAGAAACTAAAATTGATGATTGTTTTTTTATTCAACAACATAAACCATCCAAATGACGCCAAACTGATCCTTAAGTGAAAAACCAAGATCGCTCCAACCAGAATCTGTAGGTTCATAATAAATGTGTTTTGCATCTTCTTTTAATACACGAAATGCTTTCTTTACTTTATCTTTTGAATCCAGTTCAACATTCACTGTAAAACGTGATTGTTCAGCGTCTGGCTGTTCATGAGCATCATTAATAAATAAAGGGCTTCCTTCAATGGAAAGTGCCATATGTGCAATCTTATTTGCAATCGATGGATCATCATAAAATTCACTGTAATATGTAGGGGACCCTATCTCTTCAACTTTAAATGCTTGTTTATATATAGTAATCGCTGATTGTGCATCATCAACACTGATAAACGGGAATACGTGACTCATGATACTCTCCTCTGTTTATTTAACTATAGTATATCATAATTAGCGCGTATAAAATGAATGTGTTAAACACTTATTTCTTTGATACAATGAGAGCAGGAGGATATCATGCAACCGATACTTAAAGTCTCAAATTTAACTAGATATTATGGTCGTTTTTTAGGAATAAAAGATGTGTCCTTTGAATTATATCCAGGTGAAATTCTCGGATTTATTGGTCCTAATGGTGCTGGTAAATCCACCACCATTAGAACACTTCTAGGTTTACTAAATTATCAGCATGGTCGTGTAGAATTGTTTGGAAAACCACTCACACTAAACAATGCTTCTCATTTTTTGAAAGATATTGGTTATTTATCCTCAGAAGCAAAAATGTATGAGTTTATGAAAGTGAAAGATTTATTAACGGTCTCATTACATTTATCTGGAATAAAAGATGATACTTATCAAAAGCATCTAACGACACTATTAGATGTCCCTTTACATAAACGTTTTAGTGAATTATCTTTTGGAAATAGAAAAAAAGTATCCATTGTGTCTGCATTACAGCATCAACCTAAACTTCTTATTTTAGATGAACCTACAAATGGTCTAGATCCTCTCATGCAGTTACATTTTTTTAATGAGATAAAAAAATTAAATAAAGAGCACAAAACCACGGTGCTACTTTCATCACATCATTTAAAAGAAGTTGAGAATTATTGCGATCGTATGATGTTTATAAAAAATGGCATGTTAATTGATCAAAACAAAATTGATCAATTCATTGGCCAAACCTATACAAAAGTATCCATTCCTTCACATATCTCACTTAAAGAAGATGATAACATTTCTATTCAATCTAAAACAGACACTAAGTTGTCGTTTATTTATAAAGGTGATGTTAAAAATCTTTTAACGCTTCTCTTAAGTTTGAATGTCGATGATGTTGAAATTACGAAACCAGATTTAGAAGAGTTATTTGTCACACTGTATGATGTGGATGGAGGTAACATATGATTTTATTCAAACATGAATTTCTTAAACAACGACGTGGCTTTATCACATGGGTTGGTATTATGAATATCTTTATTTTTGGGTTTATGCTTTTGTTTCCTTTATTCAAAGAACAAATGGAGGCATTAAGTGATTATATGGCATCTTTTGAAGACTTCTTAGCTGTCATGGGTATGGGTGGATTAGATTTAGCAACAGCCGAAGGTTTCTTTGGTGCAGATGCCTCTATGGTACTTCTCATTGGAGGGGGAATGTATGCAACTGCACTTGGTCTTAATATTTTACTCAATGAAGAAAAAGAAAAAACAGCTGATTTTTTATTATCTAAACCATTATCAAGAACTAATATTTATATAACTAAATATGCAGTTGGTGTGATGAATATACTTTTATTTAATGTCATATCTTACATCTTTGTATTGTTGTCGTTTGTTTTAATAAGTGAAGTATTTCCTTTTTATACAATGGGTTTATATTTTATTTCTAATTTTGTTTTAGGATTTGTACTCATGACCATTGCTTATGGTATTTCAGCGATGATAAGAAAAGTTCCAAGTGGGATTGCCTATGGTGTTGCAATTGGCTTTTATGTTTTAAATTCTATTAAAAATGTTTCTGATAAACTGTCCTTTCTTAAGTGGATGACACCTTTTAGTATTAATGAGTCTGGTACGATTTTCTCTGAAGAAACATTAGAAGTGACTTATATGATGTATTATTTAGGTGTATCATTCATCGTGTGGATTGTGGGTTTTATGCTTTATAAAAAGAAAGATATTTATACATAAAAAAAAGATACCTTTAGGGTATCTTTTTTTTATTAGAATGGTGAGAATTCATCTGGGATTACATATGGATCAGTACCACTATTGTTCACAAAGCTAGCTGCAACTTCAACTGTATTTGTTGAAGATTGACCATTATAAGTAAATGTAATTGTTAGTATCACACCTTCAGCGGTTCCTGTCATACCTGTTGTGTCTGTATTAGGGTCTCCATTATCTAAAACGTTATCATCGAGTGTGTATGATACTGTTAAGTCATATTTGTCAATAAGTTGTTGAATTCTTCGATTTAAACCAATTGCCTTACCATTTGCTGATAAGTTGGTTACATAAATATCTTTAAATAATCCAGTTGGAATAAGCGCAGTGATTTCATCTTCAACCTCTTGAATAACAGATGTCACATAACTTGCACATGGATTAAATGATGCTGTTACATTCGTAATATTTGTTGTTGAATTGACACTAGGATGAGATTGCTGAACTGTAATATCAAATGTGCCATCTCCATTATCTACAATAGCAGTTATATCAATAAATGGATCATTTCCAAATAACGCTAATACAGCATCATAAATAGCACCACGCTCAGTTCCATCACAAAGTGTAATATTTGTAAAGTTTGCATTATTGATAATCGTTTGAATTTCCGTTAGCGTTGGTGTCCATTTTGAATAAAGAGTAATATCATTTGATGGCATTGTACTAAATACATATGGGGTTGTAAATGTATTATCTGTATACCAATCCACAAAAATATAATTATTTTTTGTTGGTGCAGTTGGTGCTGAAACATTTGTTAGATAATCTTGTGTGATTGCTGTCACTGCGGTACCACCTTGACTATCAAATGTAATCGTATATGAATTAACCGTGTAGACAGCAGTAATTTCAACATCGTTACTTGGCATCGTAGCTGGAATAGACGCATCCCAATTAGAGAAAGTGTAACCTATTTGAACTGGATCTGAAGGATAAGTAATACTTGATAAGTCATCTCCTTCTGTATGTTGAGTGGATCTTAACACTGTGCCATCACTATCTTTAAATATCAAATTATGAATATTGTTTGCGATCCATTGTGCATATAACGTGATGCCTTCAACGTTCATTGTGAAACTTGCTGTATC
>JAYOFY010000003.1:3502-10707 GCA_038117465.1 Acholeplasmataceae bacterium
TGGCTTGTGCAGTCATGGTGCCACTGCCTGTATTTGAATCAAATGTGACATTATAACTACTTGCAGTCCATTGTGCATATAACGTGATGCCTTCAACGTTCATTGTGAAACTTGCTGTATCACTATATGCTGTCCCACTACCATCAGAGGCTGTGTTCCATCCATCAAATGTGTAGCCTGTTTTACTAAATGTGTTTGCGGTCAGTGCTGCACTATCATCATAATCAATGGCTTGTGCAGTCATGGTGCCACTGCCTGTATTTGAATCAAATGTGACATTATATGAAGTAATAACGATTGCCGTCCATGTTGCGGTTAAGGTGAGACTCTCTGCTGGCATCGTTGCTGGTATCGCTGCATCCCATCCACTGAAGGTATACCCTTCTTTACTTGGATTCTCTGGTGCTGTAATGGCACTTGCGTAATCTTGTGTGATCGCACTGACATCACTACCACCATCACTATCAAAGGTAATCGTATATTGGTTTACTGTCCACTTTGCATAAACTTGTCTTTCCTGAACGAATATTTCATCATCAAATAAAGCATTCGTTTCTGCATCATACCAACCTAAAAATGTATATCCTTCTCTATCTGGTGTTGGAATATTTTCAATATCTTCATCCATTTCACCTTCTAAAATATGTTCAAAATCACCACACTCTTGGCAGTTGAAGTTGATGATAATATTTGATTGATTTTCAATATTTTGAACTGTTGCTAAAATAATAATTATTCCAGTAACAATAGCTAAAATACCAATGATTTTTTGTAGCATTATTGTCCCCTCAGAATAATATTATTTAGAAGCTAAACTTCTTTGTAATCTATTTAATCTACCAACAAATCCATTAGCAGTTTCATCTTTTAAATTCAATTTAATTGCTTCTTCGCAGTATTGAATACCTTCAGAAACTTTGTTTTGATTTTCTAAAGACATAACTAGTTTGTGATAAACATAAGAAAATAATTCTATTTTGTTTTTGTTAAACTTGTTTTCTTTTATAAATGTTTTTATTAAATTTTCCACTTCTAATAATATACTTGGAAATTTATGTCTCAAATAATACATTAATTTTATTTTTGATTGAAAAAGTGTTTCACTGTTTTTCTTCTCTTCAAGATATAGCCTTTCAGTAGTAAGATAAATGGCTAACACTAGTGAATCTGAAAGTTGATCTCTATACTGATATAAATAGCTTTCAACATTGTGAAAAAAGACATCATTGTCTTGACCATACTTATAATGAAGCACTTGTTCGTCTTTATTGATATCCATGAAAAGTGATTTAAATAATACTCGATCACTCTTTAAAAGATTGTCAAAAAAATTATCAGAGTTGCTTATTGTTTTAACCTTTGGTTTTTGCTTTCGAGGTCTAAGTAATAAATAAAGTAAAATCACTGACCATGATAGTATCACCAAAATAATAACGTATTCATTTAAAAATACTTCATAAAGTAATGCTAAAATATCGTTCATGTGTTTTTTCTCGCTTTCTTAAATAGAAGTATAATACCTATAACAATGAGTAAACTCCCTGTCACAAGCAATATAATGTTTGTTGTAATTGTCATTTTTATCTCCGTAATTTTTAATACTCTAATATTTATTTTACCATGAATTCACATTTTATATTTTAATTTTATATTAAAAAAAACATGCAATTTAATATAAAATTGCATGTTTTTTTTATAAATAAATCGTTAGATATTTTGGAAACATTATCTTGGGTCTGTAAGATGTAACAAAACTCCTGCTGGATCAATCAAATGAACGGTTTTACCGTAATGAACATCTTTGATTTCAGTGTATTTAATCATTGGATAAGTTTCTTTTAGTTTTTTAATTTGTTGAAGTAAATCTTCTAAGTCATCAACATAAAGTTGTAACATCGTGTTTTCTGCCCAGTCTTTAATGTAATACTTTTGAATAAAAAATGATACCTTATCTTTTTTAAACAACGTTAAATCATCATCTTCATACGCAATTTCAAATCCGAAATCTAAATAAAATTGTCTTGAGACATTATAATCTAGTGTTGGAATAAATGGTTGTATATTAGAAAACATATTAAACTCCTTAGTATGATTATACGATAGACTTAATGATTTGAAGAAGGTTTATATGTTAGAGCCCACTGATCAATTAAAAATGCTCCTAAAGGTGCAGTCAAAAGAATAGAGATGACTGCAACAGAAAGTATTGTATTTCCTTCTGTAATTCCTAAAGATAAAGGAATTGCTGCAATTGATGCTTGTACCGTTGCTTTTGGGATATATGATACAGTTATGAGATGTATTTCTTTTTTGCTAAACTTATGATACATGCCTATCATTCTTACACCAATAAGTCTAAATGTTACCATGAATACAATGAGTAATATCCCAATCCATAATAGGCTAACTGCGTTGTTGATATCAAGTGCAGCACCAATCAATGAAAATAATATGATTTCTGCAAAAAACCAAATCATTTTCAATTGTTTTTGTGTGATATCCACATCATTTGGGATAGTTTTTAAAAGATACATACCAATGACCATAATACCAATGAGTCCAGAAAAAGGAATCCATTGATTTATTTCAATATACATAAAGATAAACCCAATTAAAACAATTGAAACTGTTTTTAACCATCGGAATTTTTGTATTATACGAAACAATTTCGATAAGAGATGCCCAACAACGAGGCCTGAAATAAAACCCATCAAAATCGCAAGTGGAAATTGAAATAAATAACCGCTTGAAAATGTACCTTGAGAAAACGTTTGAATCACTATTGAAAATATGATTACCACAAAAATATCATCTAAAGACGCACTCATAAGAATCACTTTTGGGAGTGATGCATCATGTGTTTTTGATTCAATGAGTTGAATCATTTTAGGTACGATGATTGCTGGAGATACTGCAGCAATCACACTTCCTAAAAGTAGCGCTTCTTGAAATGTAAACCCTAAAAATAAATGTGCAAATAGTATTGCTGCAAGTATTTCAATGATTGCTGGTACAAATGATAATAGTAAAATAATTTTTTTGTGTTTTTTGATTGTTTCCAAATCTAACGAAAACCCTGCTCTTAAAATAATGATTACGAGTGCAGCATATCTAAGTTCTGCAGCATACATCATTACATCATGAGATAATACATCAAAAACAAAAGGTCCTAAAAGGATACCTGATCCAATAAATCCAACGATTTTAGGCAGTCCAAAACGATTTAACGTTGTTCCTAAAATCAAAGAAAGTATGAACAATAACAAAATAGATATCATCATAGTCTACTCCGTGAAACATTGATAACTTACTTATTATATGTTTATGTTTTCATACTGTCAATGGACATAATTTAAGTCAATACAATTATTTTATATTATAATGGTGTTATCGTTTCAATCTATGGAGGAACTTTTATGAAAATATATTTAAAGGGTTTACTATTGGGTTCCCTGTTAGGTGTGATTTGTATTGTTGGTGCTTCATTAAGATCTAATGATTCATTATCGACACTTTACTTATTTTCTTTTTGGTTTAACAGAGTCATGATGGGATTCACATTTTCTTTATTACCAACCATTAAGACAACGATATACAAGGTAGTTGTAGGACTCATCTTAGGGTTATTGATCTCTTTTATGTTTTACAGTGCCACTGATTTTAAAGATCTCATGGGCTTTTTAGCAGGTGGTGCATATGGCCTCATTCTAATCTTTAGTCTTCAATATAAGAAAAAAGTCCATTAAGGACTTTTTTTATTTTTAACAGAAACATTTTTAGCGTTTTTTTGTGCTATACTACGGACATGAAAATACATTGGTCAAAAGCCCAAGCAAAAGCATATTTGTTAACTTACCACAATATCAACACGAATCAATCAATGTCGATTCAATCGTTATTTAATAGATTTCATAGTATTCAATATGATCCGATTCATGTTGTTGGTTATAACCATGATTTGGTATGTCATGCAAGAATTCACGACTATAAGTTAGGTGATTTGGATGATCACATTTATCATCACAAAAACTATATTGATCACTGGGATCGTATCGCATCTATAATAGACATCAAAGATTATGAAAACTTGTCTTTTATTAGACAAGAAAAAGCCAAACGTCTATATGATGGTGTTTTAAAGACTTATCAAATTGATCTAGATACGTACAGCAAAAATATTCTTTATTTATTTGACCAAGGACCTTTGAATACGAAAGAGATTGATTTAGGTGTTCATAAAAACGCATCTTGGAAAAAAAACAGTCCTTCTTTATATGTATTAGAATATCTGATGTATCAAAGTAAACTTGCTATCTATCAAAGAGTGCGTAACCAAAGATCATTTGATCAATTTCGCCGTGTGTATCCGAAACTTAGTAAGAGAAACGCTTTTAAAGATCTCGATAGTTTTTTATTATATTATTTGAAAAGACGCATTGACGTTGTTGGTATGACTTGGAATTTGACACACAATCAACTCGGGAATCCTTTTTTAATGTCAAAAAAAATACGTCAATATTATTTTGATCAACTCGTTATAAAAGAGCTTGTTACAGAAGTAATTGTTGAAGACTTACCTTATACATTCTACATACCTAAAGATGTTAATCTTGATGGCATCACTCTTGAAGAAAACGTCACTTTTTTGTCACCCTTAGATAATATGATTTGGGATAGAAAACTTATCCAGGTGTTATTTGATTTTAATTACACATGGGAAATTTATGTCCCAAAAGAAAAAAGACGTTATGGATATTATGTTTTACCTATGATATTAAAAGATCAATTTATTGGAAGAATCGAATTTGATGTTAAAGATGAAGTTGTAGCCATTAAAAATATTTGGCTTGAAAATAACATACTTCAAGATGATGTGATGCCATTTATTGATCAAGCCATTCAAAAATTGAATCAGTACTTGTTACAAAAATAAAAAAACATCGCTCCAATCAAGTCGATGTTTTTTTATCTTATCTTGTATGCTCTTTGTATATCTCTTGGCTCTTTTAAGTAAATGCTTTGATTGATATCCTCTGTTATATGTGTACCAAGGGTATCATAAAATTGTTGAATGTGTATTTCTGGATGCGTCGCCAAATACAATCTTTTTTTACCGCTATTTCTTGTATATGTTACGAGCATTTGAAAGAGATGCTTTCCGATGCCTTGATATCTAAAAGCGCGATCCACATGTAAATAAGGCATCCATAGTGTGTCATTTGGATACACTTGTGCATCGATAATGCCAAATCCAACAATGTTATGATTGAAATATGCAAGTGACACATGGCCACCATTGATAATAGTTCGTTTCATATAAGATATAATAAAAGCTTTATCTTTTATATCCCAATCATCTATAAAATAATCATCTGTCTTTTTAAGAGCGTTGTTTTCAATTTGATAAATATGATGTGTTTCATAGTATCTATCAAACTTATTTAACATATCTTTTTTAATATGATCTAAGGTAGCAATGACATAGTCTATATTATGATACACGATGTTTTAACCTTAGCATTTTTATAAATGTCATAATTGGAATGAGTAGTAATATCGCCGTAATTAGATACATGTTTTGAAGACCAAAAGAGACACTTATACCTACCATAATCGCACCAGATAATAACTGACCGATCGCATCTAATTGTCCAAAAGTACTTAATACGGTTGCCTTTATATGTGAAGGTGTATGTTTGACTAAGATGGTATCTAATAATGGATACGTTGCTTCTCTTGAAAAACTAAAAAATAAAAAGCCAAATAATGCAATATACGGTTGATTAATAAAAGCAAAAACTAAAATACCGATCACCATCATACTTGTAAATTGCATCGCCCATAGGATAACGTATTTCCCTTTTGAAAGATAACGTTTCACAATCCCTATCATAATAAGTCCAATCAGTTCAATCATTGCAGCAACAATCACAAGTATCCAAATTGGATCTAATTGTAAGATGTCTCTAAACCCTAGACCATCTAAAATATGAACTTCAAACGTTCTATCAATGCCTTCAGAATACAATCCATAAAATAACATCGCAATAAACATTAAACGTAAAATATGATGGTTTTTTATGTGTTGAAACCCTTTTTTCAATTGTGAAAAATAAGCTTTAATCACATGCGTGTCATGATCTATTTTTTTGAAGTGTTTTTCTTTCATAAAAATGACTGAAACAATACCCAAAAGAATAAAGAGACCGCCTGCAATATAAATTGCAAGTCTTATATCATACATGCCAATGATACCAGCTAAAATGATGCCTAAAAAAGCAAATCCTTTATTAAATTGTGTCCCAGTTAAAATGGTCTTTTCAATCTCGATATTATGCGTTTCATCACTCACCCATGCATCCAGTGCACCACTAATAAATGTATATCCTAACCCCCATATGATTTGTGCAATAAATATGACGATAAAATAAGGGGTCAGTGCTTCCACAACAAAACCAACACCAATAATAAATAATCCGATGATGATACTGAGTTTTCTACTTTTTAAATCTGCAACAACACCTGTTGGAGTTTCAAATAAAAATACTGCAATCTCAAGTGCAGTTCCAATTAAAATCAGTTGATATATTTCAAGTTTCGCGATATCGATTCGATATAATGCTGCAGCAGTAAACATGAGATTAAAAGATAATCCCATCACACTTCTTATGAGGTTATACATTGAGTTTTGTTTCATTAAGTGTCCTTTTTGTTGGTATAAGCAATTATAATCTATTATTATATACGATATTTTAAAATTGTACAAAAGCTTTGAATTTCAAAATATTTTAAATTATTTTTGATTACATTATTTGTTTTTGTATAATTAACAAAAGGAGAAAACAATGATGAAAAAAATAACCTTTATGTTAGCTTTATTACTCATGTTAACGGGGTGTGGAAACAATTTAGATTCAGATACAGATTCTCCATCCTTTGATTCTATACCCAATCAAATAATAGAGGTATATTCAGAACCAATAAATTTTATGATGTTAATTTCTAATTTAGTTGATAATGTTAGTGATGTTGAAAACATTAGAATTGAAATTGCTGGTACTGTTGATTATGCTCAAGTTGGTGTTTATCCAGTTTCAATTTCTGTAACAGATGAAAACGAGAATACTTATTCTCAAACTTTTGATGTCAGTGTTGTGGATACCACTGCCCCTGTCATCACACTAAATGGTGATGCATCGGTTACA
>JAYOFY010000003.1:10807-17714 GCA_038117465.1 Acholeplasmataceae bacterium
CGTATACCATTACTTACGATGTAACAGATGTGAACGGAAATGCTGCCACTCAAGTCTCTCGTACTGTTAATGTTGTGGATACCACTGCCCCTGTCATCACACTAAATGGTGATGCATCGGTTACACTTGAAGTCGGGTCAACCTATACGGAACTCGGTGCGACATTCTCTGATAATTATGATCAAAATGGTGATGCCACTGTTGGTGGTGATACTGTAGATACAACGACTGTTGGCACGTATACCATTACTTACGATGTAACAGATGTGAACGGAAATGCTGCCACTCAAGTAACAAGAGTTGTTATTATCTCTTCTCCTGGAAGATTAAAAGACATATACAATGAAAATAACTACATACCAATGTTCCAAAAAGTTACCTTAAATGATGATTATGATTTATTTGTATTTTTCTATGAGTCAACGATAAGAGTTGTTATATACGATGATTCTAATATCTTATATGATGGTAACTACAAAAAATCATACACAAGCGTCGTTGATGGTGTCGATGATACATTGAGTGATTTACATGTTACAGATATTTCATTAATTTTTAGTTTACGATTATCCGATGGTTCTTATGTAAATAAAGTATGGCGATATGAAGATCAAGCATTTATGTCATCTAATTATTGTCAAGGTACATTCATTTCTAACGATTTCACAGAAACATCTGTTGAGTTTTATTGGCGTTTAGACATTTTTATTTATAATGTAAGACCTATTTTTGTGGAAACCTCTTGTACTGATGGCGTTTATACAATGAATAATGATGGAAGTTTAGAGTCGATATTATTTGTAGATGAAAAATACACAGATATCCGATCTATTAAAACTGAAAAAACAAATCCTAAAGTCGCTTTTGATTTTTATTTGAATTTTAATGAGAACCGTACCATCGTATTTAATTTTGAAACACAAACAATTGCTTTTTCCTCCGAGAAAACATCAGGTAGTAATGTTTATACAAAAGCAGCTATTTACCCTTATTTCACTTATTATAGTGTGAATGGCGGGGGAAGTAATTATATTGTGCTTTTAGATGGATCATCCTATGATGTTGATTCAATGAATGTTAATCGTAATGAGTCCGAGGAAAAATATTTAATTTGTGAAGATGCTAGTTCTGGATACACATGTAACTATAGAAATGAAGATCACAGTTTAATTTATACTTTTGATGTTATTACAAGACTTAACTTTTTAGAATTTTTACCTAATGATATGTTGCAATTTTCTTATTTAAGTGCAACTGAACATTTTATTTATTTAGTTGATGCTGATGGAACAATGTCTTTACCACCTAAATTTGATCAAATAAAAAATACTGCAGAAGAATTTAAGATTCTTGGTACAATCAATTTTTCTTATAATTGGATTTATATTACAAGATTTAAGTTATCCACTTCTGATGATTATCAATACTTATATACCAGTTACTCAAATAACAAAGGTCAATATCACGAATTTGTCAGTGATGTCTTGATTCAATATGAGACCGATTTTTATAAAGAGGCATTTCAATTTGAATTGACTGATTTTCTTGGAATTATTCGTCAAAATGATGATGGTGTCACCACAACTTGGTCTGTATTATCTTATAATTTTGAAGATGATATCGTTGCTTCTGTAACAATTCAATTCAATGCTTTACTTGATTATTATCTATGGAATAATGAACTGGCTGAAGATCGTGCATTTATATATGGAAGTGAGTTGTTTGCTTTCTTTAGAGTTAGCGACACTGGAAACATGACGTTATTAAGGTTAGATATGGCAACACTCGAATATGACATTGTTGAAAATATTGACTTTTCATTCAGTCTTCAGCATGTCTCTTATGTCAATCAAGTATTAAAGTTTACGACAACGAGTGACTTCCAGGTTGTCTTTGGTCAAGAAACGCTTCTTGTTGAAGAAATCAGAGCATTAGATACAGATGACTTTTATATTTATTATGATGAAACAACAATCATATTAGCAAATAAAGTCATTACCTTATATTATGAAACTATTGATGATTACATTGAAGATACGTATACAGAAAAAGTTGATATATATGTAGATGGAGAATTAATTAGAACACTTACTGGTGAAAGAATTTATTATTTGTATTTATACGAATACAACAATATGGTATATCTTTATAATGCCTACGACAATATGTTATATGGGTTATCGATAAGTTCATCTAGACCTGCTTATTTAGATAATGATGGATTAATGATTTTAAATACTTTATATTTAGAAGAATCATTTGAAAGTGCACCATCTAACGAATGGATTGATATTTTTACATTGTTTGATTATTAAAAAATGGTTGATTAACCAAAAAAAGACTACTTGTTTAGTAGTCTTTTTTTTATAACATAGGTTTTTTACAAAAAAGAAACCGTTTCTTTACCCTTATAGGTGTATAATAAATTATATTTTGTATTTGGAGTTCCCTTATGACATTTTCAATGTGGTCTTTAGGACATTATGTATTTCTAATTTCACCCTTTATCGGCATTGCATTATTATATTATTTTACGAAATCGAATGATCAAGAAAAAAATCAAAAGATTGGTCTCATATTATCTATTATTGCAGTCGTCATATTATTACTTAGGAATATAGAAATCTTTATCAATAATGGCTTTGTATTTGATATAGAATTAATTCCTTTACAAGTATGTCATTTTGCAAACTTTGTCTTATTGTTAGCATTTCTAACTAAGAAACAATCGTTATTTAATTTTGCTTTGATATTAAATTTACCTGCAGCGTTTGTGTCTATTTTATTTGCAAATTCTCTTGCCAACTATACGACGATTTTAACGTTAAGAGGGTTTGCTTATATTTTTGGGCACATCTTACTTGTGCTCATTCCTGTATGGGCATACATGGTAGGATTTATCAAGCTCAATAAAAAGACACTCATTGAAACATTTAAAATTGTGTCAATACTTTATTTCGTGAGTATTTTCATTAATAATCTGATGTATCTTCTTTTTGGACAGTATGCGAATTACTTTTATACATTAAAACCTGAAAATGGAACACCACTTGAAATGTTTTATAATTGGGGTCAAACGGTGATGTTATCAAATGGATTCAAATTTAATATCCTTTATTTAATACTTACTGGATTGTTTGGTCTTGTGATTATGATTATCTTATATACAGGATTTTACATCCATCAAAAGAAACGTCAAATAACATAAAAAAAACACCTCAACTAAGAGGTGTTTTTTTTATGTTTATCCCCAAATTCCAAAAAAGAAAAGTGCACTCAATCCGGTGATGATGAGTCCTGATACTGCTAAAAATGTATGTGCATGATCTCCCCATAGTAGTTTTGCTCTAGCGTGCATGAGTTTATAAAGAACAAACTCACTTTTCTTTAAACCTGATATAAACAAAAATAATCCCATAAAAGCCATTAAGCTTCCCCATACATAATGCATCATCAACCTCCTATTGTTGAATTTTTTCTATGATTTTTTGAATATCTTGTATATCTAATACATCTCTCAAATAGGTTTTCTTATGATGTGTATCTATGATTGTCATAACACCCGTATAATCAAAGATACGTAATCCGTTATTGGCCTGATATTTAGAAAGTTTAATCGTATCAATATCTTTAAAAAGTATTTCTTTATTGGTTTTTTTTATGACGAGTTTGTTTGGGTAAATATCTAGAATTTCTTTAGTTTGGTTATCATAGTTCTGTTTCCATTGAAATAAAACAATGACATACATGATTAAGCCAACAACGACCCCTATATGAATAATTAAAAAAATTGCAGGTAATTTTAAAGTATAAAGATGTGCAGATGTAAACATAAGTGCAACAATTAATATTGATATACTAAAAATAAACCTATGATAAACGCGTCTCATACGCGTATCTTTGAAAACAGTGTACAATACTCCCTCATATGAGAAATCATTTTCACCTTTAAATAAAGTATCATGTGAAACTTGAAACACATCTATCAGTTTTTGTATCATTTGAAAGTCTGGCTCTGATAAATCATTTTCCCATTTAGAAATAGTTTGGGGGGTCACATATAATTTATCTGCAAGTTCTTTTTGACGCAAATTATTTTTTATTCTAAGTGACCGTATGTTTTCTCCAAATGTCATGTATTGTCTCTTTTCATACTTTTATTCTACACTATAAAACAATAAAAAAAACTCAACAATTCGTTGAGTTTTCTTTTTATTGATTAAATGTTTGGCGATATGTAACTGGTACTTCTCCATCATAATTTGTATGGATCACAATAAAATAATCTTCATAAAATTCAATAATAAACCAATCAGACCGATCAATGGTTGTTTCTTGTAGCCAAGTTGTAAAGTGATCAATTTTTCCAAGCGGTTCATAAGTCATAGGCCCAACCTTTTGATAAATCGTTGTCATGTATTGGGGGTGATGAAGTCCACCACCCTTGTATTTTGCAACAAAAAACAATGTATCGTTATAAGGCGTCTCATAAAAGATCAATCTGTTAGAACCAAAAAAGTGTGCAAGACCATATACAATGAATGCTGAAAATATCAACAAACTTGAGATAATAATTCTCAAAATCATCCACTCAAATCGATATCTTAAAAAATCAATGATGAATACAATACTGACACTGATAAGAATTGTTAAAACAATGAGTAAATCTAATTCACCTTTGTATCCAAGAAATTGTATCCCTATTTTGAATTGTGTGGCATCAATGGTAATAACTGAAATAAGAAAAATCACAGTGAACACAATGATTGAACGACCTAATAATTGAAGTTTTCTTTCTCGTAACATGTCATGCCTTTCTATGGTGTTCTACTAATTAAATAGTAACTTTAAATACCTCTCACCATGTTCTTCATAGCCAGTATCCACAAATCCATTATGAATATAAAACTGATATGGCATATCATGTGTCATCGTACATGATACATAGAGTGATTTTAGTCCTTCTTCTTGACACTTGTTTTTAATTAAATCTAGGGTTTGTTTTCCGTATCCTTTATTTTGATAAGGTTTACCAATCATCATGCGCCATATATAATGTCCGGGTCTATTGTATTCAGGAATTTCTTCAGGATGTAATTCTAACATGATAAATCCAACAACAAGATCGCCATCCACAATAACTCTTGGCCATGCAACATTAGGATGCACATAGGCTTGCGCAAGACTTACTGCATTTGGTGCCACTTGTTTCTTTTGAATATCATCTAATGTTTCATATAAATCTAAAACTGCTTTTAAATTCTTTGGTGTGACTTCTTTAAGTTGTATCATGATTTGTCCTTTATAGGTTTACACTTATTTTATCATTAACATGAATAAATAAAAAAGCCCCGAAGGGGTTTATTTAAAATTAATGGTGGCTTAGGGTAGAATCGAACTGCCGACACGAGAATTTTCATTCCTTTGCTGCATGTTTTGGAAGTCCGTTACTCTTAAATATATTTTATCTTATCGCTTATATTTATGTATTTTTTTAATCACTATTTTAAGAATTTATCAGATGATAATTTATATACTTTTGGAATAAATAACGAAAAAATAAATCCAATTAGTACTGAAGCTGCACCAGTTATAATTGCCTCCATAAATTCATTAACAATCATAGATGGGTGTGTTAAGAAATCTACTAGAGCAATAATAATTCCTGATATTAAAAATCTAATATATTTATTCTTTAAACGGATGATGAACAATAATAATGTGAAAAACATCGCACTAGAAATGCCGACTTGTGAAGCTATAATCACATGTTTCATATTATAAATAAAAACGTCCCCTTGAACCATGACGAGAGAACACGCAGAAAAACCTTCTATAAATCTGAGAATAGCGACTTTATAAAAATCAAACTTTGTCATTTGCATATTTGTTCCTCAAATATTCAATTATTTGTTTTGTTATATTTAACAAAAGGCAAATAAAGAAGTACCATTAGCAATTCAGCAATAAAAACAAAAATAAATGTATAAACTACCTGGTGAATATCAACAAACACATTTAAAAAATCAACAGGAGGTGTTTTTAAAAATAACTCATCACTGCCTCCGTAACTAAATGTTGCATATCCTGAAATGGTAGCATAAATTCCAAGTACATTCATAGATAAAAGTAGATCTTTTTTACTTGGGATCCATTTAAATACACTTAATCCGTACATGGCAAGTACACCAATCATGAGATGTGCACCAAAATACGTCCACCCTGACCATCGATCTAATCCGAAAGGTGTATCAAAAAACAAAAATGTTAAAATAGTGCCGAACCAATAAAAATACGTGATTTTAAACACTTTTTCTTTTTTAAATGCAATTGCATAGGTTAATCCATATAATGCGATTGCACACAAGTGCAATCTAAAAAGTGATAGGTTGAGCAATCTATTTTCAAATACGCGCCATTCAAAAAGAAACACAAGTCCAATGATGATGAATCTCATAGGCATTTCATACTTTGAATGATATAGTTTATTTCCAAACAAAAGTACTGTTATAAGTGCTGAAATAAAAAACACAATAATTAAGATGTGTGTAAGTCCAAACCACTCTATTGCTTGGCCAGGCACTTGATTAAAAAAATTATTCATATGTTTATTATACTAAAATTGAATGATTATTTAAATTAAATTAATTTTTCTAATCAAATATACAAGTAATCCCGCAATAAAGAGGAACGTATTAATAAGCTAAGTTATCAAAAGCTCCTTTTTTGTAAGAAAAAATCTTGTTTTACCCTCTTGAATCTTCCATCCATAACCAAAAAGTGAAAAAGCTAAAAACGCATGAAGCGCAATAACAAAAGTGTTAACGTTACTTTTAAGTTATTTATACCTTGATAATGTTTCATTCGAGTTTCCTTAAATTAATCTTACTTTATTAAAGAATGATAT
>JAYOFY010000003.1:17724-29398 GCA_038117465.1 Acholeplasmataceae bacterium
ATTTAATGACTTTTTTTGATAGAAACTATTTATTTATTATTCTTTTCCTGGAGCAAATAAAACAAGAATTAAAAGATAAATGTTATAGAAGGGTACTAAAAAGAGTAGGATGGATTTCCAAGTTCTTCCTAAATCTACCATTCTTCTAGCAAGTAACGTTATGTTAGGAATAAATAATACTAAGCCTAAGATTTCAACGAGTCCTAATTGAGGGCCAAGAATTCCTACTAACAAAACATTATTAATTAATAATGCCATCCAGTATTCGCCGCGATTTGCCTTGTCTGTAACATTTAGAAATTTTTTCCAGAAGTTTAGATAAAGATTAATCATTATAAATTAGTCTCCTTTCTTAGTTTTATAGAGTATATCATTTTTAATGCGTTTTAGCTAATTTTTGTTGTTTTTATTAACTTTTTTATAGTTAAATTATTTTTTCATATATCTAAATTTGACTAATTACTCATAGTATGATAACGTGTGGTAAAGGAGTAACTTATGAAGAAACTATATACGTTTATAACGTTAATTGCATTTTTATTTGTACTTTCAAGTTGTGATAATCCTATAGAGGATGTTATTACGATACCCGATGTAGAAGACATTTTAGAAGATCCTACCATTGATGAAACGGAAGATCCTGTAGATGATATTGATGACGATCCAGAAGTAACCGTGAACGATAAGGAAATGGTTCAAGCTTTATCAACTGGTAGAAATAATTTTATGCCTGATATGGACCAAATTGAAAGTGATTTGGAGTCTGGCGACTTGATGGATACTGAAGATTTTAACTTTTATGAAGTAGGGTGCCAGTATGGAAATGAGTATACCGATAATGGTGATGGCACCTATACACAAACTTTTTATTATTATGATTATGACTACGATTACTATTATATGGCTGAAGAAGTTCTCTATAATGGTATAGATGACGATGATGACGGTGACATTGATGAGGATGATGAAATCTTAGTTATGGTCACTGATGAAATGATGGATGGCGTTGATAACAACAACAATGGTGTGGTTGATGAATATTTTGAAATGACACCAACACACTTTGTGACTTATACAATGACGTTTGGTGAAGTTACCACTACTTACACAAACGAAGCTGGAGTCTCTACAACAACGGGTTCTTATTCATATGAATGGGTTGAAGTGAGAGCACCTTATACCGGTCAAATCATCGAGTCTACCGACTGTTATTATGAAGATGACTATGTGGATCCTACAGATCCAAATGAAGAGGAAGAACGTTATAACCTATTATTAGAAACCTATGACGCATTATTACTTGAGGTTGAATCAGTTGTTGGTGATTTAGACAGTATTGATAATCAATCGTTATATTTCGAATTAACGATTGGGAGACCACTCACAGATGAAGAAAAAGCCGCAATGGAAGTCGTGATGGCACTTTACGAGTCGTTTGAAGATTCAGAGCCTGTCGATGATTTAGAATATGAAATAAGTATGTTTGAATTATATTTAGATCGTCCACTTACAGAAGAAGAAAAAACTGCCTTTGAACTTTATTATAATTTCGATTACAATGAAGAAATGACACCTGAGATTGAAGCTGCTTTTACATTGGTCGACAATTTATACAGTCTTGTGTATGAACGTTCTCAAATTGTCATGCTTGAATTCATGTTAGGTAGATCACTTACCGAAGAGGAAATAACAGCGATAGAAATTGTATTTGCTCTTGATTACTATTATGAAGATGACATGGAATCATTAACTGAAGAACAACAAGCAGCAATTACAATTGTAGAAAATCTAGAGCTTGAAATTGAAAATAGTGATGTAAATGAAGAATTATTATATTTCACGATGTTTCTTGGAAGACCGCTCACTGATGAGGAAGCTGCAGCGTTTGATATCGTAAATGAACTTATGATATTAGTGGATGAAGCAACTTCTCCTTCCATTGATGATCTTGTTGCCTTCTATGAAAACATATTAGGTAGATCTCTCACTGAACTTGAAGTTGAGGCAATCATGATGTTTGAAGTTTATGAAGATGATTACTATACAGAATAAATATAAAAGGATGCTTAATAAAGCATCCTTTTTTTATGTTGACTCTATTATTAAAAACTCAAAATTTCAAACTCGTTTAATAATATGACTGCAGTAACAACTCCATATAACAATGACCCAAATAGTGCAAAAGGTTTCAACTTCTGATAATGTGGATTATCTTTAATTCTAGGATGTTGTGACCCCAATCCAAAAAAAACAAAAGGTAATAAAAAAGCAAGTATATACGTCACATATAATAATTTAGATTTTAAAATCTTTTCATATTGATCTTCTATAATCCTGTCTCTAAATTCTGGATTGGACATGATTTCTGGATTCAATTGATCATTTTCCATAGATGTAATGGTTAAACTTGCACCACAATATAAACAAGTTTCTAAACTATCGTGGTTTTCGGTTCCACATTTTATACACATTGCCATAATGATATTCCTTTTCTGGTTAGTATTAAAGATTATTTATTTGATTTATAAATAAGTCGGCTAGAAATATATGAATATAGTTTGAGGCCAAGCAGTGTTTTTGCGATTGGATAAATTTTAGCATCTAAAGTTGTACGGTACACCCATCGTGGCTTTTTAACAAGACTCGCTTTAACCATTGCTTTAACGGTAGATTTTGTAGAAACAGCATTTTTATAGCTTTTTTTAATAAAAGCTTTAAATGATTTTAAAAACGGTTCATAGTCTTGATGTGTTGGTTCAATGAGTCCTAAAGCTACTTCTTCAAATCCAGTATTTACTGCACCTGGTTCAATTTGAACGACATCAATGCCAAAGGGTCTCACTTCACTTCTTAGGCTTTCTGTCATGCCTCTTAATGCATGTTTGCTAGATGCATAATGACTCACACCTGGTAATGAAATATGTGAGACAAGCGATGCTACGTTAATGATGCGTCCTTGTCTTTTTTCTCGCATATAAGGAAGTATCTGTTGATTCATGCGTATCACACCAAATACATTAACATCATACATGGCTTGAATTGATGATAACGATTGTGTTTCATTGACACCATAAGCGCCATATCCTGCATTATTAATAAGTACGTCAATATGTCCTTCTTTTTTTATTACAGCGTCAACAAACGCTTTGACCGAATCTTCTTGGGTGACATTTAGAGGTAACACTTGAACACCAAAGGCTTTGAGAGGTTTCATTTTATCAACACTTCTGGCACCAGCATATACAATATGTCCTTTTTCGGCTAATGCTTGTGACGCTTCGTACCCAAAACCAGAAGAACCTCCTGTAATACAAATTACTTTTTTCATTGTTTCCTCCGCTGTAAGTCTATTATAACCGTTTTCCTTAGAAAAATAAAAAAACCCTTAAAAAGGGTTTTAAAATGGATTTGGTGGTGGCTCCGGGCAGAATCGAACTGCCGACACAAGGATTTTCAGTCCTTTGCTCTACCGACTGAGCTACAGAGCCTAATAATGGCGGTCCGGACGGGATTTGAACCCGCGATCTCCTGCGTGACAGGCAAGCATGTTAACCCCTACACCACCGGACCGTATTTTTTGGTTGCGGGAGAAGGATTTGAACCTTCGACCTCCGGGTTATGAGCCCGACGAGCTACCAGACTGCTCTATCCCGCGATATATAAAACTATTATTAGACAATGGCGGAGGAAGAGGGATTCGAACCCCCGCGCCTTTTACAGCCTGTCGGTTTTCAAGACCGATCCCTTCAGCCAGACTTGGGTATTCCTCCATAAGATACAAACAATAAATAGTGGTGGACCCGGTAGGACTCGAACCTACGGCCGACCGGTTATGAGCCGGTAGCTCTAACCAACTGAGCTACGGGTCCAAACTGGTAGCGGCGGGGGGAATCGAACCCTCGACCTCACGGGTATGAACCGTGCACTCTATCCAGCTGAGCTACGCCGCCAAATCTGGTATTGTTTGTTTTTAACTCAATCGTAAAACAAGGATGAGTGAATTTGGTGGAGCCTAGGGGGCTCGAACCCCTGACCTCCTGCGTGCAAAGCAGGCGCTCTCCCAGCTGAGCTAAGGCCCCAAAAACGTAATATTCAAGTGGTACCTCGAGCCGGACTTGAACCGGCACGGATTCATCATCCATGGGATTTTAAGTCCCACGTGTCTACCATTTCCACCATCGAGGCAAATAAGTGGTGTCCCGTAATGGACTCGAACCATTGACACCTTGATTAAAAGTCAAGTGCTCTACCACCTGAGCTAACGGGACATAAAACGTGGTGCCGAAAACAGGACTTGAACCCGCAACCTACTGATTACAAATCAGTTGCTCTACCAATTGAGCTATTTCGGCTTAATGGTGGGAGATAACGGGCTCGAACCGCTGACCCCCTGCTTGTAAGGCAGGTGCTCTCCCAACTGAGCTAATCTCCCATTAAACAACCGACATGTTAAGACAGGTGGTTGATGAAAATAAGTGGTGGGCCTAAATGGACTTGAACCATCGACCTCACGCTTATCAGGCGTGCGCTCTAACCACCTGAGCTATAGGCCCCATTCATGAAAAAATACATAAGTGCTTAAACATTGTATCACTTATTTAAGGCGATTGTCAACATGTACATGCACCTATGAAACATCAAGATGGTGGAGGGGGGCAGATTCGAACTGCCGAACCCTAAGGAAGAGATTTACAGTCTCCCGCGTTTAGCCACTTCGCTACCCCTCCAAAATCGGCTTGCTTTTCTATTCTATAAGAAAATAATTAAAAATGCAACCATTTTTATTTTAAAATCTTACAGGATCTTAACCTTTATGTTTATTTAGAATATCAATGACAGATTGTATCTTTAGATCATCGCCTGATAAGGTGATTTTTCCTTCTTGGTAAACGGCTTTTAATTGATATTTATCTTCGATATCTTTTAAATGTTTTGTTTCTGTTTTAGAAACAGTCACAGGTTTTTCTTTTAGCTGTTGAATCAATGCTTCTAATTGACGTACACTGAGTGCTTGATGAATGACTTTTTTTGCAAGTCTTAAGGCGTCTTTTTCACTCAGTTTGGATAACGCTCTTGCGTGCCCCATAGAAAGTTCTTGGTGCTCTACTAAGATTTGGATGTCTTGATGTAGTTTTAAAAGGCCAAGCATATTGACGATATGACTTCTAGATTTTCCTACTTTTAATGCGAGTTCATGGTGTTTGTATTTCTTTTGTTTAATAATCGAATCGTAAGCGCGCGCTTCTTCAAGTGGATTTAAATCTTCTCTTTGGATATTTTCAATGATTGCGAGCTCATCAATCTTTTTATCTTCATATCCTCTTATGACAGCAGGAATCGTTTTATAATTGAGAGTTTTGTACGCACGATAACGTCTTTCACCAGAAATGATCATATAGTGATCTTTTACGGGTTTTAAGACAATGGGTTGAATGAGACCATGTTGAGAAATAGAGATCGCAAGTGCTTCTATTTGATCATCATTAAAATACTGTCTAGGCTGATTCGGATTTGGTTTGATTTTTGAAAGTGATACTTCTTCAATAAGTTCACCTTCAATATCAGATTCTACTTGATGCTCTTCAAGTAAGTCTTTAAACTTTTTGGGTTGCATTACGTTTAATAATCTCCTTTGCTAAGGATTTATAAAGCTTAGATGCGACAGACTTTGGTGCATATTTTGTTACTGGTACACCATAAGTTGGTGCATTTTGTACCGCAACATTGGTTGTAATAATGGTGTCAAAGACACCATCTTGAAAATATTCTTTTAATTCATGCACAATTTGCCAACCTGCTTTTGAACGTTTATCTAACATGGTAATTAATACACCTTCAATCGAAAGTTGATAATGGTTCACTTTTAAGTTTTTTTGCACACTATGAACAGTATTTAAAAGTTGTGTCAGTCCGTCAATGGCCAAATATTGACACTGAACAGGGACTAAAACAGAATCTGAAGCGTGCAGTGCAGATAATGTTAAAAATCCAAGTGATGGTGGGCAATCAATCAAGATATAATCATAATCGTTTTTGATTTCTTCGATACGTTGTCTTAAAATATACATTTCATCAAGTTCTGTAGAACGAACTTTCATACCCAGATGAGAAAGTTCAATCGTTGTAGGAATAATATCAAGGCTCATGTCTTTCACATGAACGGCTGATTTTTTAATGTTTGCCTCTCCGATGACCACTTTTTCAATCGTATATTTCAGTGATTGTCTGTGGATCCCAAGAGAGGTGGTGGTGGATGCTTGTGGGTCATAATCAATGAGTAACACTTTTTTATTCATTGCAGCAAGCGAAGCTGAAAGATTGACACTCGTTGTTGTCTTTCCTACACCACCTTTTTGATTTGCGATTGCAATGACTTTGCCCATGCTTATAATCCTTTTTTTAATATCGTTGCATAGGCTCTAGGATAACCCATGACATGTTTTTGTTTTTTAAATACCATGATACTACGTTTCCCGTAATTTAATGGAAGATCATAATCATATCTTTTATACGTTGTTGTTTTTAATATTTTAAGTGCATTCATGATGTTTTCAGATGCGATTTGATGTGGGGTTACATATAAGTAAAGATACCCGCCTTCTTTTAACATCGGAATAGAAAGTTCAAGAAGTGTTGCCATATTGGCAGTAGCTCTAGAAACAATGACATCGTAATGATTGAGATGTGATAGTGCATGATGTTCTGCTCTATCATGAATGCATGTCACATTGTTTAATTGAAGTGTTTCTGTAACATGTTTTAAATACTGAATCTTTTTTAAGTTACTGTCTAGAAGAGATACATTAAGGTTAGGTCTTAGTATTTTAAGTGGTAATCCAGGGTAGCCTGGTCCCGTCCCAATATCTAAGATATTTAGATTGCCATCAAATGATACATCTTTTAAGATCCAAAAACTATCAATAAAATGTTTGATGATAACATCGACTTCTTCCGTAATCGATGTTAAATTGGTATGACGGTTATAATCAAGCATCTCTTGATACAGCATTTGAAATAATTCAAGGTTGTCATCCATTATTTCAACAGGAGATAACGTTTTAAGTTGCATCATATATTTGCTTGACCAGATTCAATATAAATAATAAGCATCGAAATATCAACTGGAGAGACACCAGAAATACGAGATGCTTGTCCAACCGTTTCAGGTTGGATACGCGCAAGTTTTTCTCGTGCTTCTAAACTCATATTGGTAATTTTATCATAAGTAATGGTTTCTGGAATTTTTTTATGTTCTAAACGCGCCATTTTAGAGGCTTCTCTTAATGATTTTTGAATATATCCGTCGTATTTAATAAAGGTTTCAACTTCTACTTCAACATCAAGATCTTGTTTTACATATCCAAACAAGACGAGATCTTTTATGGATATTTCAGGTCTTTTGAGTAGTTTTTCAAAAGACATGGATTCATAAATTGGTGCAGAATGTACGGATTTTAATACGTCATTGTTTTCTTTTGTCGGTAAAATGATCGTTTCTTTTAATGTCTTAAGAAGTGTGTGATATTGATCTTGTTTTTTGATGTATCTTTCATACATTTTTTTATCGACAAGTCCAATATCATAGCCTTTTTGAGTGAGTCTTGATTGTGCATTATCATTTCTAAGGAGTAATCTAAATTCAGCAAGTGATGTTAATAACCGGTAAGGTTCTTTGGCACCTTTGGTAACGAGGTCATCAATTAAGACACCAATATAACCATCGTGGCGTTCTAATACAAAAGGATCTTTCCCTTGGTTTTTAAGTGCTGCATTAATGCCTGCCATGAGTCCTTGACCAGCCGCTTCTTCATATCCTGAAGTGCCGTTGATTTGTCCAGCACAAAATAAATTAGAAAGTTTTTTCGTTTCTAATGTATGTTTGAGCTGTATTGGATTGATTGCATCATATTCAATGGCGTATGCATAACGGATGATTTTGGCGTTCTCTAACCCTGGAATGCTATGTAAGATTTTTTCTTGCATGTCTTTAGGAAATGATGTCGATAAGCCTTGAACATAGTATTCATCTAAATCCATGGATTCTGGTTCAATAAAGATTTGGTGTTCATCTTTATCAGAGAACTTCATAATTTTATCTTCAATCGATGGACAGTATCTCGGTCCAACACCTTCTATTTCTCCACCATACATGGCAGATGCTGTAATGTCGGCTAAAATAATATCTTTTGTTTCTTTCGTGGTTCTTGTTAAATAACACGGTTCTTTTGGATTATCATAAATGATATTGTCATGAGAAAAACTTTTGATGATGGCATCACCTGGTTGAATCGTCATTTTTGATATGTCCACAGAATCTTTTGCAATTCTTGGGGGTGTTCCTGTTTTAAGTCGTATGATTTCAAACCCTAAATCTTTTAATTGTTTAGAAATACCAAATGTTGTGGGTTCACCAATAGGACCACTTTTTGTTTTTTCTTTTCCCATTAATATATCGCTATTTAAGTAGGTTCCAGTTGTAATAATGACCGTTTTAGAAGCAATTTTTGTACCATCTGATAAGATCACACCTTTTAAAGTGTCATCTTCAATCCATAGTGATTCAACAAAGGCTTCAAGTAATGTTAAGTTGTCTTGTTTTTTTAAGACATCTAACATAAACGCTGGATATTTGAGTTTATCAATTTGTGCCCGAAGCGCACGTACGGCTGGACCTTTAGAAGCATTGAGCATTTTCATTTGAATTTGTGTGGCATCTGCAGATTTTGCCATTTGGCCACCTAAAGCATCAATTTCTCTAACAACGATGCCTTTTGCAGGGCCACCAATCGAAGGATTACAAGGCAAAGAGGCAACCTTAGAAAGGTTACCTGAAATTAAAAGTGTATGTTGTTGCATGCGTGCCATGGCGAGTGCTGCTTCTATACCTGCATGACCGCCACCGACAATGATTCCGTCATACATCATAAACTGTCCTTCTTTTATAATAATTCTTTTACAAATGCTAAAATTGAAGCTTGATCAAATCCAAAGTGTTTCATGACGAGATCGCCATCTGCACTTTCACCAAAAGAAGTCATGCCAATAATATGTTGTGTAAGTTGATACCAAGGCATTTTAGCACCTGCTTCAACAGCAACGCGTAAAGCCCCTTTTGGTAAAACTTGCTGTATATAACTTGAAGGTTGTTTTAAGAAACCTTCTAAGTGTGGGATAGATACCACACGGCATCCGACATTGTCTTTTTCTAATTGTTTTTGAGCGTCTAATGCAGGTGTGACTTCACTACCGGTTGCAAGTAATACCACTTGTAAAGGTAATGATTCTTTAGAGGCAATATAACCGCCATTTAAGATATCTTTTTCATCTGCCTCAAACTGTGTGACATCTTGTCTTGATAAAACAAAAACAGATGGTGTTTGATTGGTGAGCGCATGTTTGTAATATGCTTTTGTTTCATTTAAATTCGCTGGTCTTAAGACATTTAAATTTGGAATGGCACGTAACCCAGCAAGTTGTTCTACTGGTTGATGTGTTGGCCCATCTTCACCGACACCAATTGAATCATGTGTCATAACAAATATAGACGGGATATTCATGATTGCAGATAATCGTATACTTGGTTTCATATAATCAGTAAAGACAAAGAATGCACCACCAAATACATGAAGTCCACCAAAGAGTGTCATCCCATTGACAATCGCACCCATCGCATGTTCTCGTACACCAAAGTTAATGTTTCTACCAAGTAAATGATCTGGCATAAAATGACCATCTAATCCTTTGGCTTTCGTAGAAGATGATAAGTCTGCAGAGCCACCCATCATATTTGGTAAGTGTTTTGAAAGTGTGTCTAATACTTTCCCACTAGATACTCTCGTTGCTTCAGGTTTGTCTGTTTTTAGATCATCCAAGAAAGTAATATCTTCCATTGTTAAAGGTGTTACATATTGAGATAGTACGTCATAGTCATTTGGATATACTTTTTGATATGTCTCTAATTGCTTTTGATAATTTCTGTAAGCACGTCTTCCACGTAAAATGGTATGTTTACGGTAAAAGTCATAAACTTCTTGATCGACTTCAAATGGCGGTAATGTATAGTTTAAATTTCTTCTTAATGCATCAATTTGATCTTTAGAAAGTGGTTTCCCGTGTGCATTAGATGTCCCTGCAACATCACTTCCAAAACCGATTTGTGTTTTGACTTCAATAAAAATCGGTTTATCTTGTTGACGTTGTCCTTTTTTGATAGCTTTTTTAATCGCACCTGGAACCATACCATCTAAGATTTTCATATAATAAAACCCTAACGCTTCCATTTTCTTTTTCGTATCTTCAGAAAATGTATATTTGACTTCACCATCTAGTTGAATATCATTGGAATCAAAAAGAATCACTAAATTGGATAACTTTAAGTGTCCCGCTAAACTTAGCGCTTCTAATGCAACACCTTCTTGAAGATCACCATCTCCAACCAATGTATAAATGTATTGGTCAAATAATGTAATATCTTCTTTATTAAAGCGTGCTTGAATATGTTTGGCTGCCAGTGCCATACCAACAGCATTCGAGACCCCTTGACCAAGTGGACCAGAAGTCGTTTCTATGCCGCGTTTAAGATCATATTCAGGATGTCCTGGTGTATGACCAAATGTTCTAAAGTTTTTAATGTCTTCTATTGAAACATCATATCCTGCAAGATGATTCATGGCATATAACAATGCTGATCCGTGCCCTGCAGATAAAATAAATCGATCACGGTTATACCATGATGGATATCTTGCATCGACGCGTATGAAATCTTTAAAAAGTGTATACATGATGGGTGCTGCCCCTAAGACAATCCCAGGATGTCCACTGTTTGCTTTTTCAATCGCATCTACCCCTAAAAATCTAAGAGTATTGATTGCTTTATCTTGAATCATTTTGCTTCTTTCTCGTTTTCTTCAGGTGTTTCAGATGTTAATGATGTGTCTTCTTGAGGTTCTACTGTTTCTTCTGGCACTTGAAAAAACGCTTTATAATGAGCCTCTTGAGCTTCTACTAGTTTGTTAAATTTCGATTCACCCATGGTTTGTCTAATGAGGTTTTGGGTTGCGATATTTTCATCTTGAACAGATTTTCTTATGACTCTATTTTGAAACATATTAGAAATAAAAACGACGACTAAAATACCGAGTAATACGGTAAAGACATCATTAGGAAAATAAAGTGATGAAATGATGGCTGCAAGTAAATAAGTGACCATTAATGGAATGATAAACATAAGATTAATACGTTTATTTTTTTGTGTGACACGTTCTAAAAAATCAATCCAAATCGTATTGATGTTTTCTTGATAAAAATCTTTCATTGCGTCATAGTAACTTGTTTCTATGAGGACTCTGTAAGTATTTTGTTCTGCTGTCCATACAGCGAAACGCCCTCTTTTACCGTAAGTATCAAAAAAGAGGGATTCATTCATTGCGTGAAACTCTACTGTTCTTGATCCTAGTGTTTGCGTTTCAAATGGTTGTGTTGTAATTTTTCTAAAGACTCTTGGATTTAATTTCATATAAACTCCTTTATGATTACCTTTTCAAGCATCACCACACACATGCTTATCAACTTATGGCTGCTTCCGTCAAGACCTGACCAAGTTCATTGCATCACATTGCATGGTGATGCTTCAAAAGGTAATCTATCGTAATTGTTTAAAAAATGATTGAAGTAA
>JAYOFY010000004.1:0-10235 GCA_038117465.1 Acholeplasmataceae bacterium
ATCACTTTTAGATCTTCAAATTTTATTTTATCGATTGTTTCAATGACATCCATAATTGGCTTTGAACCAACATTGGCGTTAGACCAGCATACAAATTCACTGTCACCATGTTCGCCTAATATATATGCATGCACATTTCTTACATCAATATGAATACGTTTTGCTACTTCATAACGTAATCTCGCTGTATCGAGAGAAGTCCCACTACCAATGACTTTCGTTTTAGGTAGACCTGAAGCTTCATACACGACATACGTTAAAATATCTACTGGATTGGTGGCTACTAAGAAAATACCATCAAAACCGCTTGCCATCACCTGTTTTACAACAGATTTCATAATTTCTGCATTCCGTTTCAATAAATCTAAACGTGTTTCACCAGGTTTTTGGTTAACCCCTGCAGTAATCACAACAATATCTGCATCTTTACAATCTTGATAATCTCCAGCGTAAATATTCATTTTGCGCGGGGCAAATACTAAACCATGGTTCAAGTCCATAGCTTCTCCGACAGCTTTTTCATGATTAACATCAATTAAAACCAGTGTTTCAAAACTACCCTTGTTAAGTGCACTATAGGCAAAACTCATGCCTACGAAACCTGTGCCTACTAATACAACTTTACTCATTTTAAACTCCTTAATACATGTTTTTCTACTTGTTGACCGGATAATACAACCATAGGCATACCGCCACCTGGATTCGTTGATCCCCCAACAAAAAATAAATTATTATAAAATGTTGATGTCTTAGGTACTTTAAAGCCTAAATTCATTTTACGATTGGCTTCTACACCATAAATAGCACCTTGGTTAGAATAATATGTTTGCTGAATTGTTTCGGGTGTCCATAACTCTTTCGATACAATGTGTTTTCTTAGATCTGTCAGTCCCATGCGTTCTAATTTAGTTAGAACAGCATCTTCAAATGCTTCATATTCCTCTTTTGAAAAGGCTTTGTCACCTTTCATGACAGAAATATGTGGTAGAATTTTTATAATTTCATGACCTTCAGGTCCTTGAGAAGGATCTGTTTTCATTGGTGCAACCAAGTAGATTGTTGGATCACCAGATAACTTATGTTTTTTAAAAATGTTATCAAAATTTTGTTTGAGCTCTTTTGAGAAGAAGAAATTATGGTGTGCAAGTTGTGGATACTGTTTATTGACACCTAAATGTAAGGCAAATCCAGAACAAGCAGGTCCGTACTTTTTCTTAAGTGTTTTAAGTTTTTTCTCAGGTTCTTGTGTAATTTTTTCATAGAAAGGAATTGCCTCCATATTTGAGACAACGACATCCACATGTTTTGTTGTACCATCACTTAATGTTATTTTAGAAATACGTCCTTTTTCTTTCTCTACGGATAAAACTTCAGTATTTGTTTTAATTGTAATGCCTAATTCTTTCATGAGTTTTTGTAATCCGATGGATGCTTGATACATGCCACCTTCAACATACCATAAACCAAATTTCCATTGAATATACGGCAACAGATTCATCACTGCTGGCGCATCATAAGGATTAGACCCAACATATTTAATGAAATAATTCATAACGTCAATTAAATAAGGATTTGTGATATATTTTCTAATACCTTCATCCATGGTTCTAAAATAATCACTATCTTTAAAAATTTTTAAAGGCGGGTAATACTTAAGTGTCTGCAAGACAGTTTGTGCTTGATTTTTAAATAAGATATCATTTGTAAAATCATAAAGTTTTTCTGTATATTTATAAAATGCTTGAAGTTCTAGATAATCTTTTTCTGTAATATTATCTAAAGCTTTCATACCTTCTAATGTATCAGCTAAATCGATGGTTGTGCCATCTTCAAAAAAGTTTCTCCAGTGTGGTGTCACAGGTACGAGTTTGAAATAGTTTTCTCTTTTTTTACCATGCATCTCAAATAAAGCATCAAAATATTGAGGCATTGTAAAAATAGATGGACCCAAATCAAATGAAAAACCATCTTGTTCAAGAACATTTAATTTACCACCTAAATGTGGATTCTTTTCAATAAGTGTGATATGAAACTCTTTATGTTTAGCAAGGGTGATTGCGGCGCTCATACCACCTAATCCACCACCAATGACAACGACTTCTTTCATAGTTCCTCCTAATAAATAAACGGAATAAATTTATATCTTACACGTTTCCATTCTTTATAACGTGTACCGAGTTGTGTTTCTAAAATGTGTTCTTCTAATACCATGCGATGATTTAAAATGTATCCCATAAACACATAACTAAAAGGTATTAGAATGATATTACTAAAAAATAGTGGTACGCTAGTTGATAGAAGAAATAACCCCAAATATAACGGATGCCTTAATATTTTATAAGGTCCTGTTGAAATTAATTCATGTCGTTCAGATACAGCAACATTTCTTGTAAAAAAACGACCAAGATGCATGATGGAAACATACCGTAAAATTAGACCAATAATGTACAAGATGATTCCGATATAATTAAAAAGTTCTCGTATCGATTGGTCTTGAATGCTTCCTATTTGAAACATGCCAAAAATAAAGTTCAATAAAATGATAATTAAAATAAACTGTAAGATAAAAAAGAAGCTTTTTCTCTCCTCTTTATTTTGTTTTTGTAAGTGAGACGGAAAAATAAAAAACTCACTGATCCATAATATAGTTACAAAATAAAAAAGATAATATGGCCACGTATTTACGAAAAAAAATGATAACATATAAACCTCTAGTACCTTTATTATATCATGTATAGAATGCTATTAGATAAGGATATTGTGTCTTTTCATTTTTTGGCATTTTATGGCATAAAACTGTGTTATAATTGAAAAAAAACAGGAGCACAACGATGAATATATATTTCTATGTAATCTTAAGTATTATCCTCGGCATGTTTGTTTTTGAGTTTTTAATTTCAATCATGAATTATCGTTATAAAAATCAACCTATTCCCGAGAATGTTCAAGGTCTCTATGATAAAGAGAAATATCATAAGTGGCTTGAGTATTCGATGGCAAATTTCAAATTTGGCATTGTCTCAAACACACTATCTACTGCTCTAATGCTATTATTGTTATCATTAGGTGCATTTGGATTTTTCGAAGAATTGAGTGTTGAAGTGAGTTCAAATGCATTACTTCAAACGTTAGTATTTTTACTCATGTATTATATAATTTCTTTTATGTTGTCTTTACCATTATCTTATTATCGTGTATTTAAAATCGAAGAATCCTTTGGTTTTAACAAAATGACAAAAAAATTATTTGTGATTGATAAAATCAAAAGTTTCAACTTAACCATTGTATTTGGTGGAGGCATAATAAGTTTATTGTTTGTTATTTTTGAAGCCTTTTCAAACATTTGGATTTTTATTCTTATTGCATATATAGTTATTTTTACTGTGATGTTGTTATTATTCTTATTTAATGGTGTGTTTGTTAGATTGTTTAACAAACTTACATTATTAGAAGAAGGAAGTCTTAAGGAAAAAATAGATGCGTTAGCATTTTCACTTGGATTTGAAGTAAAACGTATTTATGTCATGGACGGTTCAAGACGATCAACAAAACTCAATGCATTTTTCAGTGGATTAGGTAAAACCAAAGAGGTTGTTTTATTTGACACATTGATAGCAAAATCCACTGAAGATCAAATATTAGCAGTTTTAGCACATGAACTTGGTCATGCAACGCACAAAGATACATTAAAAGGCCTTATGCAACAGCTTTTCGTAATTGGTTTATATGTCTTGGTGTTGGGGTTCATATTAACAACAGTTGATTTACATACGGCATTTTACTTATCGAATGTGCATTTTGGCTTTTCAATTATTCTTATGTCTATACTACTTTCTCCTGTGAATACATTATTAGGATTATACACGAATTATGTATCAAGGGTTCACGAATATAAAGCAGATGCTTTTGCAGCAAGACATACTTCAAAAGACGCAATGATTAGTGCACTTAAATTACTCGTTGTTGAAAATTTTGCCAATTTAACACCGCATCCACTTTATGTTAAACTTTATTATAGTCATCCACCCATTTCTTCACGTATTGCTTCTGTTGAAGCGTCCTAATATTTACCATATTTTAAAAAGCGATATGAATGTATCGCTTTTTTTTATTCCCATGTGTTATACTACATGCGTAATATAATCTTCAGGGCAGGGTGAAATTCCCGATCGGCGGTAAAGTCCGCGAGCCTTCGGGCAGGATTTGGTGCAATTCCAAAACCGACAGTATAGTCTGGATGGGAGAAGATATGGTTTTTTACGCCTTATTTTTTGCTTTCTCATGCCCTGAAAAGGGCATTTTTTGTTATATAAGGAGAGTTTAATGCACGATGTCTATATGAAAAAAGCATTAGAATTAGCTTCCAAAGGTGGCATCAACGTAAAACCTAATCCACTTGTAGGTGCAGTGATTGTTAAAAACGGTCGCTTGATCGGTGAAGGATATCATGAAACATATGGAAAAGCACACGCTGAGATCCAAGCTTTTAATCATGCGATAGAAGATGTCCAAGGTGCCACAATGTATGTAACATTAGAACCATGTAGCCATCAAGGAAAAACTGGCTCTTGTGCTAAAAAAATTATAGAAAAAGGTATTAAAGAAGTTTATGTTGCTACCCTTGATCCAAATCCACTTGTCTCAGGTAAAGGCATCCAAATGCTTAGAGATGCTGGTCTTATTGTTCATATAGGGCTTTTTCAAAAAGAAAGTGATGCACTTAATAAACATTTTTATCATTATATTACTAAAGATAAACCGTATGTATTATTAAAAATGGCACTTACACTTGATGGCAAATATGCAACCGATCAATACGAAAGCAATTGGATTACAAATACACAATCAAGAGAAGATGTTCATCATATTCGTGGTCAATATCAAGCTATTATGGTAGGGATACATACAGTCATACAAGATAATCCAAAACTTAATATAAGACTCAAAAATTATCACGGAAAACAACCGATTCGCATTGTATTAGATTCAAACGGTTCCATCCCAATAAAAAGTCAACTCATTCAAGATGATCTTGAAACATGGGTCATTGTTAATACAATCTCTGACAATAAAAAACAAATGATTGAATCAAGAGGTAAACGCATCATTCACTTGAATCAACCAGGTAAAATCAACCTTGATACGATGTTAAAGACATTACATAAAGAAGGCATTCAAAATGTTATGGTTGAAGGTGGAAAAACACTTCACGAAAGCTTTTTAAGGGAACAACTTTTTGATGAAATACAAGCATATATTGCCCCCAAATTCATTGGCGGCAATCAAAGTATTCAAAATCTAGATATCACGTCAATGAAAGAGGCTTTAACCCTCAAAGATGTACAATTTCAAATAATTCATGACAATATTAAAATCACAGGGAGAAAATAATTATGTTCACAGGCATTATTCAAGATGTAGGGACGATTACATCAATAAAAAAAGGATCAAAATCACAAGTAATGACCATAGAAACATCCATCTTAGGGGATGTGAATATTGGCGATTCTATCGCTACCAATGGATTATGTTTAACGGTAACCTCTAAAACAAATCAGCAATTTAGTGTAGATATTATGGCAGAATCATTAAGACGATCGAATTTGGGAAAACTTCAAGTTGGATCTAAGGTCAATTTAGAAAAAGCGATGGCAATGGGAGATCGATTTGGCGGACATATGGTCTCAGGCCATATCGATGATGTTGGTACCATATCTCATACATTTGTAGAAGATAATGCAACTTGGGTAGATATTGATGTACCTGAACATTTGAGAAAGTATTGCATATTGAAAGGTTCAATTGCAATCGATGGTATTAGCTTAACGGTTTCTAAACTTACTAATAAGGGTGTGAGTGTGTCAATTATTCCTCATACAAAAGATCAAACAACACTCCTAAGTAAAAAAGTAGGAGATCAAGTTAATTTAGAAATGGACATGATGATTAAGTATGTCGAACAATTATTGAAACCAGTAAAAGAGAATTTAACTGAGGAGACACTTAAAACATATGGATATTAAACTTAACACAATAGAAGAAGCGATACTTGATATTCAATTAGGTAAAATGGTCATTGTTGTGGATGATGAAGATCGTGAAAATGAAGGCGATCTTGTCATGGCTGCAGAGAAAGTAAAACCAGAAGATGTAAATTTCATGGCAACACATGGAAAAGGTCTTATATGTGTACCAATTACGGAGTCACGTGCATCCACACTTGGTCTTGATGAAATGGTAAAAAAGAATACCGATGTTTTTAGAACAAATTTTACAGTGTCCGTTGATGCATTAGAAACAACAACAGGGATCTCTGCATTAGAACGAGCAAAAACGATTCAGTTACTTACAAATGATCGTGCGATGAATAAAGATTTTAGAAAACCTGGTCATATTTTTCCTCTGATTGCTCAAGAGGGTGGCGTCTTAAAAAGAGCAGGTCATACTGAAGCAAGTATCGATTTAGCAACGCTCGCAGGACTAAAACCTGTTGGTGTGATTTGTGAAATCATGAATGATGATGGTACGATGGCGAGACTTGATGATCTAATGATTTACAAAAATAAACATGGGTTAAAAATTATTTCAATAAAAGATTTAATTGAATATAAAAGAAAACAAGCATCCTATATTACACGTTCAGCAAGTGCAGTCATGCCAACGGTATCCGGAGAATTTGAAATGGTTGGTTATGAGAACACACTTAACAATGAGCATCATGTTGCACTTGTTAAAGGCGATGTTAAAGGGAAAGAGAATGTTCTTGTAAGAGTGCATTCCGAGTGTTTAACAGGAGATGCTTTTGGGTCATTGAGATGTGATTGTGGTGATCAGTTGCATGCAGCTATGCACACGATCGAAGAAGAAGGATTAGGTATTGTATTATATATGAGACAAGAAGGTAGAGGCATTGGACTTATTAATAAGATAAGAGCATATCATCTTCAAGATCAAGGATACGATACAGTTGAGGCAAATTTAAAATTAGGATTTAAAGATGATTTAAGAGATTATGGTATCGGCGCACAAATACTTGCAGATTTAGGGGTGAAATCAATAAGACTCATGACCAACAATCCAAGAAAAATTGTAGGATTAGAAGGATATGGTATTTCTATTTCTAAGCGTGTACCTATTCAAATGAATCATAATGAAAGAAATGAATTTTATTTAAAAACAAAAAAACAAAAACTTGGGCATATGCTCGATATTAAGGAGTGAATTATGAAAATATTTGAAGGAAAATTTATTGGAACAAATTTAAAAGTTGCCATAGTAATGAGCCGTTTTAATGACTTTTTTGGGAAACAACTCGTTGAAGGGGCAAAAGATGGATTAATAAGACATGATGTAGAAGAAAGCAACATCGATATCATTTATGCTCCTGGAGCATTTGAAATTCCATTAATCTTAAAAAAAGTTGCATCACTCAATAAGTATGATGCAATCATTGCAGTAGGTGCAGTTATTCGTGGTGCAACACCTCACTTTGATATGGTTGCAAATGAAGTTACGAAAGGTATCGCAACTGTATCATTAGAATCTAATATACCAATCATCAATGCAGTATTAACAACAGACTCGATTGAGCAAGCAATCGAACGTGCTGGAACAAAAGCAGGCAACAAAGGATTTGATGCAGCGTTAGCAGCCATAGAAATGGTTAACGTATTAAAAACACTTCGATAATATCGAAGTGTTTTTTTATATGGATTCAATATGTTTTTTAGCTTGTTCTTTATAAGATGTTTTTAATACTTTATCCATTTTATGATGTAGATTAAGCATCATTGACATACGAGGATTACTTTTGAGGTTATCTTTATGCGTATCGATGAAATGCCAATATAAACTATTGAAAGGACATGCTTTTTCACCAGTTTTTATCGTTGGATCATATTTACAGTCTTCACAATAATTACTCATTTTCTTAATGTATGATGCACCTGATATATAAGGCTTCGTTGACATTTGTCCGCCATCTGCATAAAGCCCCATTCCCATAACATTTGGTGTCACGACCCAATCAAATGCGTCCACATACATCGTGTTAAACCAATCATTGACTTCTTTTGGCTCAACACCAATTAAATTTGCATAATTAGAAAGTATCATTAAGCGTTGAATATGATGATTATAGCTATTAGAGATGGTTTCATGAATTGTATGTGACAAACAATTTAGTTCTGTATTTCCTGTCCAATAAAAATCTGGAAGTTTTAAATGGTGATTGAATGTATTTTTATTATGATAATTTGGTGTCATAAAATAAACACCTCTTATATATTCGCGCCACCCTAATATTTGTCTAATAAAACCTTCAACAGGTTCAATATTTGCGAGCTTATCGTGATACGCTTTTTCTGCTTTTTGAATGACTTCCATAGGTGTCAAAAGTCCTAAGTTTAAACTCGTAGACAATAACGAATGCGACATAAAGGGATCATGTTTCATCATGACATCTTGATGATCTCCAAATGTCGCAAGCCTATATTGGATAAAATGATCCAATGCTTCTAATGCTTGAGTCCTTGAAACAGGGTATTCAATCGTTTTTAATTCTCCTGGATGATCTTTAAATAATGCGTTTGTCCAATGTATAACATTTTTAGAGATGTTATCTAAATCAAAGGTCATATTTGGATGAAATGTTAATCCCTTTTTATAAGGTTTTCTATTGTCACCATCATAAGAGTATTTACCACCAATTGGCTTGTTATGATCCATGAGTATTTGATATTTGTTTCTTAATTGTCTATAGATGGTATCCATTTTCCAAGGTTTTTTTGTTAAGAGTGATTGCCATTCATGTCTATTGACTAAAAACAAAGGATCATCATAAAAATGAACATTGGATAATGGCTTTATAAATGACATGTCAGCACGATCATTAGGATAATACATGTAGGTATTTTGATTGTTATACGTTTGATAAAAATCATCTAAGTCTTCAATCCAAAGATGCGTGATTGAATCATGTTTATGTGCTTCAACAAAATGGAGGAGTGCACTTCTATGCAAAGCAATGCGCTTTTTATGATATTTATATCGTGTGTAAAAAGATAAGTGATCAAAAACAATGATATTTTTAAAATCAATACCGAGTTCAGTAATATATCGTTGATTCAATTGAAAAGGAAATAAAAGCAATGTTTTCATTTATTATAAAACCTCTTGATTGGTTTTGGGTATGCTTGGATGTTGAAATCTTGACGTTCTTTTTGACTGAGTTCACTTACTTTATATTTTAAATGATTTGGAAGATGTTTTAGTTCAGGTATAAAAGTATCAATAAAAAGACAATGCTTATCATACCGTTCACCTTGTGTGATGTAGTTAAACATTCTATTTTCTCTTGGATCATTTCCTAATCCGGACGCATATAACCAGTTAAGTGTATTAGAAGAAACATCATAATCAATTAGTTTTGATTCAAAATAATTGGCACCAATACGCCAATCTTGTTTTAAAAATTTTGTAAAAAAATTGGCAACGTTTTGACGACCTCTATTGGACATAAATCCTGTTTGATTTAGTTGTCTCATGTTTGCATCAATTAAGGGATAGCCTGTTTTACCTTGCATCCATGCTTGGATAAGTGTTGGGTTATCATTGATGGAATGTCCATTACCTAATCCATTTTCTGTAAATATACGATCACCATATTGAAGATGCACATAATAAAAATAGTCACGCCATAACAATTCAAAATAAATCCAATAAGTTGACTCATAATTCTCCTTACAGATAATGCACCTGTTGCTAAATAGGCAGAAAACTTTGTTGAATCATTAAATAAAAGCATACAATTTCTAGTTTCTTTATATGTTTTAGCAAGTTGTTTCTCAAATAAGTAGGTATGTAAGTGTTTAAGTGCAGCTTTTTCACCAGGAGTCAGTTCATGTTGAATGAATTTTATACCAAGGGTATCAGGATTAGGAATGAATGAATGAATCGAAATATTTTCTTGTGAAATAAGATCAAGATTTTCAGTGAATGTTTTTGGTAACCGTTCAATTTGTTTTCTAAATTGTGTGAAAACAAAAGGCAAGTCTTTAATCTCAAACGGTAATGCATACGTCTTGTATAAGGGTTTCATTTGATCGGTTACTGTACGTAAACCAAATGATTGAAGCGTAGAATATAACAATCTTTCTTCATATCCTGGTAATGTTTCAAAATAAATGGATGTAATGTTGTATGTTGAAATGATGTCATTTAATATATCTTTTGGT
>JAYOFY010000004.1:10245-25091 GCA_038117465.1 Acholeplasmataceae bacterium
TTTTTTAGAGAAACAAAAGGTAGAAATAAAATTTTTTTAATTGTTGATTTAAATCAAGCAAAGTTTGATAAATAAAAGAAAGATAAAATGCATCTTTTTTTACAATGCCGTTTTTATCTTTTGAAAACCATGTATTAGGAAAGATAAAAAGACCGATGACAGGACCATCATGAAGTGCTTTATTAAGCAAAGCTTGATCGTGAATTCTAAGATCTTGTTGAAAGAGATAAAGATTCATAAAAACTCCTGTGCTATAATTTATATATGAGAGTCAAACATGATGCGGATATATTAGACATCGTTTTAATACATCAACCTGGTAATGAAATCGAACAATTAACACCTAGCAATCTTGCGAGATTGTTGTTTGATGATATGCCGTTTTTAGACAAAGCTATATTTGAACATCAGCAAATGGTCAAGTATTTGAATAAACAAAACATTACGACAATTGAGATTAAAGATTTAATCAACGACATTATTAATGATAAAGATGTAAAAGACATGTTTATAGGTCTTATCATACATGATTTAAAGTCAAAAGAGATTTCTGTGGTAGAACGTGTGAAAGAAATGCTTCATTCGCTCAATAATAAAGAGTTTATTAAAACCCTAATCGAAGGCATTACGTATGCGTCTATGGCTTTGGATTATAAAGATGCTTTATTTATTTTGGATCCATTACCAAATTTATTATTCCAAAGAGATCCAATGTTTATGATTGATAATATTTGTGTGATTAGTCATATGAATATGAATGCAAGAAAAAGAGAATCACTGATTTCTAAAGTAATTGTTATGCATCATCCGTTATTTAAACATCAAAAAGTCATCGACATGAATGACCAACCTTATTCAATAGAAGGTGGGGATGTTATCATGTTAGGAAATGTCGTTTTTATAGGTGTTTCAGAACGTACTGAAAAAGAAGCTGTGATCGCACTTCATAAGAAATTAAAGGCAGTTCATCAGGTATGTGAAATCATCATGATTGAGTTACCTAAAAAACGAAGTTATATGCATTTAGACACTGTTTTCACACCTATAAGTAAGACACAATTTGTATATGATAAACATGCACTCAATCAAAGTCAATTTTTTAAAATCATCGATAATCAGTTACTGTCTATCACTCAAACTTTCAAACAAATACTTAATGACTTATTTGGTAACGTGTCATTGATTGAAGTTGGTGATGGTGATGAAATTTATGCAAAACGAGAACAATGGAATGATGCTGCGAACACACTTGCAATTGCTCCAAATCATGTGATTTGTTATGATAGAAATATTATTACAAATCAATTATTTAAAGAAATTGGTGTGACTTTTTATCCAATGCCTTCTTCAGAATTATCTAGAGGACGAGGTGGCCCTCATTGTATGACCATGCCACTCAATAGAAAAAGCCCCTAACGAGGCTTTAACATAATTTCAATACCGGATGCAGACCCGATATCTTCATAGATAAGGGTCTTTTTCTTATACAGCTTTAGATCAATGCTACCAGTCAATCCTTCTTTTATGGTTTCATTCATTTTGCCTAATTTAGGTGAAGGTAAATCTTTATAATCTGAAGTGGTCGCTGTAACTACTAAACGATAGGCTCTTTTTTTTAGTATTAATGAAACGGAACGATCATCATAATTAATGGATTTGACAGAGGTTAAATTATAGGTAGCGAAACGATATTCTTTACCATTAAGTATTAAGACAGAAATAAGTCCTTTAAATTTAAAGAATAAGAACGGGATTGTAGCATAGGAAAGCATAAAAGATGTTTTATTATTTTTAAAATGATTGGATTGCATCCAAGTATAACTACTTGGAAAGGAAGTTCCCCAATCTTTTTCGATATATCCTTTACCATATTTAAAAGAAATCGCTTCTTTTCCAAATAATATAGAACCCTTAACCTGATGAGACATCGAGACGATGCCATGATATGTTTCCATAAATTTTAAATATCCAAAAGGACCCATGATAGAAGGAAACAAGATGCTTGATTGAATCGGCGTGAGTTCTGTATTTTCTAGGTGGACTTGTAAATCCACTTGATCCAATGTTAATGAAAGATACACAGATTCTGAAGAAAAGATATTTTGCCCAATTTGAATTTTAAATGTTTTTGGATGAAATGAAAAAGCATTGATATCAAATCGTTCATAATAAGTTTTTAAGGTTTCTTTCGTGGATGTTCTATTAGAAATGAATACTTGTATGAATGCATGCGGATCTTCGTTATTTAAGCTAATCCCGGGAATAAAAGCAAATGTATGAGATAAACTCGGAGATACATACTTAAAATACCATCCTTCAAAGTAGTTTTTTTTATTTAAATGTCCTTGAAAAATTTCTGGATGAAACACTTTATAGAACATAATATCTCCTAAAAAAAAGACTAAGCAAGCTTAGTCTTTAGTATATCATATTAAGGTTGGAAGACGCCTGATAGAACTAACCAAGTCAAGATTGTTTTAGCTACCAATGATAAGACGATGTATCCACGCTCTCCATAAAGGTAATCTTTGAACTTGCCTATACCCTTATATTGAAGCCACATGTTTACAGGGAAAGTATTGAATGCTATGAAATATGTTGCTAAAATAATCCAAACAAAACCCGGTACTTGATCTAAATTTGGATTTACTCCAATATAGAATGCAATCGCTACCCAAGGTGCAAGTCCTAAAATTGAACCAAATATAAACGGTAACCAATTGGTTTTATTTTTTGTTTTATCTTTACCAGCATTTAATAATTCCATATCTAATCCAAATAAATTCATACCAGCATTTGCAAGCGCGATTAACGCAAAAACAGCGACATCTCTTACACCGAATAATGCAGAGATTAAGACAATCATGATCGATGAGCTTAACGCATACTCGTACCAACGATACTTGTTTATACCTTGTTTTAATCCTGCACGGTATTTGTCTTTATTAGGAAAAGCAATTAAAAAATGAAAGATTGCAGATAGAAGTAAAAAGCTTGCGGTTAACTCTAGAAAAGGTAGATTAAACAAAACATCTGTTGTTGTTAAAACTAAATCTCCACCCATACCAGATGGATCTGGAACAAATTCTAGATAATTACCAACTACACCAACTGAAAAGTCAAAGGTATCATTCAAGTTTGGATATATAAATAATGCAAATGCCATCATCAATAATCCTTGAACAAGGTGTACAAAACCCATTTTTTTATTAAATGAGATGAGTTTATCAATCTTAACATCAACATTTAATGTTTCTACATTTGTAGACATAATATTCTCCTTTATTATGGTTGTATTTAGAGTATATCACACAATATATCACGATGTTATAGAATCTTTTTGTTATGGTAAAATATGGAAGAAATTAGGTAAGTATGAAAAAAGTCATCGTGATAGGTGCTGGTGCGGCTGGACTGTCATCAGCGATAAGATTACAATCCTTAGGATTCCAAGTTGAAATTTATGAAAAAAACGATCGTGTTGGCGGTCGTATGTTTCAACTTAAAGACAAAGGATTCACATTCGATTATGGTCCAACCATTACTATGCTTCCAGATGAATATAACGATGTCTTTACTGCATCCGGTGCAAATCCAGAGGATTATTTAAACATGACACCACTTGATCCACTTTATAAATTATATTTTAGAGACGGTACATCTTTTCAAGTGTCTTCAAATCTCAATAAACTTATGAAAGAGTTAGAAGCATTCGGTGAAGATGAGGCATATGGTTATTTATCTTATTTATCAGATGTTTATGGTAGATACATTATTGCAAAAAAACATTTTCTTGATGTATCCTATCGCAAGAAAAGGGATTTTTTTAACTTAAAAACGCCATATCATGGATACCGATTAAAAACACTCAATAATGCATACGATTCCATTTCAAAATTTGTAAAAAATGAAAAATTAAGACAAGCATTATCATTTCAGACGCTTTACATTGGTGTGTCTCCATTTCAAGGACCATCCATCTATACAATCATTCCGATGATTGAGCTTTTATATGGCATTCATTACATTGAAGGCGGCATGTATCAAATGGCAGCTGCCATGGAAAAAAGATTCTTAGAATTAGGTGGACGTATTCATTTAAATCAATCAGTCGATGAAATCGTGATTGAAAATAATGTTGCTAAAGGTATACGCATCAAAGAAGAAACGAAAGAAGCAGATATTGTTTTAACGAACGCAGACTTTCCATGGGCCGTTGAAAACTTAATTAAGCAACCAAAAAATAGAGGCAAATTTAAAGATAAAAAAATTAAAAAGATGACGTATTCATCTTCAGTATTTATCATGTATCTAGGGTTGGATAAAAAATATCCAACCGATGTTCATTCATATTTGCTGCAGATTTCAAAAAGAATATTAACGATTTATTTGATTCTGTCATACCTGAAGATCCATCATTTTATTTATACTCACCTTCTCAAATAGATGCATCTGTTGCACCTGAAGGAAAAGAAATTTTATACGTGCTTGTACCAGTGCCAAATACTCAAGATAAACATGTCACTTGGGATGACAAACAAATTAGCTCATATCAAGAAAAAATATTATCTATGATTGAACAAATTCCTACATTTCATGACATTCGTGAACACATCGAAGTCTTGCATGTTTCAACACCAAATACATGGGAAGAAAAATTTAATTTGAATCATGGTGCTACTTTTGGCTTACGTCCAACCTTGAACCAAAGCTTATATTTCAGACCACAAGCAACTTTAAAACCGCTTAAAAATGTTTACTTCACAGGATCTTCAACACATCCAGGTCCTGGCGTACCAATTGTATTAAAATCAGCAAAACTTGCTGTTAATGAAATTTTAAAGGATCATCCTAATGAATGATTGGTTTACTTTGACTTTACTTGGTCTTTTTGCTTTTGTCATTGGGATGCTTTTATTCATACAGCTTAAAGAGTGGAGACTCATTAAGTATTGTGAACAAATCATCAAAAAGAATTCACTCACTTTTTATAAGGCTTTTTCGCAAATTGAAAATAAAAGACAAAGACAAGCGATATACGTTGTATACGCATTTTGTCGTTATGCCGATGATTTAATCGACGAACATCAAGACATTGAAGGCTTAAATTCACTTGAAAAAGAACTCGCTGATTTTAGAGACAACAAAAAAACAACACTAAAAGTATTTAAAGCACTTAAAATCATTAAAGACGATTTTTATTCAAGTGATTATGATTTTAAACCATATTTTGAAATGATTGAAGGTCAAAGAATGGATATCTCAATCAAATCTTATGAAACATTAGAAGATGTTTTAGCGTATTGTTATTATGTTGCATCTTCTGTAGGTCTCATGTTACTGCCAATTCTTGCACCAAAAAAACATCATGAATTGAGGGAATTTGCGATTCAATTAGGATATGCCATGCAAATTACGAACTTTTTAAGAGATGTTGGTGAAGATTTTCAAAAAGGTCGAATCTACATTCCACAAGCTATGCTTAAAAAATACCATATTGAAATAAATGAAGAAATGATAGAAGGTCCTTCAGAAAAATTTAAATTACTTTTTGATGAGCTTTCTGGTATTGCTAGAACGTATTATCAATTCGCTTACGATCATCTAGATGCATTTTCAAAAGATGTTTCTAAACCATTATTGTATGCTGCAAAGTTGTATGAAGCGATACTTGATGAATGTGTCACAGATTATGATGTTTTTAGACAAAAGCATTTTGTCACACAAGAGAAGAAAATTGCCATAATTAAAGAACTTCAAAAAACAACATAATTAAGTTGGAGAAACTATGAATCAAAATCGAATGAAAATCATTCAAGAAATAACAACCACTACAACAAATCGTGTCATGTATTGGATGCAAAGTGCACAAAGGATTCATTATAATCATGCGCTGAATTATGCCATTGATTTAGCAAATGGAAAAAACTGTCCTTTAGTTGTTGTATTTAATGTCATGCCTAGTTATAAAGATGCAAACAGAAGACACTATGTCTTTATGTTAGAGGGAATTAAAGAACTTGAACATGCATTTAAAGAATTAAAAATCCCATTTAAAGTGGCATTTGGTGATCCAAGTAAAAACATCATGAATATGTTAGAACAAGGCGATACCATCATATTGGATAAAGCCTACTTAAAACATCCTAGATCTTGGAGAAACGATCTTTATAAAAACATTAAAGGTCAACATACCATGATTGAAATAGATACTGAACTCATTGTACCTGTTGAAATTGCCTCACAAAAAATGGAATATGGTGCATATACGATACGTCCAAAGCTCCACAAACAATTTGATACGTTTGATGACTATCAAACATTATCCACATACAAAGGTGAGTATGTGGAATTTAAAAGTGATGTAGATCTAAATTCAATTGATGCCTTTGTAGAGACCCTTCCCATCGATCAAGATGTCTTAGAAACGCCTTATTTTGTTGGTGGGTATCAAGAAGCAAAAAAAAGACTGAAATCGTTTATTGAGTATAAAGCAAAAGACTATTTAGATAGAAACGCACCAGGTGAACACGTAACATCCACACTTTCACCCTATTTACATTTTGGTCAAATAGCATCTCTTGAAATTGTCCATGAAATTAGAGTAGCAAAAGAAATGAATTTAATCAATCAAGCAACATACGATGGCATCTTTGAACAAGTATTTGTCAGAAGAGAGTTGGCATTTAACTTTGTTTATTACAATCATCGATATGATCAATTTGAGTATATGACAGAGCCTTGGGCGTATCTTACTATGGAAAATCATCAGGATGATTATCGACCTCATCTCTACACTAAAGATGAATTAGAAAAAGCGACTACACATGATCCTTATTTTAATGCTGCCATGGATGAGATGAGATTTAGTGGGTATATGCATAATTATATGCGCATGTATTGGGCAAAAAAAATTATTGAGTGGTCTAACTCTTATAAAGAAGCATATGAAACAACATTATATCTTAATAATAAATATTTTTTAGATGGTAGAGATCCGAATTCATATACAAGTGTTGCATGGAATTATGGACGTCATGATCGTGCTTGGACAGAGCGTCCAATTTTAGGAAAACTTAGATATATGAATGATAAAGGAACACCTGAGACATATCTTAATAAATACCCCATTATAAATGTACCAATGATTGCAAATGCATAACGAACATCAAAACTATAAAACATGATCACAAAATAACTGATCCAAATTATGAAGTCACCAAAATAATTCGGATGTCTCGTATATGCCCACAAGCCTTTATCCATGATTTTTCCTTTGTTTTCAGGGAGCGATTTAAATCGTTTTAGCTGCGCATCAGAGATACTTTCAAAAGCAAACCCTAAAATAAATAATAAAACACCAAATCCTAAAGCGAACATATGATACCACGCATTTCCTTCAGCGACATAAAAGACACTTTGAATTGGTAGTGATATCACACTTGCCAAAAGAATTTGAAAATAAAAAACTTTGATATATGCGTTAAGATTGGGGTGTTTTCCCCAATTTTTTCTCATGTTGACATACCGATAATCTTCAGGTTTTGACCAATTCCTTAACAATAAGTAGTAGGTCAGTCTAAGACCCCATAAAGTTACAAATACAAGCACCATTATAGATGCAATTGTTATTGTTTGAGTTTGTATAAATACAGTCCATACAATGACAACATAACTTAGACCCCATGCAATGTCTACAAGACCAAAGTTTTTTCTTATAACGCTTATTAAAAACCATAAATGTAAATAAACGAACATTACAACACTTAAAACAAGTATATGCGTCATAGCAAACTCCCAATCAAATAGGTGAGTGTAGAGACTGAAAACCCTAATAGTGTACCCCATGTGATATCAATGAGAGTGACTTTAAGTGGCCAGTTTTTAAGCGTTGCTAAATTTGTTAAATCATAGGTCGCATACGTAATAAATCCATACAAAGCACCATACAACATGGCATCATTGAGTGATGATTTTTGTAAAGCGGGTATGATTGCAAAAATCATCAGAAAAACAATGTATAAAACGTAAAAAATGATGGCAGCATACCAATTTGGTTTTTTCGCTAAAATAAACCCAATTTGTGATTGATACATGTTTTTAGCAAACAATCCCAACCATAAAATATCGATTATGAAAAATATGACGAATGCAATTATAAAAATGATCACAGTCATGATGGATCCTTAGAGCTAATCACGATATGATCAAAGGGTATATCAACATTGAGCTCTTTTAGTTGTTCAAGTAAAAAAAGTCTAATTTCTCTTTCAACACCATATTGTAAATTCGGTTTCGTTTGACATGTTACAGTAAGTTCAATACCAGAAGCTAAAAACTTTGTAACACCTAAAACAATGACATCTGAAATAATGGATGTGTTTTCTTTAAGCGTTTGTAAATTTGTATTTAATGTAGAGGATATTAACTTTATATCTGCATCATAAGGCACGGAAACAGTGACGAGTGCTTGTGCAAAATGTCTAGAGTAGTTAATGACCGGACTCATTTGACTATTAGAAAATATTTGAATATGACCTGTCCAATGTTGAAGTGTCGTGGATTTTAAACCAAGCTCTAAAACGGTGCCTTTAAAAACACTTACTTCAACGATATCTCCGATATCGTAATGGTTTTCAAATACAATAAAAAAGCCTGCAATCATATCTTGAATCATTCGTTGCGCACCAAGACCTATGACAAGTCCTACAATTCCAAGACCTGCGATTGCAGGAACAACATCTACACCCCATATGGATAATATAACCAAAATTGCAATAATAAAAACCGAGTATCTTAATAAACTAAAGAGCAGTTTAGATAGTGTTTTAAATCTTGCAACATGTATTTGTTTAGCAGCTGCATGTTTTAGATATTTCTTGATAAATGATTGCACTAAAAATAGAATCAAAAAAGAAATAATGACGACAAGAATACTAAAAAAGATATTTGAAAATACTGGATCAGAAGTTAAATCTAAATATAAATCCTCTATAAAAGTTTGCATCGTTTCACCTCATTAGTATTATAGCATACTATGTCAATGAAATTTGGTGCTTAAAGATAGACTTCATGATACAATATTTATGCACTAAAGGAGGCGTTATGAATCACCAATTAACACCTTATTTTACGAAATTAATAGAATATGCAAAAAAAGATCGTGTACCTCTAGATGTACCTGGGCACAAGATGGGAGTCTTTCATAATGAAATGACTTCTATTCTAGGAGAAGCGCTATTTAGATTAGATGTCAATGCACCTGATGGCCTTGACAACTTAAACGTACCTAAAGGTGTGATTAAAGAAGCCCAAGCATTGTTTGCAGATGCATTTCAAGCGGAGCATGCATTTTTCTTAACCGGAGGAACGACGCTTGGTATCTTAGCATTGATTATGTCTACAGCAAAAGCAAAAGAAAAAATTATTATGCCAAGAAATGTGCATAAATCAATTATTTCTGCATTAATTATGAGTGGCGCAATTCCAATATTTGTAGACCCAGTGATTGATGAAGATTTAGGGATCGCCAATCACATGCCACTCGATGCATTAAAAAAACAAATCGCACTCCATCAAGATGCAAAAGCAGTACTTGTGATTAACCCAACCTATTTTGGTGTAGCGAGTAATATGAAAGAAATTGTGGATATCACACATCAACATCATATGTTGGTACTTGCCGATGAAGCACATGGTTCACATATGGTTTTCAGCGATGCACTTCCAATGACTGCGATGCAAGCAGGTGCTGATTTATCTGCAACATCAATACATAAAACAAGTGGGTCACTGACACAAAGTTCTGCGATACTTGCGCAAGGATCAAGGTTTGATTATCAACGTCTTGTTGCAACCATTCATATGGTTCAATCGACATCACCTTCAGCATTACTTCTAGCAAGTTTAGATGTTGCCAGAAAAGCGATGTATTTTCAAGCTGAAGAAAAAATTGATGCATTACTCCCTAAAGTAAGAGATGTCATTTATAAAATCAATCAACTCAAAGGGTTAAAAGCCTACACAAAAGAAGATTTCTTAAATCAAGGTGCGATGCATTTTGATGAAACAAAACTTATAATTAAAGTTTCTGGATTAGGACTTACTGGCTTTGATATGTATCATATATTATCAGAAAAATATGACATTCAAGTAGAACTTGCAGAAACTAATTTAGTACTTTGTGTCTTGTCTGTAGGAACAACAGATCAACATTTAGAAAGGTTATACATTGCATGTAAAACCTTATCTGAAGAATATGGTGATCAAGTTTTAAAAGTGGCTTCATATAAACCAAAAGGAAATTTTCCAGAAGCTTACGTAAGACCTAGGAGTGCTTATCATGCACCTACAAGAAATGTGAAATATGAAGATGCAGTTGGAGAAATTGCAGCAGAATCCGTGATGATATATCCTCCAGGGATTCCAATACTTATTCCAGGTGAGATTATTGATCAAGCACTTGTGGATGAACTTCTATTTTATATCTCACAAGGGTCTACCATTCTAAGTGAATCTGAACAAGGATATTTTAAAGTAGTAGATAAAATAACATGGCCCAAATGGGAGGAAATCGATAATGAGCTTTAAAAAAGTTGATTTAAGTTTTCAAAGTTGTAAAAGTAGTTATGAAGAAAGCGATGTCGTCATATTTAGTGTACCAATGGATTGGACGACAAGTTTTAGACCTGGTACTCGATTTGCTGGCAATCAAGTGAGAGTGGATTCGTTTGGTATCGAATGGTATTCTCCTTATCGTCAAGCAGACTTAAAAGATTTCAAAACAAGTGATATTGGAGATTTAGATTTACCAATTGGTGATGTTGAAAACAGCTTAAAAGTTGTATATGAAACAACTCAACAAATTTACAATGATGGTAAATACCCTGTAATGATTGGTGGTGAACATCTTGTCACTTTGCCAGTACTACAAGCTGCTAAAGAAAAATATCAAAATTTACACGTCATTCATTTAGATGCACACACTGATTTGCGTGAATCATTTTTTGGAAGAACGTTATCACATGCAACATTTATGTATCATGCGCACAAATTTTTAGGAGACCATAAAATATTTCAATTTGGTATTCGAAGTGGTGATAAACATGAATTTGAATGGGCAGAAAAACATATTTATCAGCGTAAGTTTGATTTTGAAGGACTTGATCAGATAGTGGAATCACTTAAAAATGTCCCTGTTTACATCACCATTGATATTGATGTATTAGATCCATCTGTTGTACCTGGAACGGGGACGCCTGAACCGGGTGGGATGCAATATAAAGATTTACTTTGGGCGTTTGAACAATTTGAACAATTAGGACACATTGTTGGTGTTGATCTCGTTGAACTCAATCCGTATTTGGACCCATCTGGAGCATCCACGGCAGTTGCTGTCAAATCAATTCGAGAACTGGTTTTAATTTTGCAAAAAAATATAAACAAACATACATCATAAATAAAAACGTTATCAAATATTAAAAAAACTTAATGGCTTGATAAAAAAGGCTAAAAACACTATAATAAACTATGTAAATTCGATAGGAGGCTTATATGCTATTCAAAGATTTTGATCCACTAAAAGGAAAGCGCCTTGAAATTTTAGATGCTGAAGGAAATGTAACTAATACAAAACTTGAGCCTAAAATTGATAAAGAGACGCTTTTAAAAATGTATAAGACCATGACTTTAGGTCGTGTTGCTGACATTAGAGCATTACAATATCAACGTCAAGGACGTATGCTTACATATGCACCAAATATGGGACAAGAAGCTGCCCAAGTTGGTTCTATGGCTGCTCTTGATAAAAAAGACTGGTTATCACCAGGCTTCCGTGATTTAAACTTAATGTTATATCGCGGTGTACCACTAAGACAAATTTATTTATATTGGTACGGGAACGAATGGGGTAACCATTTTGAAGAAGATATGAGAATTTTACCAATCAACATTATTATTGGGTCTCAAGTTGCACATGCTGCAGGGTTAGCATATGCATCTAAAATTCAAAATAAAGGTGAAGTTGCAATCGCAGTTATCGGTGATGGTGGTACATCACATGGTGAATTTTATGAAGGATTAAACTTTGCTTCAAGTTATGATGCACCTCTCGTTGTCTTAATTCAAAACAACCAATATGCAATTTCTACACCTCGTCGTAAAGCGACAAAAGCGGAAACATTAGCACAAAAAGCAGTCGCATTCGGGGCAGAAGGTATACAAGTGGATGGTAATGATGTTCTTGCAATGTATGTTGCAATGAAAGAAGCCGCAGAACATGCACGCTCAGGTAAAGGTGTTGTTTTAGTTGAAGCTGTCACTTACCGTATGGGACCTCATACAACTTCTGATGACCCATCTATTTACAGAACGAAAGAAGAAGAACAAGAATGGGCGAAAAAAGACCCAATTGCACGTTTTAAAAAATACCTTATGGACAAAGGTTACTGGACTGAAGAAGAAGAAACAAAACTTGATGAAGCAAACAATGCATTTGTTAAAGAAACATTCGAATGGGTTGAAGCAAATGGTGCTGCAACGTTAGAAGATGTCTTTAAATTTACATATGCAGAAATGACGCCTCAACTTACTGAGCAATATGAAACACACAAAAAATTCCTTGAAGAAAGCGAGGGTAAATAATCATGGCAGTTCTAAATTTAGTACAAGCAATTAATCAAGCATTAGATCAAAAAATGGAAGATGATAGCCGTGTTGTAATCTTCGGGGAAGATTCAGGATATGAAGGTGGAGTTTTCCGTGTTACCGCTGGTCTTCAAAAGAAATACGGAGAAGACCGCGTTTTTGACACACCAATCGCTGAAGGTGCGATTACTGGTTCTGCAATTGGTATGGCTGTTAATGGTTTAGTACCTGTTGCAGAAATTCAATTTGATGGATTTGTTTTTCCAGGTATTACTGAAATTGTGACACATATGGCAAGATACCGTAACCGTTCACGTGGTCGATATGGGTTACCAATTGTCGTACGTTTTCCAGTTGGTGGAGGTATTCGTGCCCTTGAACACCACAGTGAATCATTAGAATCTTTACTTGGACAAATTCCAGGTTTAAAAGTGGTGATGCCATCAACACCATATGATGCAAAAGGACTATTAATCTCTGCGATTGAAGATCCAGATCCAGTGATTTTCATGGAACCAAAGCGTATTTATCGTTCAGGTAAACAAGAAGTACCTGAAGATATGTATCGTATTCCACTTGGAAAAGCGAAAGTTGTTAAGGAAGGTAAAGATGTAACTGTCGTTGCATGGGGACCTTTCGTGCGTGAAGTTGAAAAAGCTGCTGAACTACTTAAATCTCAAGGTGAGAATATTGATATTGAGCTCATTGATTTAAGAACAATTAATCCAATTGATGAAGAAACAATTATTAATTCAGTTAAAAAAACAGGACGCTTTGTTGTTGTTCAAGAAGCAGTTAAAACTTATGGACCAGGTGCTGAACTCATTGCACTCGTAAACGAAAAAGCATTCTTACATTTGGAGGCTCAACCAACTCGAGTCACTGGTTTTGATATTACGGTACCACTTCCTCGTGGAGAACATTTCCACTTTATTCAACCAGAAAGAATTGCAGCTGAAATTAAAAAAGTTGCGAAATTTTAAGGAGGCCTTTCATGTTTGATTTTAAATTTTCAGATGTTGGTGAAGGCTTACATGAAGGTGTCATTCTAGAATGGCATTTCAAAGAAGGCGATACTGTTAAAGAAGGCGAACTTTTAGTTGTCATTGAAACAGATAAAGTCAATGCTGAACTTACAGCACCAGTATCTGGTGTCATTAAAAAATTAGGTGCCCAAGTAGGTCAAATGATTCATGTTGGTGAAACATTAGTAATTATTGATGATGGTACAGGTGGTGATGTTCCTGAAGCATCTGCACCTGCTGAAGAGGTGAAAACTGAAGCAGCTGGTGAAGGTGAAGAAAATGAACAAGGTGTTATCGGTGAAATTGAAGTGTCTTCAGCAGTAATGGCATCTTCTAATGAAGGTATGTCTGCTGAACCATCACAAGCTCAAGCATCTACAAAAGCATTAGCAACACCTGCTGCAAGAAAACTTGCACGTGATTTAGGTGTAGATATTAACACCGTTACAGGTAGTGGTGCGCATGGTCGTGTCATGAAAGAAGACATTATCGCGGCATCAGGTTCTGCATCAACACAAACAGTAGCTGCACCTAAAGTATCTATTTCTAAAGAAGGTAATGTGGAAGTTGTTCCAATTACAAAACTTAGAAAAGCCATTGTATCTGCAATGACACGTTCAAAACAAATCATTCCACATACAGTACTTATTAACGAACTTGAAGTAGATGAACTTGTTGAACTACGCCAATCTTTAAAAAACCAAGAATTATATGCTGATGTAAAAATCACGTACATGCCATTCATTATGAAGGCAGTTGTCAAAGCGTTACAAGCATTCCCAATTTTTAATAGTTCATTTGATCAAGAAAATGATCAAGTGGTCTTAAAGAAATTTTATAATCTAGGTATGGCAGTAGATACACCTGACGGACTCATTGTTCCAGTTGTTAAAAATGCAGATGATTTAACCATCGTAGGGCTTGCTAAAGAAACACGTCGTCTTGCAGAATTAACAAGAGATCGTAAAGTCCAACTTGCAGATTTAAAAGATGCAACATTCTCAATTACTAACTTTGGATCGATTGGAGTTCCATTTGGAACACCGATCATTAATCATCCAGAAGTTGCGATTTTAGGTGTTGGTAATATTACAAGAAAACCAGTTGTACGCGGAGATCAAATTGTTCCTGGTTATGTGATGCCTTTATCTTTAGCTGTTGACCACAGAATTATTG
>JAYOFY010000004.1:25101-28507 GCA_038117465.1 Acholeplasmataceae bacterium
GAATTATTGATGGTGCAGATGCAGGAAGATTCTTAAATTTAGTGAAGCAATTACTTGAAAATCCAAGTTTGTTACTCATTGATTAAGGTGATATCATGAAGTCATATGATATCGTCGTATTAGGTAGTGGTCCGGGTGGTTATGTTGCAGCAATTAAAGCAGCACAACTCGGAAAAAAAGTAGCGATCATTGAAAAAGAATCGCTTGGTGGAGTTTGTTTAAATTGGGGTTGTATACCTACCAAAACACTTCTTAAAAATGCTAAAGTATTTAAATATGTACAACATGCACTTGATTATGGTGTTGTTGTAGATGGTAAAGTATCTGTAGATTGGTCTAAGATGCTTGCTAGAAAAAATAAAGTTGTGAAACAACTTACTGGTGGTGTCGCCGGATTACTCAAGAAAAACAAAGTCGATGTTTACATGGGCGTTGGTAAAGTATTATCAAAAAATAAACTTGAAGTTAACGGTGAAACATTAGAAACAAAAAATTTAATTTTAGCGACTGGTGCGTCTCCATTAACACCTCCAATTCCTGGATTAAAAGAAGGACTTCAAACTGGATTTGTTAAAACATCTAAAGAAATGTTAGATACAGAATCTATTCCAGAAGAACTCGTGATTATCGGTGGTGGTGTCATTGGTGTTGAATTTGCAACAATATTTTCTGCCATGTCTAAAAAAGTTACAATCATTGAAAAACTTGATGGCATTTTACCAACAGTAGATGATGATGTAAGAGATAAATACGCACAAATACTTTCAAAAGATGGTATTCAATTGTTGACATCTGCTGAAGTAAAAACGATTGGTAAAGACAGTGTGACCTATTTAAAAGATGGTAAAGAAACAACGATTAAAGCATCTACTGTCTTGCTATCTATTGGTATGAAACCTAATTCAGAAGGATTAGAAGTGCTCAATTTAAAAATGGATAGAGCATCAGTTGTTACCAATGAAAAACTTGAAACATCTGTTTCAGGTGTCTATGCAATTGGTGATTTAAATGGAAAATACATGCTCGCACATGTTGCTTCAACGGAAGGACTTGTCGCTGTTGAAAATATATGCGGACACAAAACAACCATGGATTACACACAAATTCCAAGTGCGATTTATGGATCTCCTGAAATCGGCATGATTGGTCTTACTGAAAAAGAAGCAAAAGCACAAGGGAAAGACTATAAAGTTTCAACTTTTCCTCTTGCTGCGAATGGCCGTAGTTTAGGTGAAAATGAACCTAATGGCTTTATCAAAATCATTTTTGATAAAAAATATGGTGAAGTTCTTGGTGCTCATATGCTTGCATATAATGCATCAGAATTACTTGGTGAAATTGGTGTCACAATGAAACTCGAAGGTACCGCTGAAGAGATTGCCCAAACCATTCATGCACATCCAACGCTATCAGAAATTATTCTTGAAGCTGCACATGGATTTGATGGAAAACCAATACATATGTAATAAATAAAGTGGTGATATACCACTTTTTTTATGCTAAAATAGCATCAGGGGAACACATGACATATTTACTTATTTATAATCCAAAATCAGGAAAAGGTAAGATCCAAAAAGATTTACCTAAAATAAAAACTTTTTTTAAAGAAAAAAACTTATCACTTGATATCCATGAAACGGTGTCTCAAGAGGATGCAAAAAGTTATGTTGTTACATCAAAGAAAACATATGATTGCGTTTTAGTTGCCGGAGGAGACGGCACGATATCTACGGTACTCAATGGATTGATGCAATTAAAAAAGGTACCCATATTAGGGGTATTACCATATGGATCCGCAAATGATGTCAGTCACATTTTAGGCATTCCTAAAAAAATCACTCAAGCACTTGAATTATATACATCATCAGAACCAGCATATATTGACGCATATCAAATGAATGATCATTATTTTTTATATACTGCAGCAGCAGGTTTATTTACAAGAATTAGTTATGATATTAAAAGAACCTCGCTGAATCAATTTGGACAAATTGCATATTATATTGAAGGCATCAAAGATCTTACGTCTAATTATGATTTTAAGATGGATATTCAATCAAATGATACATCGATTACGAAACAAGTGACATTATTACTTGGATTGTCAGCCAATCGTGTTGGAGGAATCCCTTTATTATTTAAGACAAAATCAAAATTGGATGATGGTTTATTTGAAATTAATTTATTTGAAAGTAAAGGATTTTTATCGAAACTTCGTGTGCTCAGTTTCTTTATCCGTTTTGGTAGAAAAGTGAGAAGTGATATTGTATTAAAAGCTTCAGAGTTCAAAATTAACACGTCAAATGACGTCAAATGGAATGCTGATGGAGAATATGTTTGTGATGGAAATATCACGATAAAAGTTTTACCTAAGAAGTTACCAGTCTTTATGTCTAAGCGTTCAAAAAGAAAATTATTAAAAGGTGAGTAGATGAAACAAAGAGTTTGGATCATTAAATTTATACTAGCAGGGATATTACTAGGTGTTGGATTGTTTATGGTGTTTTCTGAAGATGTCGTTTATTTAATGACAGGCGCAATCCTTGTTGTATTTGCATTATTTAGAGTTGTACCACTTTTAAAAACACTTAAACATGAAGTTTCTAGAACGATTCATTTAATTGAAGTTTTAGTAACTGCAATTCTTGGTGGCGTATTAATATTTGCATCTTTACAATTAGGTTCTGATGGTGGCAACACAAACCTTTGGGAAATGATTTATCGTTATGGTCTAGGATTTGTTTTTTATGCGAGAGGGGTCATTTATTTTATTTCCACTGTGTTTTTTCAAGAGAAAACAAAAATTTTAGAATTTATCATGCATGTAGTATCCATTTCCATTGGAACAGCCATTGTTTTTAATTCACAATTTAATGCATCATTTATTGGCATATTTTTTCTTATCATGTCAATCATTGGTGCCGCCATACTGACAGTGGATGGATATGGTGGATATAAAAAGTATCGTTTGGCATTTAAAAATGATGAAAAGCAACTTGAAAATCAACCAAAAAAAGAGAAGACCCTTCCACTTGAAGATCCACAAGAAGAAAGAACATATATAAACTAATAAGACCGAAGGGTCTTTTTTTTTTATTTGTATACGTTTTCAGTGAGACGATCATTGTATTTTCGAAATGTAGGCGTATAATCGTTTTGGAATGAGACAAAAACATATAATTTTGTCTTAGCGAAGGAGTTATTTATGGATTTATATATCTTTTTATTATTTATTGGTGTTGCATTATTAACCGGATATTTTTTTGGAAAAATAGCTGAAAAATATAATTTGCCAGCAATTACTGGATATGTCATTGCAGGGGTCATTTTAGGACCTTCAATACTAGGGATTATTTCTAATGAGACACTTGAAGGTTTAGGTATCATTAATAATGTTGTATTAGGG
>JAYOFY010000005.1:0-11004 GCA_038117465.1 Acholeplasmataceae bacterium
GGTAAAACATCTTTTAAAAAATGCGTTGGTGCACCTGAAGTAATCACACCTGAAACATCTTGATAAGTAACTGCATACATGTGAGTAATTAAGCCACCTAAACTATGTCCTAATAAAAATACTTGATCTTCAGGATATGTTTTTTTAACATGCGTGACAAGACCATGTAAATCCTCTAAAATTAGTTTAAAGTTTGAGAGTTTACCTCTTTTACCAGCACTTTGTCCATGCCCCCTTAAGTCATATGCCAATGTCGAAATATGTTGAGTTTCAAAATAGGACATCATCTCTTCATATCGGCCACTGTGTTCTGCAATACCATGGACAATGATGACTGTTTGATTACTTTTAAGCGCTCTTTTTTCTCTCGTGAAAATGAATGTATGATTAATAAACATAGGTCACTTCCTTTATACGTTTTATTTTACTCTAAAAAGACAAAAAAGTCAGTATGTTTCATGTGAATTTTAACAAAAAAATAGTATAATATTCAAAAGGAGTCTTCTATGAAAACCACATCATTACATGCAAATCATATTGCTTTAAATGCCAAGATGGTTGACTTCGGTGGTTTTGACATGCCTCTTTTTTATTCAAGCATTACACATGAGCATCAACAAGTGCGTCAAAAAGCTGGCATCTTTGATGTCTCTCATATGGGAGAACTTATAATTACAGGGAATGACGCCTTAAGATTTACAAACTATATTTTAACCAATACGATTACAGAAAACACACTTAAAGTGACATATGCTTTACTATGTGATCATGATGGTATGATCATGGATGACTTACTGGTTTATGTAATGGATGTGTCACATGTTTTACTTGTAGTCAATGCAAGTAACACCCAAAAAGATTTTGAATGGATCTTGAGTCAAAAAAATGACTTTGACATCGACATCAAAAATGTTTCAGAAACATACAGTCAAATTGCAATACAAGGACCTGATGCAGCACAACTTTGTACATCTTTATTTACTCTAGATATGCCATTAAAGTTCATGGAATACACATCATTTGAAAAAGATGATCAGCAACTTATTATTTCTCGAACAGGATATACTGGCGAAGATGGTTATGAGATTTACGGGTCACATCAAACCATCAAAGATTTATGGCATCAAGCATTAACGATTGGCATTACACCTTGTGGGTTAGGAGCAAGAGATACCTTAAGATTTGAAGCAACTTTACCACTTTATGGTCACGAACTCTCAAATCAAATCAATCCAATTGAAGCCGGATTATCATTTGCAGTAAAAAGTGATACATTTATAGGTTCTAAAGCAATAGAGCATTTTAAAGCACATCCTACTAAAAAACTTGTTGGCATTAAAATGCTTGATAAAGGCATACCAAGAGAAGGCTATAAACTATATAATCAAGAGGTAGAGGTAGGGTATGTAACAACTGGCTATTTATTACCAACACAAGCTTCCGGATTGGCCCTTGCATATGTAAATATGACGTCTGCATCACTTGGCACATCACTTACTGTTGAAATACGTGGCAAACATTTGGCATGTCAAGTTGTTAAAAAAACATTTATGAAAAAGAATTATAAAAAAGGGGAATAGCATGGGAACAAAACTTTATTCAGCATCTGATGAATGGATTCTTATTGAAACTGATCAAGTATCCATTGGCATTACAAAATACGCAGCAGATCAACTTGGAGATATCGTTTTTATCGATTTACCTTCTGTTGGCCAAACAATTGAAAAAGACGGTGCCTTTGGTGCTGTTGAATCCGTTAAAGCTGCAGCAGATTTATATGCACCAATTGCAGGTGAAGTTATCTCTGTTAATCAATCACTACTCGATGCACCTGAATTGTTAAATGAAGATCCTGAAAATACTTTTATTGTTACATTAAAAATAGATCAACTTGACATCGATGGCTTAATGGATGAGACGACTTATTTAAATTCTAAGAATTAGGAGCGACCATGCATAAATATTTTCCTCAAACACCGGCAGACCAAAATAAAATGCTTGATGACATTGGTGCATCCTCTATAGATGACCTCTTTCATGCCATACCGGAAACTTTAAAATATCGTGGTACATTTGATTTACCTCCATCTTTAGGTGATTTCCAACTTACAAAACATATGCAAGAAAAACAAGCATTGAATGCTTCTTTAACTGTATTTAGAGGTGCAGGAGCATTTGATCATTATATTCCAACAGTTGTAAGAAGTATTACATCTAGACAAGAATTTCTTACTTCTTACACTCCATATCAACCAGAAGTCGCACAAGGAACACTACAATATATTTTTGAATACCAAAGTATTGTTTCAGAACTTACTGGTATGGACGTCTCTAATGCTTCGATGTATGATGGCACGACTGCGACTGCTGAAGCGATGTATATGGCTTATGGCATTACCGGTAAATCCACCATTTGTGTTTCTAAAACTTTAAATGATCATATCCTTGAAGTCATCAAAACATATGCCTATTTTAGAAATATCAATATAATGTATGTAGAAGAAAAAAATGGACATATCGATTTAACAGGTATTGATGATCTACTTCAAGATACCATGGGGATTATTGTTCAATCACCTAATAAGTATGGCGTCATTGAAACGTACGGAGACTTAAGTGATAAAGTACATCAACACAAAGGACTCTTCATTTTTAATAGAGAAGGTCAAGCACTTTCACTACTAAAAACACCGAAAGATGAAGGTGCCGATATCGCGTGTGGTGATTTACAAGCATTAGGTATTCCTTTATCTTCAGGTGGACCTTATATTGGATACTTAGCAACCAATCAAGCTTATATTAGAAAACTTCCAGGTCGTATTTGTGGGATGACTAAAGATATCGATGGTAAACGTGCATTTGTCCTTACATTACAAGCCCGAGAGCAACATATTAGAAGAGATAAAGCAAACTCTAATATTTGTAGTAATCAATCATTAAATGCACTTGCTGTTACAGTCTTTGTTTCTGCTCTTGGAAAACAAGGAATAAAAGATGTCACACAAGCATGTTTAAATGGTGCATATCATTTTAAAAACATGTTATTAAACACGGGATTATTTGAAGATGTTTATAAACATCCACATTTCAAAGAATTTACCTTAAAATATTTAGGTGATCCTGAATCCTTGAATATACTTTTAAGGCAACATGGCTTTTTAGGACCGGTCATTCAAAAAAATGAAATGGTAACTTTTGCAGTCACAGAAAAACGTACCCTTGAAGAAATGCAAGCGTTTGTGGGTGTGTTACAATGAGACCATTTGATCAAACACTCATATTTGAAAAATCAACGCATGAAAGACAAGCATCTCATTTTACATTTGAAAACTTTGAAACCATTGCTTTACCGGATACAATTTTAAGACATGATGATCCGCTTCTTCCTGAAGTATCTGAACTTGAACTCATGAGACATTTCATCAATATGTCTACAAAAAATATGGGGATTGAAACAGGTTTTTATCCACTTGGTTCTTGTACGATGAAATATAATCCGAAAATTAATGATGAACTTGCGACATTAAAAGGTTTCACAGATACTCACCCGTTATCAAATGATGAAGATATGCAAGGCATTCTTTCCATTTATCATGATACCCAAAAAATGTTATCGACATTAACAGGTATGGATACATTTAGTTTAAACCCATTTGCGGGAGCGCATGGCGAACAAACAGGACTCATGATCATTAAAAAATATCATGAACAACAAGGCAACACTCATAAAAATGTCATTATTGTCCCTGATAATGCACATGGAACAAATCCAGCATCAGCCGTGATATGTGGGTTTAAAGTCGTTGAAATTAAATCTAATCCTGATGGTACCGTCAACTTAGAGGCATTAGAAGCTGTTTTAGATGACTCTGTTGCAGGACTGATGCTCACCAATCCGAATACTGCAGGTGTCTTTGAAAAAGATATTCGTCTCATAGCAGATAAAGTCCATGCCAAAGGTGGATTACTTTACTATGATGGTGCAAATTTAAATGCCCTTGTCGGTGTTGCGAGACCTGCAGACATGGGATTTGATGTGATGCATATTAATTTACATAAAACATTTTCGACACCCCATGGTGGTGGTGGTCCAGGATCTGGACCAGTCGGTGTCGTGTCATCTTTAACACAATTTCTTCCAAATCCTCAAGTAGTGTATGAAAATAACCAATATAAACGTATCTATCATCCTCATTCGATTGGTCGTGTTGGTGGCTTTTTGGGAAATACACTTGTATATTTACGTGCCTATGTTTATATGCGTTCTCTTGGAAAAGAACATTTAGTTGACATCGGTCCACGTGCAGTTCTAAATGCAAATTATGTAAAAACTAAATTAAAAGATCACTTTAATATGCCTTTAAAAGATTATTGTATGCATGAATTTGTCTATGATGGACTCAAAGACAATTCAGATATCAAAACACTTGATATCGCAAAACGGCTATTAGATTTTGGTATGCATGCACCAACGATATACTTCCCGCTTATTTATAAACAGGCGATGATGATTGAACCTACAGAAGCTGAATCCTTACAAACATTGGATACCTTTATAGAAGTGATGGAACGCATCGTAAAAGAAGCGAAAGAAACACCAGAACTCCTTAAAACAGCACCGCATCATGGTTATGTTAAACGTTTGGATGAAGCTACTGCTGCGAGACATCCAATCTTAACATATCGTCAACTTAAAGAAAAAGAAGCGTCTCAATCTTGAGTCGCTTCTTTTTTTAATGACATACCTTTAATCGAAATATTATGCGTCTTTAATAATTTAGATATTGGACATCTTTGATGTGTTTCTTCTACTAACATATGTATGAATGTCATATCATCTGTATCCATATATAATCTCGCATCATAATAAAATTGATAGCCGATTGGTGGTCCTTGATCTAATTCCATATGAAAATCTACTTCTGTATACGTCATAAATGCCATCGATTTAATTTCTAATACATAACGCAATGTTGACTCTAAACATGTTGCCCATGAAAATGCTAAAAGTTCTCCTGGATTAAATCCATCTTCTTTTTTTAACGTTGGTTTAAAAGGTAAAGATCGCCCTGATGTAGACGTAGCAAAACCATGATCTGCTTGCGTATTTGTAATTGTAATAGAATACAGTCTTTTTTTCATATGACACACTCAATTAATGTTATAATTCTTTTGTGAAAAAAGAAATTAAGTTTATTCTTATCTTAACATTGATCCAAGGAATTGCCCATAATCTTGCACATCCGATTACACCAAGCTATGTGGCTTATTTAGGTATAGATGATGTCATGTTTGGAGTTTTTTTTGCTTCTATGAGTGCGGGGATTGTCATCGGTGCTCCATTGTGGGGTATTCTTTCAGATAAAGGTCATCACAAAGCCTGGATGTTTTTAGGAAACATCATGTATGCCTTTGGTCAACTGCTGTATGGGTTTTCAGAAGATGTGAGTTTAATGATTGTTGCAAGAGTCTTTTCTGGAGTAGGAGCTGCATCAGGTATAACGATTTATGCCGCACTTATATTGATTCATTCTACGAAAGATGTTGTTGGAAGAAATTTATCGCTATTTGGTGGTGCACTTACACTTGGAGGTGCACTTGGATATTTCTTTGGTGGTCAATTATCTAGTCTTCAGTCAATTTTAAATGCTCCATCTTATCAATACGTCTTTTTAATTCAATCTATCTTTACCATCACTTATGCAGTTTTTATTATGATCTTAATCAAAAATCCACCTTTAAAACCAAATCAAACCTACATTCCTTTTTATAAGCATATGCTTTCAATTTTTGATTTAAAGCCACATCAATGGTTATTTTATGTTGCATTATTACTCGCAACCATGAGTTTTACTTTTGTAAGCAAATATGTTGATGTTTACTTTAGAGACTTAAACTATGATCCAAGTATGCTTGGTTCTTTTGTTTTATTCACAGGTATGATAAGTTTAGTGACAGCACTTATAATTGTCCCTAAACTTTTTAAGCTTAACTTTAATAAAACGTTTTTAATATTTACACTTATTGGTGCTATTGCATTATGGATGACATTCCAATTTTCAAATTTACTTGTAAGTCTATACACGATATTTTCTATGTATATTTTTTCTAAAACAGCACATCAACCTTTTGAACAAAGTCATATTTCTTCTTTTGCTTCTGATGATTATGGAAGAGTCATGGGGATTAGACAGTTATTTGTTGGATTAGGCATGATATTTGGACCCATTACTGGAAGCTTCATTTATGCCTATAATCGTACGTTATCATTTGAAATTGCTGCGTATTTCATCATCTTAAGTATTCTTATGATGATGGTAAGTATCAAACTACAACCTTCTGAATAAAACGTTTTCATAAATTTGTGTTTTCTTTTTATCTTATAATACATGTGAGGATATGATGACGTTTTTATTTAAAAATCCATTTGATGGCGAACTACATCCAATTCAAAACACTCCTGATGATATTTTTTCTCATAAATTATTAGGAGATGGATTTGTTGTTAACCCACAAAATGAAACGATTATTGCCCCAATTGAGGGTGTGATTGAAACCATTCATCCTTCAAAACATTTATTGATGATAAAAGGTAAGGATGTTCATGTTTTATTACATCTTGGATTAAAAGCACGTCATGACATTGTAAAATGGCATGTCGAAGTGGGAAATCGTGTTGCTATTGGTGATCCTATTGGCACGCTTTTAAATAACTTTTTTAATCAGTCTTTCAATGATCAGTCATGTAATATTGTTTTTGTAGAAAAAGAAACGTGTACACGACATGATGCACACGTTACATGTGAGGAGCGTTAATGCGTTGATTACAATTGTTCCAGGTTATGGGATCGGAAAAACATATGTCGTTGACTCGCTAGAAACAACCCCTTCATTAAAAATTATCCATGATCCAAAAAAAGAACTTCATATTTTAGATCAAGCACTCAAAACATTTAGAGCAGAATTAGAATCTATGTTACATGATCCTTCTGCACATGATGTGCTTGCTTTTCAGTATGCAATGGCAATGGATGAGGAATTTATACAATCGATTCAATCTTATATTATAGATAAACAAATGAACGCAAGTTATGCATTAAGAGTGGCGTTAGATTATTATGTTTCTGTCTTATCAACATCATCTAATGCGTATATGCGTGACCGTATTGATGATTTCGAATCTTTTTATGAACGTATGTTATATGTCATTCAAGGCATTCCTTTTATCGACATGCGACATATTCAAGAAGACATTATCGTCGTATTAAAAACACTCAATTTACATATTATGAATCAGCTCAATGCATTACATGTCAAAGGTATCATCACTTCTTCAAAGTCCATTACATCACATGCAGCGATTATCGCCAAACAAAAAGGCATTCCTTCATTGTTTGGAGTTGATGATTTAGACCAATTCCAGCATGGAGATTTAATGATTCTTGATGCCGATGAAAAACGCATTCATATGCTTCCAAATGCAAAAATGCTTGCATCATATGCGCAATCAGAAGATAAAGATCTAATACATCCATCTCAATACACACAATGGCAAACAGAACCCGCACAAACAATGGATGGTATTTCGATTCCAATTGAAGCAAACATGTCTTCGATTCAAGATTTAGATGCTATTAAAGTATCTGGTGCTGAAGGGATTGGACTCATTCGTACAGAACTTCTATTTATAGATAAATTGTTGCCACCTTCATTTGAGGATCAATTACAAATGTATGAACTTATCGTCAAACACTATAAACATCAACCAATTACATTTAGATTATTTGATTTAGGTGGAGAAAAAGTTGTGCCTTTTATTAGACTTAAAAAGGAAGAAAATCCTTTATTAGGCTCACGTGGTATTCGCCTTTTCCAAAAATATCAACAGCTTTTTTACAATCAAATTAAAGCATTACTGATGAGTGCCGTTCATGGTCATATTCGTTTGCTTATCCCCATGGTCTCTACGAAAAAAGAAATCATTGAAGTCATGACATTTATCCAACAAATCAAACAAGCTTGTATCGATAAAAACATTGCTGTTGGTGATATCAGTATAGGTGTTATGATTGAAGTTCCTTCTCTTGCATTATCTGCACATTTAATTGCACCAATTGTCGACTTTTTCTCTATCGGAACCAATGATCTTGTTCAATATACTATGGCAACGGATCGTTCCGTCTTACTTGATAATGATATTGCAGATCCATATCACCCTTCTATCATTTCACTTATCCATCATGTTTCAGAGAGTGCACATAAACATCACATACCTGTAAGTGTATGTGGTGATGTTGCATCTCAAGAAGATTATGCAACATTGCTGATTGCATTAGGTATTTCAAGTTTATCCATGGTCCCTAGTAAAATATTATCGATGAAACAACATATTTCAAGCTTACATTCTGGTCATTTAAAATCATTAAAGCCTTCTTTATTAAATGTTGAAGATGATCATGAACTCAAAGCATTATTAAAAAAAACACCTTCTTAATAGAAGGTGTTTTTTTATTCATGTTTTGATTTTTGAATATAAAATTTAAGACGTTGAAATAATTTTGTTTGTTCGTAACTTAAAATAGCAACTTTATAAATCGGTGTCACGAGTACAATGACAATACCTGTGGATATGAGTAATGTAGCCAAAGCAAGGAATACTTCAATATTCGATAGCAGTCCTGAAGCATAAGCTACAGGTACCGTCATTGGGGCGAAAAAAGGAATGAAAGAAGCAATTCTAAGGATCGTGTCACCACCTGCTGCCGATGCAAACAATGAAATATAAAATCCGATGACAAGTAAGATCATGATTGGACCTTGAAACGTTTGATAATCTTCTTGAGTCGTTGCAATAGATGCTGTGAGTGCTGCAATGACTAAATATAACATGGCACCAATTAAAATGAAAAGTGCTGTAATCACTAGTATACTTTGCCAATTCGGGAAATATTGAACAAATACTTCTGTTAGAGATTCTGTTGACATCCCAGTAACAGATGTACTTTGATTACCTATGGCACTTCCAATAAGTCCATAGATGACAAGCAGTATACTTTGAATCAAAATAAAGATTAAACTCGCAATAATTTTTGATAAGAAATGAATACTTGCTTTTACACTTGAAATAATCGTTTCAATGGCTTTAGAAGATTTCTCTTCAATAATATCCACACCAACAAATTGAATACCAAACGTCAAAATTAAAAATAAAGGTAACGTAAAGACTGAAGATAGTCCACTAATGATTTCGTTGATGACTGGATCTTCATAATCTTGAGGTAAAAATGTTTCTGTTGTCGGTGGCATGTAATTTTGATTTTGATCGATGACATCTAAAAGCTGTAATGTTTGTAAGATAGCTGTGTCATAGGTCGTATTAAATCGGTATAACTGTATATTAATAGATGCTTCTTGTGCACTTAATCGAAGCAAAATATCATATTGTTGTTGATCAAAAAATGTATCTTCTAATTCTGTCGTCGTTTCAGTAAATATAAACATCGGTACATCTAATCCTTGATTCAATGTTACATCAAGTGATGTGATATAGGATGATGTCTCACGATCCGTGATATATGCAATTTGCACAGTTTGGTCATTGTCATTATCGAACAAACCAATAATCGTTGGTAAATTAATAATCACGATGGTGAGTAATCCAATAATAATATTTGAAATCAAAAACGATTTTTTTAATAATCTTTTTTTAAGGCCAAATGATATAAGGAATTTAAGCTTTTTCATGTCGTGTCACCTTATCAATAAAAATTTCTGAAAGTGGTGGTTCTAAAACATCAAACGTCGTGACATGATCAAATGTTTTCACAACATCAAAAACATCTTTGACACATTCTTTTGAGGCAACTTTCACCATGATTGCATTAGGATATGTATCAATTTGAATCACACCTTCGATGTTTTCAAGTGATTTCATATCTATGTGCGTTGCTTTGATGCGTATGTTTAATTTTTGATATGTTTCTTTAATCGTTTGAATCGGTCCTTCTAAAATGACCTGGCCTTTTTCTAATACAACAATCTTCTCACAAAATGATTCGACATGATCAAGTTGATGGGATGAAAAAATGACCATCGTCCCTTGTTTTTGAAAATCTCTTATCGTTTGTACAAATAATTCTGTATTAATTGGATCAAGTCCACTAAAAGGTTCATCTAATATAAGTAATTTAGGATTATTAATTAATGCTGCAATAAATTGAATTTTTTGCTGATTTCCTTTAGATAATTCTTTGACTTTTTTCAATTTATATTCCGTAATATGAAATCGATCAAGCCAATAATCTAAACGTTTCTCAATATCTTCTATAGATACCTCTTTTAATTGACCTAAATAATAATTTTTGTTAATAACGATCTTTCTTCAATCATATAACCAATATCATTGACATCATCATAACTGACTTGATGTCCATCTAATGTAATGGATCCTGATTTCGGCTGAATGAGTCCCATAATCATTCTAAATGTGGTCGTTTTTCCTGCACCATTCGTTCCTAATAAACCAAATATTTCACCAGGTTTTATTGTAAATGATAAATTTTGTACAGCTTTAACTTCTCCATAAGACATGGAGACATTTTTTACATCTAGCATCGTGTCACCTCATATTCATTGTATCAAAATTATTATATATTATCAAATATTATTTTTTATTACAAAAAAATATGCACTTAATTGTGCATATTTAGATTCATACATAATGTTTTAAATGCCTCTAAAGATAATGTTTCTTGTTGTTGTGAGCCATATCGTCTTAAAGTAACGGTTTGTTGTTCAACTTCTTGGTCACCAAGAACTAAAGTAAATGGAATCTTTTCTGTTTGTGCGGCACGAATTTTATACCCCATTTTCTCGTTTCTTAAATCCATTTCAACTCTAAATGCAGACAACGCTTGTTTGACTTCTTCTGCATAAGTTGCATGCAAGTCAAGATGCACTGGAATGATTTTAACTTGCGTTGGAGATAACCAAAATGGGAAAGCA
>JAYOFY010000005.1:11014-14128 GCA_038117465.1 Acholeplasmataceae bacterium
CCTTTGTATTCTTCTATTAAATAGGCAACAAAAAGTTCCATTGTTGATACAATCCATCTATGAATCACAACAGGACGGTGATTTGCGCCATCTTCACCTACATATGTTAAATCAAATTTCTCAGGTAATAAAAAGTCTAATTGAATGGTTGACAATGTTTCTTCGTGTCCCAATGCTGTTTTTACTTGAACATCTAATTTAGGTCCATAAAAAGCAGCTTCACCTGTGGCTTCATAATAAGGTATTTCTAATTCATCCATGGCTTCTTTTAACATAGATTCTGCTTTATTCCACATGGCATCATCAGGATAATATTTTTCTTTATCATCTTGATCACGATAACTCAAGCGACATGTGAAATCCGTGATTTCAAAATCTTTGTATACATCAAATAATAAATAGGCAACACGTTTAAACTCTTCTTTGATTTGATCTGGTCTCACAAAAATATGGGCGTCATTTAGCGTCATTTCTCTTACTCGTTGTAATCCAGATAGTGCACCACTTTTTTCATAACGATGCATCATTCCTAATTCTGCGATACGAATTGGAAGTTCTTTATAACTATGGATATCTTGTTTAAAGATCAACATGTGATGAGGACAATTCATTGGTCTTAATACAAGTAATTCACCATCTCCCATATCCATTGGTGGAAACATATTTTCATGATAATGGTCCCAATGTCCAGAGGTCTTATATAAATCTACATTAGCCATAATTGGTGTATATACATGATCATAACCTAATGAAATTTCTTTATCTGTTATATAACGCTCTATAACACGTCTTATCGTCGCACCTTTTTTTAACCAAAATGGAAGTCCAGCACCTGCTTCTTTTGTTGTCATAAACAGATTTTGAGCTTTACCGATTTTACGGTGATCACGTGCTTTTCTTTCTTCAAGTAATTGTAAATATGCTTGCAAATCTGTGTCACTAAAAAATGCCGTTCCATAAATACGTGTAAGCATGTCATTTTTAGCATCACCTCTAAAGTAAGCACCTGCTAAACTCAATAATTTAAAATGCTTAATAAGTCCGGTATGACTCACATGTCCACCACGACATAAATCGGTAAAATCACCTTGCGTATAAAACGTTAATTGCTCATGTTTGTATTGTTCGATAATATCTAATTTATATTGATCGTGTTTAAAAAGTGTTTTTGCTTCTTCGTAGGAAATTTCTTTTCTAACAATCGGCAAAGCTTGTTCTTTAAATGTATGCATCTTTTTTTCAATACGTACTAAATCATCTTCTGTGAGTTGATACCCTGGTACTGAAATGTCATAATAGAAGCCTTCTTCAATGGCAGGACCTACACCGAAAAGGGCATTGGGATATAATGATAAAACTGCTTGTGCGAGTAAGTGCGCAGCAGAATGTCTTAAAAAATATAATGCTTCTTTATCTTTTTTTGTGACAATTTTAAATGATGCATCCTTTAATAATGGTCTTGAAAGCTCAATATATTCATCATTGATGATGGCACCAATCGCATCTTTTGCTAAACTCTTTGAAATCGATGATGCAATTTCATAAACAGTCATACCATCTTCGTATGTTTTGATACTTCCATCAGGAAATGTTAAATTCATAAGTATCCTCTTTCATAAAAAAGATGCCTTATCTAAGGATAAGACACGCTTATTATAGCATATATCAAGAACTTTTTCTATGATAACTTCACTAATTCTGTCATGTCACGAAGTCTTCTTATAAGCCTTGTTGCTTTAACTCTATTAATTTCATCATGGCCAGTTGCCAATGCGTCTACAAGCTGAGTCATTGTATAATTCGATGACACATAGATAGGTAAAGATGCACTTAAACGATATTGAATGAGTGGCATCAATATTTCATCTCTAAACCATGGTGAATGATATTCGCCACCTAAGTCATCTAAAATTAAAATAGATGTTTGTTTTAAGATGTTGATTCGTTTTTCTATTGTACCTTCATCAATACCTTGTTTAAAGCCTCTAATTAAATCTGGAACATAAGTAAAAATGACATCAATATCATGGTCTGCATAATAAGCTGCAATCGCAGATAATAAATAACTTTTCCCAGACCCATATGGACCATGAATATAGATTCCTTTTGTTGCTTTTCTATCTACATACAATTGCACGGATGTTTGAGCAATCTCTAGTGCTTTTTTTCTTAAATCAGATGTTTGATGAAAATCATTCAGTGTCGCATCTTGAATATAAATATCACTATCAAAAAATGATAAATATTGTCTAAGTTTTTGTTGTTTTAATTCATAAGCTTTTTCTTTTGTTGGACGATACACAATTTCAATATAAGGTTCTTTGATGAGTACAGGTATGTATCCGTCATAAGACTTTTGATCATACTTATCCATTAAATATTGATATACTTTTAATACATCTAAATCGTCAATCATTAAGTCTTTTGTTTCTTCATCTTTTGAAATGACGTTTCGCATCTCTAATAAGGTCATAAAGCGTCCTCCTCTTTTTTGAGTTCCGCCAAATAATCATCTAACCAATCTGGTTCTACAGACACACGTACCGATTTTTTTACTTGTTTTTTCTGATATGCTGTTTCTAATTTTGTGGTCATTTCTATTGCATCTTGAGATGTCGTGACACCTTTAGACATCCAATCTATGAGGATTTTTTCTAAATAATGAATGTGAGGCAGCACACCTTCTTTACGTTTCAATACAAACACAAGTAATACATTTATAACACCGAGATCAACATGATTTCTTTCTACAAGCGATGTAATGATATCTAATGCAATCCCTTGATGATCATGCTTTCCATACTTTTGGATGATATAAAGTGGTGAGATCTGACTGTAGTTATTAAATGGTTGTTCTTTTTTGTCATCAATGGTTAATATTTGATGTTGCTCAAAATAGCGTTTTGCAGCATTTTTAATGGCTTCATTTTTGACAATTTGAGATGGATGTATCGATGTCAAGATCTGATTTAAATCTTCTTGATTTAACTGATAAATAAAGACAAGATTTTCAATAAGTTGTCGTGTTGTTGATTTCAATAAAGACGGCTTTTTATATGCGGATGGCAGTTGATCGACCCATGTTTCATAAGGGAAACGTGTTTTTACTACCTT
>JAYOFY010000005.1:14138-16913 GCA_038117465.1 Acholeplasmataceae bacterium
ACCTTTGCGTGTACCCCACCATTTTCAAATAGTGGTGTATCAATTGATAGTTTTTTTACTTGATCGACATCAAAGACATCATCATAATGAATGTCTTTTCTTTGATAGCCTAAATGTGGCTGTTGGACTTTAAATTGGTCAACTAATGTACGTAACATTGCATCTCCAATTTTTTGTTCCAATGTGATACCAAAAATTGTATCTGTTAAAAATTGTTTAGCAGTCATTGGTTTTTTAATTTGTAGTAATATATCTTCTTTTGATTCGTAAACATCTAAGAGTACATGTGCTTGAAGTTTATTACACGCATCTTCAAATTCTTTTTTTGTAATCACGAGCAAGTTAAGCATATCCATATCGTCGATAGAGACAACATCTTTTTGATATGTCAATGAAAAAATGAAATGGTATAGCGAAAAAGCCACTTGACCGATGAGTGGTTGATATAAAAGTGAGATGACTTTATGATCATGCCCTGATAAATCAATTGGCGCATATAATTTAAGTGTTGCCATGAATAATCTTATCTATTTCCTTTTCTAACGCTTGATAAAATGCTTCGAAATTAAGTGTACTTGAAATGATATGTGTTGTTTTCTTCATTTTTAGTGATTGAGCCATTTGCGAAGAAATTCTCGATTCAGCTTGTTCAGAGGTTAATCCTCTTTTTAACAATCGGTGTTTTTGTATGTCTTTCGGTACTGTAATTAAAATCACGGCATCTAAACGGTTTTCATATTGAGTTTCAAAGAGGAGTGGTATATCGATAATCACATGATTCGTAGATGCCTGGATTTGATGTTCGATGATGTCATAAACTTTTGGATGCAAATATGCTTCAAGTGACTTCCGCATCGTTTCATTATTAAAAACATCTTGTTTAAATTGTTGTTGAATCGTGAGATCGTTAAGATCTAACTCAAATAACGAAGATAATGCTTGTATAATAAGCGGATCTTTCCATAATGTATGGACGATGGCATCACTGTCTATGACTGTGAATCCCTTTGCTTTTAAATATGTCGTCGCAGTTGACTTACCACTGGCAATATTTCCAGTGATACCAATTTTAAGTTTATTTTCTTTGACAGGTCGGACAGACATAAGTCCCTCTTCCTCCAACTTTAATTTTAATGATAGGTGTATGACATACTTCACATGGTATGTCTTTTTTTGTATGTACTTTTAATTCATTTTGAAATTTACCATCGACACCATGCATGGCGTGATACGTTCTAATCGTGGATCCACCTAATTCTGTAGCATATGATAAGACTTGTATCGCATGATATATCATCCGACTTACATCTTTTTTAGTGAGTCGATAACATTTCTTTTCTGGATGTATACCTGCTCTAAAGAGTGTTTCATCCACATAAATATTTCCAAGTCCTGCGATAAGATGCTGGTCAAGTAATGCCATTTTTACAGGAATTCTTTTTTGCTTTAGTCGTTTATAGAATACAATCGGATCAATATCTTTAGGTTCTTTTCCAAGCAAAGAAAGTGGTGGCACCTCTAAATAGGTGTTTTTATCAATCAGTTCAAATTTTCCAAATTTTCTCGTATCATGATATGTCAGTGATTCATTTGTATTTAAATCAAATACAACATGTTCATGATTGGAAGGTTGTCTTTTTTGGTGAAGATAATATTTTCCTTCCATTCTAAGATGTGAAATCATAACATGATGATCTAATATAAATACTAAATATTTTCCATATCTTAAAATATCATGAATCGTCTGACCTAGAATGTCTTTTTCAAAATCTTTCGTAATGACACAATTAGACCAATACACATGAACATCTAAAATTGTTTTACCACTTACAAGGGTCTTTAATGTTTGTCTAACAGTTTCAACTTCAGGAAGCTCTGGCATTATTTTACCTCATACCATGTATGCCCTGTATCCATCGAAATATCTAGAGATACATGCATTTCTATCGCTTGTTTCATAGCCTCTTCCACAAATTTGGAAACTGTTTCAAGCTCCTCTTCATAAACATTTAATATGAGTTCATCATGGACTTGTAATATGAGTGATGAACGCAATTGATGTGCATTTAATTTACGATGCAATTCAATCATTGCAAGTTTTATAATATCTGCTGCAGACCCTTGAATCGGCGCATTCATCGCGGTTCTCTCACCAAAGGCACGTTGCATATACACAGATGACTGAAGTTCCGGTATGTAACGTCTTCTTTTTAAAATTGTTTCAACATAACCATTGGCTTTTGCAAATGCAACAGTATCTTCCATATACGATTTAATTTCTGGATAAATGGTTAAATACGTATCAATAAATTGTTGTGCTTCTTTTTGAGATACGTGGATATCGTCTGCGAGGCTCCAAGCTGAAATGCCATAAATGATGCCAAAATTCACTGCTTTTGCTTGTCTTCTTTGTTCTTTAGACACTTCATTTACATGAAATACTTTTTTCGCTGTTTGCTCATGAATGTCTTCTCCGTTATTAAACGATTCAATGAGGGCAGTGACATTTGCAATGTGTGCTAATACACGTAGTTCAATTTGTGAGTAATCTGCACCAAGTAACGTTGCACCGTTAGATGCATGAAATATTTGACGAATGAGACGCCCTTCTTCTGTACGAATCGGAATGTTTTGTAAGTTAGGATCTGTTGAAGAAAGTCGTCCAGTTGTCGTGAGTGCTTGCATATAAATCGTATGGATTTTACCGTCTTCTAAAATATATGGTCGTAAACCTTCGATATAGGTTGAGTAAAGTTTTGTGACACTGCGATATGT
>JAYOFY010000005.1:16923-26068 GCA_038117465.1 Acholeplasmataceae bacterium
GTCTCACCCATCTGATTGAGCGTTTCGATATTTGCATCAATTCCAGAAAATTCCATATCACCTAAAACAAAGGATAATGGCAGCTCTACATCATATAACAAGTGATATTGATTTTTATCTTTAAGCAGTTGATCTTGCGTATCTTTTAAATCTTGAATCGCTTTTGCTTTAGAGACGATATGTGCGTGATGAGATAAATCTTCGGGGAGTCCTCTTTTGACACCTTTCCCATAAATATCTTCTTCATAAGCAACGCCGACATAATCAAATGCCGATACAACTCGATTAAATTCTTCTTTTCCTAAATGCGCGTTAATAATATAACTTGACAGTAATAAATCAGATGTGACCCCTTTTAAATGTATGTCACGCCATTTAAAAAAGACATACATCGCTTTTGCATCATACACATATTTTTTTATGGTTGTCTCTTCTAAAAAAGCTTTGAACACTGAAGATGATAACGCATATTGGGGATCAATAAATACATACGTTTCATCAAATGCAAGTCCAATTCCCCAAAGGGATGCTTGATGATAATTTGAATTAGACAACTCTACATGCATGGCACATGTTTTTATATTATATGATTGAAAAGTGGCATCATCTTGAACATTGATAAATGTAAAGACGGATGCTTTAGGTTCTTGAACCACTTTTTTAGCAAGCATATGCAGTTCATATCGCTGAAGAAATTTAATTCTTTGTTCTTGATCAAGTGGTTTTCTAATGATATCATCAATGTTTAAATCAAGCGTTGCATGCGTATCAATGGTGACAAGCATCTTGGATAAGATGGCTGAGTCTCTTCCAGCTTTTATTTTTTCTGAAAGCTTACCACCAATCTCATCTGCATGATCCAATACGTTTTCTAAGGTTTGATATGTTTTTAAAAGTTTAATCGCGGTTTTCTCACCAACACCAGGAATCCCGGGAATGTTATCTGAAGGATCTCCCATAAGTCCTTTTAAATCAATCATTTGTTGATGAGAAAGTTCATATGTTTCTAAGATTTTTTTAGGGGTATAATCATGAACTTCTTTCATGCCTTTTTTTAACAAATGAACCGTAACATTATCTGAAACAAGTTGAAGCAAATCTCGGTCTGATGAATAAATGTGCACATCATACCCTTCAAGTTTAGAGAATGTACCTATGATATCGTCTGCTTCATAACCTGCTTGTCTGAAATGTGTAATTCCCATAACATCTAAATAGTCATTGATGATACTGAGTTGACTCGCAAGTTCTTCTGGCATTTTTGCACGACCTGCTTTGTAGTCTTCGTATACAAGGTGTCGCTTTGTTTTTTCTTTGGTGTCAAATGCAACTAAAATCATATCATCTTGATCTTTGACAAATTTTTCAAACATATTAATAAATGCAAAAAGTGCATTTGTATATTCACCTTTAGAAGTTTGCATCAAGGTTGCACCTGGATAAGCTGTTGCAAAGTACGCTCTAAAGACGATTGAATTTCCATCCACTAGTATTAGTTTTTTAGTCATAAACACCTACTCATTTAAAATTTTATCACATCTTTTATCACTGTTTTTCCACGACTTATGTGGATAACTTCAAAAATAAAAGTCAATATTTAAATCGACCTTTATGCTTTCCTTTACCTTTTTTAATTTTACTTGGTTGAAACTGATTTGGATTCATTTTAGACATATTTGAAGGATCCATGGACATCATTTGTTTCATCATCTTTTTTTGATTATTAAATGCATCTCTTAGACGATTGACAGCAGCCACGGATAGACCACTCCCTCTTGCGATACGTTCTCTTCTTTTAGAGGATTGATCGATCAATAGCGGATCTTTTCGTTCTTTTATTGTCATTGAATCAATAAGCACAGACATTTCTTTTAACGGTTTATCATCAACTTGAGCTGCCTGTTTAGAAAGTCCAGGAATAAGTCCCATGACTTTTTGAATCGAACCCATGCGTTTAATCATTTTAAATTGTTTCTTTAAATCATTATAGTTAAAGGTATTATTTTGAATTTTTGTCATTAAGTCTTTGGCATCATCTTCTGATACTGCTTCAGATGCTTTTTCAACAAGACTCATGACATCACCCATTCCTAGAATACGTGATGCCATACGATCAGGATGAAAAACTTCTAATATCTCAATTTTTTCACCTGATGCTTGAAATTTAATTGGAATAGACGCCACACTTGAGATTGAAAGTGCAGCCCCTCCTCTTGTATCACCATCTAATTTTGTTAAAATTGCACCTGTCGCTTGAATATGTTCATGAAAGTTTTTTGCTGTAATGGCGGCATCTTGACCCGTCATCGCATCTACCGTTAGTAATATTTCTGATGGAGATGTCATTTCCTTAATCATTTTTAACTCATCTAATAATGCGGTATCTATAGAAAGACGTCCTGCAGTATCGATTAATACAACTTCATAATGATGGTCTTTAGCGTAATCCAAAGCTTCTTTAATAATGACAGATACATCCATTTGACCCTTTTCAAAAACATCTACTTGAATACTTTGACCTAAAACTTTTAATTGATCAATGGCGGCAGGACGATAAATATCTGCAGCCACTAATAACACTTTTTTGTTTTCAGATGATTTGATTGTTTTTGCAAGCTTTGCAATCGACGTTGTTTTACCAGAACCTTGTAAACCAATGAGCATCATGACAGTGAGTCCAGATGGTTGATAGGATATATATGACGTTTTTTCACCGAGGATACTCACTAATGTGTCATTGACAACTTTTGCAACTTGTTGACCAGGATTTAATCCTTTTATGATTTTTTCACCAAGTGCATTTTCTTTAACTTGATCGGTGAAAGATTTTATAACGCTTAAATGCACATCTGCTTCTAGCAATGCGCGTCTAATTTCTTTTAATGTATTTGTGATATCATCTTCATTTAAATAGCCTTTACCTGATAATCTTCTTAAGGCCATTTGTAAACGAGAACTCAATGTTGTTTCAAACATTATTCATCCATCTCTTTAAGTGTTTTTAAAAGGGTAAGATCTTGAGTTTTTTCAAATGTGTCTAACAAAGAAAGACGCTTTTGAGCTTTTTCATGTAACTTTAGTTTGCTTTCATATGTTACTAGATGATCTTCAATTTTATGGATAGCGTCATGAATGGCACTACGTGATACATGATACGCTTCAGCAATTTCTTTTAAACTAAAATCATCTAAAAAATACGCTTTAAAATACTGTTGTTGCGTCTCAGTAAATAGAGATTCATATTGTAAAAATAATGAAATAATAAGATGTTTCTTTTCTAAATCCATGTTAAACCCCATGATCTATGAGTTGCTGCATAAATGCTTCTTTATCAAATACCGCAAGATCATCAATGCCTTCTCCAATGCCAATATATGCAATGGGTACTTTAAGCATCGAAACAATTGGTAAGACGATGCCACCTTTTGAGGTGCCATCTAATTTTGTAATGACGAGATCCGTGACTTCTGTTGCTTCATGAAAAAGTTTTGCTTGAGAAACGCCATTTTGACCTGTGGTTGCATCTAAAACTAAATATGTACGTATATCAATGGTGCCATATGCTTTAGGAATCATGCGTCTCATTTTTGTTAATTCAGCCATTAAGTGTTGTTTGTTTTGAAGTCTACCAGCAGTATCAATCAAAATGACATCGACATCTTTTTCTTTGGCAAGTTTTAATCCATCATAAATAACAGAACTCGGATCTTTTGAAGGATTCGTATAAAATAGGACATCACTTTTTTCCGCCCATACTCGTAATTGATCGATTGCGGCTGCACGAAATGTATCTGCAGCAATGATCATCACTTTTTGATTTTTACTTATTTGATGTGCAAGTTTTCCAATAGTGGTAGTTTTTCCAACACCATTCACACCAACCACAAATATCACGTGTTTCTCTTGAAGATGCGCGACATCGATGAATAGCATATCAACAAATTGATACAATACATCGAGCAATGATTCATAATCATTTATCGGTGTTTTTTTATTGTTTTCTATTAAATAATCAATCATATCTGTTGATGTATCTAATCCGACATCTGATATTAACAATGCATCTTCTAATGCTTCTAATACATCTTGATGTAACATTTGATGTTTATCCATTGCTTCTTTAACAGAAAACAAGGATAGATGCGACCTATTGAGTGCTTTTTTATATGAAATTTTAGGTTTTTTAGAAAATAAGTTTTTAAAAAATCCCATGATTTCTCCTGCGTTTTATTATACCATAAAGAAAAAGACTTCTTCACCTTATATAAGGTGTCGTCGTCTTTTATCTTTTAGGGAAAAAGGGTCTAAAATTACTTTTAGAGCTTTTATGATATCAAAATTCAATATATTTGTAAAGAGGATCACTTACGAATCAGCGAGTGTTTCCTCTTTTTTTATGTAACGACATTTAGGGAATCCACTACATGCAACAAATTCACCATATTTTGATTTTCTAATGACGAGTTGGCTGCCACATTCTGGACAAGTTTCATCAAGCATCACGGGTTGTATTTTTTTCATATTGACTTTGGCATTGTCTAACATTGGCATGAACATCTCATAAAATGTTTTCAAAATACTCAGTTTATCATAATTGCCTTCAGAAACTTTATCCAAGTTTGCTTCCATTTCAGCTGTGTAGTCAATATTGATAATATCTTTGAAAAATTTATCTAATTCATCTGATGTTAAGATACCTTGGTCTGTTGGTTGAAGATTTTTCTCTTTCGTGACATATCCTCTATCAATGAGTGTTTTAATGATAGAAGCATACGTTGAGGGTCTACCAATGCCTAGTTCATCAAGTTTTTTAATCATACTTGCTTCATTATATCTTGGTTTTGGTTGTGTCTGTTTTTCAATTGAAACAATTGCATCCATTGTAATTGTATCGCCTTGGTGGAATTTAGGTAAAAGAATATCTTTATTTTTAGATTCTTCATACACTTTTAAAAACCCATCAAAAATTAATCGTACACCTTTCATATTGAAGTCATGATTGTTGGATGTAAAAGTCACTTTTGTATGTTCTAAAATTGCGGGTGCCATAAGGGATGCAAGTGTTCTTCCATATATTCTTGCATACAGTTTCATAGCATCTTCAAATAATTTTTCATCTTTAATCGATGATGCATCGACATTTGCCTTTACATATTCAGGTGTATATAACACATTTGTTGGACGAATACCTTCATGTGCATCTTGAGCATTTTGATCTTTTGTTGTTTGATATTTTCCTAAATATTGTGCACCATAATTTTTTTCAATATGCATCATTGAAGCTTCAACAAATTCATTAGAAAGTCTTGTCACATCTGTTCTCATATAGGTGATGAGTCCTGTTGTCTCACCATTAATATCAATACCTTCATATAAATACTGAGCAAGCATCATTGTACGTGTCGATGAATATCCTAAATTATTATAAGCATCTCTTTGCAATGTCGACGTTTTAAATGCTTCTTTTGAATATCTTGGTTTTTCGTTGACATCTAATTTAGAAATCGTAAAAGGATTGGTCGCTTCTTTTAAGATGGCATCAGAAGAAGCTTTATCTAATTGATCTTTATTTTTACTATAATCAGCTTTCATTCCTTGATATGTTGCTTCTAAATCAAAATACGTCTTAGGAACAAACGCTTTAATTTCTTTTTCTAAATCAACGATAAGCTTCAATGCAACACTTTGAACACGACCTGCAGATTTAGATTTTATTTTACTTTGTAGTAATGTTGAGAGTTTAAACCCTATAATTCGGTCTAACATTCGTCTTGTTTCTTGAGACGATACAAGACCAGTATCGATTTTTCTAGGTTTTTTTACAGCTTCTAATATTTTTTGTTTCGTAATTTCTGAAAAAACAACACGATTTTCTTCTTGAACATCTAGATTTAAAACTTGTGCGATATGCCAAGCTATCGCTTCTCCTTCTCTATCCTGGTCAGTTGCAATTAGGACATCTCTAGATTTTGCTTGTTTTTTTAAATCATTAATAAGTGTTTGTTTACCTCGTATCACTTGATAGGTTGGTTCAAAATTTGCTTCAACATCAATACCTAAACCACCTTTACCAGAGGTGGCTAAATCACGAATATGACCTTTAGAAGAGACAACAGTATGTCCCTCACCTAAATAGGATTGAATTGCTTTTGCTTTTGATGGAGATTCTACAATAATCAATTTTTCTTTCATATGCCCTCCGCCTTTTCATCATATAAATAAAAAAGTTTGATGTCAAGTGAAAATGACAAGAAACTTTTTATATATTATAAATATATATTTTTATGTGTTTTACTTCTTAAATTTTAAAATTGCATCTTTTACAGGTTGAAAACTTCTTCTATGAATCGGTGTAGGACCAAATGTCATCAATGCTTCAACATGTTTTTTTGTAGGATACCCTTTGTGTTGATCAAATCCGTAATTAGGAAATAATGTATGCATGTTTTTCATATAGGCATCTCGTGTTGTTTTTGCAATAATGGATGCCGCTGCAATAGAGATGGATTTCTGATCGCCTTTAGTTATAGATTCAAGATTTTTATATTCTGGTATCGGCATTGCATCCGTGAGAATAAAATCAGGTTGAATATCTAACCCTTCAATCGCTGCAACCATCGCCTCTTTTGTTGCTCTATATATATTGATACGATCGATATCTTCAACAGACCCGAAGACAACTTTAATCGCAAGTGCATGTTCTTTCACTTGTTCAAGCGCCTTCATGAGTTGTTTTTCAGATAGTTGCTTGGAATCGTTGACATGATGTAAGATGGCACCTGGTTTTAAAATAACAGCTGCAGCTACCACTGGTCCAGCAAGTGGACCCCTTCCTGCCTCATCGACACCACATATATGTGTTTTACCGATTTGAATGAGCTTATTTTCATATTCATACATCGAGGATGTCAAACGTAAGTCCTCCAAGTTTATGATTTCTTAAATCTGTTAAAAATGCATGACATACTCTATCTTCATCGATCAAGCCACCTTTTAAAAGTGCGCCTCTTTTTAACGCGATTTTATGAAATGCATCATCAATATCATCAATATCATATCTTGTTTTTAAAACATCTTGATAATGCGCATGAAGAAATGTGATGCCATAATAGACCACTTCTTCTAATGGCAATATTTTATCTTTAATTGCACCTGTGAGTGCTAAATTCAATGCAACCGTCTCATCTTCAAATTTTGGCCACAAAACACCTGGTGAATCTAGAAGTTCAATTTTAGGATGAATTCGGACCCATTGAAGTTGTTTTGTGACACCAGGAGTATTGCCTGTTTTAGTTGCTTTTCTTTTCGTTAATGCATTAATGAATGTGGATTTTCCAACATTTGGAATCCCTGTAATTAACACTTTATATATTTTATCTTTTAGTCCTTTTTCATGTCTTTTTTCTTGAAGTGGTGCCATTAATTGATCTAATGCTTTGATGACTTTTGATGGCATTTTTGCATCCAATGATGAAACATGAGTGGCTGTATGTCCTTGATCAGTAAAATGATTAATAAAGCTTTGTGTTTTCTCTTTATCTGCTAAATCTGACTTATTTAATATATATAATATTTTCTTTTTAGAGACAATTTCTAATAATTGAGGATTTAAGGATGATAAAGGTATTCTGGCGTCTAATAAAACAATGACAATATCCACAAGTGATAACGATGCGCGCAATTCTTTCATTGTTTTGAACATATGCCCAGGATACCATTGTATGTTTTGATATTTACTCATAAAGACCTCCAAATGGCCATAATCTAAAGATGACTTTCCCCATGATATCGAATGGATTAACGTGTCCAAATTCAATGCTATCTAAAGAAGATGTACTATTATCGCCTAACACAAAATACTGTTGTAAGATACCATCTTCTAATTGAGATCGAATCCATAATTGTTGTTGCTCCGTCACAAGATACCCATGACCCGATACAGAAAGAACTTTTTCATCGTTAATATATAAATATGATTGACCATTTTCTAATTCAAAATGGATACGATCACCTGGCAAACCAACAAGTCTTTTGACAAAAAAGACAGTTTCAGAATCCCTGAATGTCGACAGAGGAATCATCGGATAATCTTCATGATTCACTTCAATTACGATGATATCACCTCTTTGAGGTTCGTAATTGAAATGAAAAATTAGGATACGATCACCATCATTTAATGTAGGCATCATCGACTGTTGATTCACATTCGAAGGTATGATAACAAAGCTAAAGATTAATAAAATAAAACTTAAAGAAACACTGATAAATAAGACCCATTCATTGATTTGTTTTAACAAGGAAGAAGGTGTTGATTTTAAGAAAATAGACACACCTAAGATCACAACAAAAACAAAAAACAACGTCAATGAAAAATATTGCGTTGCATTAGTAAATTGTGTCACATCACTCATTCTAAAAAGAATGTAAGACGTCAAGATAAAGATAAAAAATACATATTGATAATACTCTTTGATGATTTTCATTAAGACATGATATCCTTTAAAACATCTTCTAAATCATAAAGACTTACCGTGACTTCTTTTGCTTTTGTACCTTGTGCATCTTCTACAATACCTGTATCAATGAGTGATTTTACAATATCTTGTGCACGATTAAACCCGATACTAAATTGTTTTTGAATAGAATTCATCGAACAACTTTGCTGCTCTACAACAAATCTTGCAACATCTGGAAAAAGTTCATCTAGAGACGAAACTTTTTCTATTTTACGTTTTAATTCTTCATGGCCAAACACATAGTTGGTGTCTTGTTGTGCTTTAATCATCGATGTCAATTCATAAATTTCATCATCTGAAATATAAGCACCTTGAAGTCTTACCGGTGAATCACTGATTTTAAGTAGCATATCGCCACGTCCGAGTAATGCTTCTGCACCAGCACCATCTAATATCGTTGTAGAGTCTACAAAAGATGCCACTTTAAATGCAATACGCACTGGAATATTTGATTTAATCGTACCTTTAATAACATCGGTTGTTGGACGTTGAGTAGCCACGATTAAATGAATGCCAGCAGCACGTGCTTTTTGTGTTAGTCTTTGAATAGAATCTTCAACTTCTTTAGATGCCGCCATAATCAAATCAGCTAACTCATCAATAATGATGACAATACGCGGCATCTTACC
>JAYOFY010000006.1:0-11160 GCA_038117465.1 Acholeplasmataceae bacterium
ATATTTTATTTCCTCCTCGAAATTTTTACCATTTATATTCTATCATAGGTGAATGATTATTTCTACAAACAATATCAAAAACATTTTGTGTAAACGTTTTAATGATTCGGATTTTTTTCATGTTGTTTGTTATAATATTTATATGAAAGGGAATACGATATGAATCACAATCATGAACTTGAATTTAAAACCATCATTTCAAAAGATCATTATCACCATTTATTGGATAACTATGTCCTAAATGATAATATTTTTCTTCAAACAAACTATTATTTCGATACAAATGATTTATTGTTGTCTTCTCAGTCAATTGTCTTAAGAATCAGGCAAAAGGGTGATCGTTTTTATAAATTAACGGTGAAAAGTCAACAAGAAGGCAATGCATTTGAATCACATTTACTACTTAATGTGATTCAAGCAAATAAGATGATTCAAGAAGGGTTTTCAGTAGAAAAATTTTTTCCAAACATACATGCTCAAGTACATTTCATTGCTTCTATTGATAATTATAGAGCTTCAATGCCTTACCAGCAAGGTATCATGTATATTGATCGATGTGAGTACTGTGGTACAGTCGACTATGAATTAGAATATGAAGTTACAGATTATGATATAGGTGCGTATCAATTTAATACGTTTCTAAATGAACACGCTATTCCAAAATTAGCAACTCGAAGAAAAAGTGATCGTGCATTTAGTTGTAGTATAGAAAATAAAAAATGACCTTTTGAGGGTCATTTTTTTTATGATGAAAGTTCTTCGTTTTGCATTTCTTCAAAATAGCGTTTTAATGCGGTTTGATAATCACATGGTTTTGAATTAGGACAATCATTTCCCATGATCAGTTCTCTTAAACGTTTTGGAATGAATACGCGAATTTCTTCTTCATTATATCCAACTTGCATTTTCTCACCATCTAAAATAATTGGTCGTTTTAGAACGGATGGATGGTCAATGATGAATTGTTTTAATTCACTCATTTTCATATCTTCCACATCTAAAGACTCTTCTTTAAATATTTTTGATCGTGTAGAGATGATATCTTCAAATCCATTTTCTGCATTCGATAACATATTATCGATATCCTCTATCGTAATGCGTTGACTAAATAAGTTTTTTTCATCGTATTTAATTTTGTGATCATCTAACCATTTTTTCGCTTTCCGACAAGACGAACAACTCGGTGTTGTGAAGATTGTAATCATGTCTTCCTCCTTAAGAGATAGGTTTTATCCTATAGCACTACATAGGTTATCTAACTTACCTGCGCAGTCATTATATAACGTGATATCACGTGATGCAACCTTATTTTGACATTTTTGTAACAAATTACATATTTTTTCATTGTTTTTTTCATCGTTTAAACCTTAATTTGTTATAATAAAGTAAATTATTCGAAAGGACACAATTATGTCAACATGGAATTTAAGCCCATTTTATGAAAATGAAGCATTATGGGATGAAGATTTTTTAAATTTTAAAAACGCTGTAGAAACTTTATCTACATTCAAAGGAACGTTAAACACTCAAAAAGGATTAAAGGCTTTTTATGAATTTGAAGAAACATTAACAAAACAATTTTATCGCTTATACGGTTATATTCATTTAAAAAGTGATTTAAACTTAAAAGATCAACAACTTCAAGCGAAAACACAACAACTTATGGCAGTTATTTCTAAAGTAAATCAGTTATCTTCTTTCGTAAGTCCTGAACTCATTGGACTTGGAAAAGATCACGTGATGGGATTACTTGAAGGAGATGATTTTTTATCCACGTATCGCTTTCCTTTAGAAAAATTATTTCATCAGCAAGCTTATGTTTTAGATGAAAAATCTGAAGGTTTACTTGCTAACTTTTCACCAACAAGACGTATTCCTTCATCATTACATCAAGCATTGGCAATCATCGATAGAACGGATGAAGAAGTCACTTTTAGTGATGGTACAAAGAAAAAAGTTGGTTCATCTAATTGGACATCTCTCATTGGTGAATTAGACAATCCTGAAGACAGAAAAAAAGTCTTTGAAGCAACTTTTAGACGATACGAACAAAATAAATCTGCATTTGCAGCAACGTATCAACTTGTTTTGATGAATTTAAAAGCCAATGTTCAATCAAGAGGATATACTTCTTCTTTAGAAGCTGCTTTACATGGTAACAACATTCCATCCTCTGTTTTTCATAATTTAAAAGATGTCGCATACGAAAATACAGATCCTATTAAACGCTACATGGCGATTCGTAAAAAACATTTAAATTTAGAGGCATACCATACGTATGATCGATTTTTACATTTAGTAAAAGATACCCATACATATCCTTATGAAGAAGCAAGACAACTATTTTTCGATGCTTTAGAAGGATATGATGACGAGTTTAGAAATAATCAAATAGAAGCTTTAGCTGATGGATATGTTGATGCTTATCCAAAAGACGGTAAACGTACCGGTGCCTATTCTTCTGGATTATACGGATTTCATCCTTACATTCTTCTTAATCATGATGATACGTTATCGTCAGTCATGACACTTGCACATGAGGCGGGGCATTCTGCGCATACAATTTTTGCGAACAAAGCACAACCTATGGCAATCGCAGATTATACTATTTTCGTTGCAGAAATCGCATCCACGTTTAACGAACAAGTGTTACAAGATCACTTAATCAAAATTGCGAAAACCAAAGAACAAAAAATTGTATTATTAGAAACAGCCATCGATCGTATTATGGCAACTTTCTATCGTCAAACACTATTTGCGACGTATGAGTTCCTAGCAAATGAAAAAGCAATGAATGGTGAACCTATCACTTCTGAATCACTATCAAAAATTATGATTGATCTGTATCAACATTATTATGGTTTAGATATTACCAAAGAAGTTTATAAACCTTATGTTTGGGCGTACATTCCACATTTATTCCACACACCATATTATGTATATCAATACGCAACATCTTACAGTGCATCCTTTAAAATTTATAGTGATGTTAAAAACGGTGTGCCAAATGCAATGGAAAATTACAAAGCCATGCTGAAGTCAGGTGGCAGTGCTTATCCGGTCGATCAAGCAAAACTTGCAGGTGCAGATTTAACCAAAAAAGAAACTTTCACTGCTGTTGTTACGAGATTACATGAGTTATTAGATGAATTAGAGGCAGCACTACAAGAATAGGAGAAGTATGAGATTAGTATCTGGCATTAAACCTACTGGCGGTTTAACATTAGGAAATTATATCGGTGCCATCCAACAATTTGTTCAACTTCAAGATGAATTAAAAGATGCTGAATTCTTTATTTTTATTGCGGACTTACATGCAATCACGACACCAATTGAAAAAACATTACTCAAAAAAAATATACGAGATATTGCTGCATTATATATTGCATGTGGGTTAAATCCAGAACGTATCAATTTATTTGTTCAGTCTGAAATATCAGAACATAATCAGTTGGCATATGTCATGGAATCCACTGTATATATGGGTGAACTTGAGCGCATGACACAATTTAAAGATAAACGTCAAAAACAAACGGAAGGCATACGTGGTTCTTTATTTACGTATCCGGCACTCATGGCAGCAGATATTTTATTATATGATGCGGATATAGTTCCAGTTGGTGAAGATCAAAAACAACATCTAGAACTGACAAGAGATTTAGCAACACGTTTTAACAATACTTATGGAGACACTTTTATTGTGCCAAAAGGATACCAACCTAAAACAGGTGCTAAAATCAAATCCCTGAGTGATCCTACGAAAAAAATGGATAAATCTTCAGAAAATCAAAAGTCTTATATTTTGTTGCTTGATGATTTGAATCAAGTTAAAAATAAAATTAAATCTGCTGTGACGGATTCCGAAGCAAAGATATATTATGATGTTGAAAACAAACCAGGTATTTCTAATTTGTTAACAATCGATGCAGCATTACTAACAACAACCATTGAGGAACGCGTCAATCACTATAAAGATATGAGTTATCAAGATTTCAAATTATGTGTTGCAGATCATGTTGTTGCAGCATTAAAACCGATTCAAGAAAAATATCATGCACTTATAAATGATCCCTCATTAGATGCCATTTTAGATGCTGGTCGAGATAAAGCAAAAATGATTGCTCATAGAAAACTTCAAAAAGTATATAAGAAAATTGGATTTCAAAGATAAAAAAAGACATCGTGCGATGTCTTTTTTTATCTTTTTATGTGAATGTGGTCAATTAAATTTGTGACTTCACCATCAAATTGTGCATATGTTTTATTTGTTGTAGATATATGTATTTCCTTTGTTTGATAAAACTCTACATATGATTTAAATAGTGTATGCCATCCCAAATAGATTGTTGGAAAAATAATAAATAATAACCATTTTGGACAATCTTTTACAACAACGACTTCCAGCGTTTTAGAAGCTCTGCTCGCGTTGGGTGCAATTTTCATCCCACCGCCAAAATATGCACTATGCATCACTGCAACAAACCATGTTTTTTTACTTTCTATTTGCTGATCTTGCATCTTCAAGGTCATATGAACAGGTTGATATGAGGCTAATCCTTTGAGTGTCGCTTTAAAAAATCCCAATTTTGATTTCTTTATTCTACTCTCATCAACAATGTGTCCAACATAACCATCTAATCCTATACCAACACCATTGATAAAATATTGTTTTTTATCTTTATAGACTACATGTGGTAAATCCATGAGTGATTGTTTGACTGAAATCAATGCATCTTTAGATTTTAAGCTTCGCAAAAAATCATTTCCTGTACCCGCTTGAACCATCGTAACATCTTGAGATACATGCTGAATATTAATGGTGTTCACAAGTTGATGTAGCGTCCCATCACCACCTACAATCACAAACCGATCCGTTGACTTGAATTGTTCTAAAAAACCATCGGTATCCCCAATGGTTAAAACATTTTTTAAAACGACAGCATGTCCTTGATTTCGGATCATCGTCTCAATTTTATGAAGTAGTTTTTGATTGTTTCCTAAACGAGATTTAGGATTGAATAAGATAATTGTCATTTAATTTAAAATAATAAGTCCGTATTTTTTCTTTCCTCTTCTTAAAACAATAAATCGATCATAAAATGCATCTTTAACTGTGAATTGATACTCAGGATCTGTAAGTTTCACACCATTCATTGAAATCGCTTGATTAGAAATAAACTCTCTTGCTTCTCTTTTTGATGCAGCCAAACCTAATGCAATCAAAGCCTCCATAATATCGGTTATTTCTGAAACATCTAACACTTGTTTTAAAACAAGAAAATCTGCTTCTGATAAATCATCAAAACTACCTGAAAAAAGTGCACGTGTTACTTTTTCAGCTTGCAGAAGACCTTTTTCACCGTGAACCATAGAAACAACTTCTTTTGCTAGCGTCTTTTGAGCGTGTCTTTCATGAGGTGCTTGTTGATGTTTTTCCATGATTGAATGAATGTCTTCATTTGTAAGCAATGTCAACATATTTAAATAATTTAAAACGTCTGCATCACTTGCATTTAAGAAGTATTGATACAGTTCATATGCAGAAGTTAATGTATCATCTAACCATAGCGTTCCTGATTCAGATTTTCCAAATTTTGTCCCATCTGATTTCAATAATAGTGGGGATGATAGTCCAAGAGCTTGAGATTCTTGGTGTGTTTTTCTAATGAGTTCTAAACCTGTTGTAATATTTCCCCATTGATCCGATCCACCAAATTGAATTTTACATTGATGTTGATCATATAAATGCAAGAAATCAATGGCTTGGATAAGCATATAAGAAAATTCAGTATAAGATATACCCGTTTCTAATCGTTTTGAAACAGTATCTTTTGCAAGCATATAATTAATTGAAAATTGCTTCCCGTAGTCTCTTAAAAACCCAATCATATCAATATTTTTAACCCAGTCATAATTATTGACATAAGTGGCATTTTCACCTAAAAAATGTTTCAATTGTTTTTCAATTTTTGAAGCATTTTCTAAAGATTCTTCGAGCGTCAACAATTTTCTTTCTGATGTTTGTTTAGGATCGCCAATGAGACCTGTTGCGCCTCCGATCAAAACAATTGGGTGGTGGCCATATGATTGCAGTAATTTCATGCGAACAATTTGAACGAGATGTCCAACTGTTAGTGATTGTCCAGTCGGATCAAATCCACAGTAAAATGTCGTTTTCTCATTGTCTAATAAAGAAGTAGCAAGTGATTCGTCTGAAACATCTTTAATCATATCTCTTTGTTGTAGTGTTTTGTATAATGACATATTATTTTGTACTTTCTCTTTTCACGATAAAATGTGGTAATGATATACGTATGTTTTCAACTTCTTGATCATTCATTAATTTCGTTAGTAATCTCATCGATACAGCACCAATATCATACACTGGAATATCTAATGAAGTTAACATTGGTCTAGATAACGTTGCGTATTTTGTATTTTGAAATCCAGCAACAGCAATGTCTTTAGGTACTTCTCGATCATTTTGAACGGCTACATTCATAAATGACACCGCAATCGAATCTCTTACACCAATTGCAGCATCAACTTTTTTGTCAGCAAAAAATGAAGAAAAATGTTGTCGATTGACACTCGTATCACCACTGGTTCTAAAGATTTTTGGTTCTAAAGATGCCTCTTCCATTGCTTTAATATAACCTGCCTCTTTTTTCTCGTTTACAGAGTATCTTCTTGCAGTAGATAATAAGTAAATATTTTTTCTATTGTCTGCAATGAGTTCTTTTGTAAGTTCGTAGCCTGCTTTTTCATAATCAATCGATACCACAGGTGTCTCTTCATCTTCCGTTACAACATTTGCAAAAACATACGGAATATTGTTTTGATTTAATATACGTTTCACATCTGATACACGTTTATCTGAAAGTTCGTCATTTAAGTATAAAATGCCATCGACTTGTTCAGAAACAATCTTTTGAACAGAGTCAATCACATCCATATCTTCATGAATGGCAAAAATTTTAATTGAATATTGATAATTCAATGCAATATCTGAAATACCACCGAGCATTTCAGAAACAGATGCACGCGTGATATCAGAAATCACAACACCAACTGTTGTTGTTTTTCTACTTGCAAGTCCTCTTGCAATGACGTTCGGACGGTAACCTAATTCTTTAATTACTTTAAGAACGCGTTCTCTTGTATCCTCTTTTACTTTTTCAGGATTGTTTAATACACGTGACACAGTTGCAAGTGAAACTCCCGCTGCAATTGCGACGCTATATATCGTTGCTTGTGGCATTATAACACCTCTTTCAATCGTCATTATAACATATTATGAAAAGGCTTTCAATTGATATATGAAAATTTTTCATTCGTTTTCATAAAAAAAGAAACGCTTATGCGTTTCTTTATCTTTGACCTTTTTCTTTGATACGTGAAGCTTTTGCAGAAAGTGTTCTAATGTATCCAAGATTTGCACGACGTACTTTACCACGTCTCACGACTTCAATATGATCAATGGTTGGTGCGTGTACTGGAAATGTACGTTCAACACCAATACCATAAGAAATTTTTCTAACAGTAAAGGTTTCTGAAATGCCTCCACCTTGTTTTTTAATCACAAGTCCTTCAAAAATCTGAATACGTTCTCTCGAACCTTCTTTAATCGATACCGCAACTTTTACAGTATCTCCAGCTGCGAAAGCTGGTACTTCTTTCATATATTTTTTTGTAATTGCGCTTAATAACGCTTGTCCTTTTAATGTTGCCATGATAGACCTCTCTTTTATAATATCGTGTTCATGTTTGCCAGCGGACCACGTATGTGAGACATGCGGATGTATTATATCAAATGCATGTCTTGGTTTCAAGTATTATTTTTTTAATAAATCAGGACGTTTTTTACGCGTGACAACTTGTTTTTGTTCTTCACGCCACTTTTTTATATTTGCATGATGTCCTGACAATAATATTTTTGGTACATCGAATCCTTGATAAGATTCTGGTTTTGTATATTGTGGATGCTTAAGCACCCCATCAAACAAACTATCTTCTTTCACAGATGCTTCCATAATGACATCAGGAATAAGTCTGACAATTGCATCCGTAATAAGCATTGCTGGTATATCGCCATTGGTTAGCACGACATCTCCGATCGATAGTTCACCATCAATGATATGTTCAATACGAGCATCCACACCCTCATAATGTCCACAAATTAATATGATATGACTAAAGGTTGCCATTGTTTTTGCAACACCTTGAGTAAAAATCTTTCCTTGTGGCGATGTAAGAAATACTTTCGTTTCTTCTTTTCTAAGGGCTTGCACTGCATCATATATTGGTGGGAATTGCATTAACATGCCAACACCACCACCATATGGTGTGTCATCAATTTGACGATGTTTGTTATGTGCATAATCTCTCAAATCATGTGTGTTAATGGTTACTTTACCATCTTTAATCGCACGATGAATAATGGATGTTTCTAAGAACTTTGCATAAAAATCAGGGAAAATCGTCAGTATATCTATGATCATAATAATCCCTCAATTACTTCTATCACGATACGGTCATCTAAAACTTCTTTTATGAATGCGTCTACAAAAGGAATCAGTTTCAACTTCCCGTTCATCTCAATTTCAATCAAATGTCCTTGAGGTACTTCTCTTAAGTATTTTACAAACCCAATTAATTGTCCATCTCTATCATAGACATCTTTACCTATAATATCCGAGTAATGAACACCTAAGTGATCTTGAACTTTGTCTAATATATAAATTTCTTGATCTTTAAGTGTTAAGGCCTCATCCATGGTATGGATTTGTTTAAACTTAATAATTAAGCGATCATGCTGATGTTTGATGTGTTCAATATCATATGTTTGGTGATTAATTATCACTTGGTTATTTACATGGAAACGATCATAATCACTTAAGTTTTTAACTTTAAGCTCTCCTCTGACCCCATGTGTAGTTGTGACATATCCTATGAGATACATTACAGAGAATATGAGTCGATATCTAAATGTACGCGTTTGCCATCTTTAGATGCACCTGCATACAAAATTGTACGAATTGCACTTGCAATCTTTCCACCTTTTCCTATGACTCGACCTAAGTCTTTTTCATTCACAAGTAGTTGAATATTAAGCTGAGCGTCCTCTTCAGCTAATACTTTAACTAATACATCATCAGGATGAACAACAAGTGGCGTCACAATATGTTTGATTAATTTTTCAAAATCTGTTGCCATAAGTCATCCCCCTTTTATGGATTGAGTACGTTATGCTTCTTAAATAAACTCTTTACAGTATCTGTTGGTTGTGCACCATTTTTCATCCAATGTCCAACTTTAGATGCATCGATATTGACATTGCCGTTAATTGGATCATACGTACCTAGAATTTCTAAGAATTTTCCGTCTCTTGCACGTTTTGAATCACTTGCAACAACACGGTAGTATGGACGTTTGTGATTCCCAAAACGTTGTAAACGTAATTTAACCATAAAATTCCTCTTTTCTTTTGTTTATCTCCTTATATTATACTGATAAAAATAAAAGTGTCAAGTATAAATACTTAACACTAGAAATTCAAGCTTTCATCGAATGTTTTAGATGTTTCAAAGAATTTAAATCCTTTTGTATATCGTAAAGCTTTTCTCACTTTATGTTCTAACTCTTTGTCCATATATAATACAGCATAAGATAATTTTTTTGAGATGTAAGCAACATCCACATGTAATTGCTCCAATTTTTTTAGTACTTGGTTGCCACGATAGTAAACAACATAAGACATTCTATTGGTGTATGCCATAATGGCCTCCTTATAATTTTATATGTATCCATGATTACTTGTTATATTATAACAAAATATCATATCAATTCAATGAATATTCATCTTTATGATAAGATAATGATGAGACGAGGTATTTTAGATGATAACAATGAAAGATGTGATTCGAGAAGGTCACCCTAATTTAAATAAAGTAAGCGAACCTGTGAAGGTTCCTCTTTCAAATGAAGATAAAAAACTCTTGGTGGATTTACTTAACTATGTGAAGCATTCAACAGATGAAGCAATGCTTGAAAAATATGATTTACGTCCTTCTGTCGGGATTGCAGCACCTCAAGTCAATGTTTTAAAAAGAATGTTTGCCATTCATGTTCATGATGTGTATGGTACCTTATACTCATATATGATTGTGAATCCTACAATAAAACAAAAAAGTTCAAATCTTATCTATTTGCCTGGTGGAGAAGGCTGTCTAAGTGTTGATAGAGAAACAGAAGGATTAACACCTAGATATGAATCTATTACACTTGAAGCATTAAGATACATCGAAGAAACAGATACACTGTCACCGATCACACTACATTTAAATGGTTATATCGGCATTGTTTTTCAACATGAATTTGATCATTTAAATGGCGTTTTATATACTCAAAAACTTTTCTTAGACTTACCTTCAGCAAAACCAGCATTTGAATTAACCCAAGTTGAAAATGATGGATAATACATCCAATTGATTTTGATAGATGTCGATTAATTCGACATCTTTTTTTTCATCAATTCTAAGACGCTCTTTTAATAACTGATAAGATTTCAACTCTTTTTGTCTTAAAAGTTTAAAGACACCTTGACTTTTTTTATGTAATCTTTCGATATATTTTGAATACTCTGGTTGACATAAAATATCACCTTTGTAATTGTTTTTTATCATAAGTTTAAAGAGTTTGATTAAATCCGCTTGACCATACCCAATAAGTTCTGGTTCATATTTTGTTGTGATATCGTGCGCAACAACGCATCCAATATATCTACTCAAAGCTTTATATTGACTTAAGACTGAACCTTTGTTTGTTTTTACAAATGTAGGATCAAATACGAGAAATATATGTGAGGTTTTCATCTGCTTAAAAAGTTTCAAAAACAACGGATATGGTTGATCCTCTCTAGGATATATCCATAAGCTTAATTTTTGCTTGCTTAATTTTTTTTGCAACAGTTGCATATATTTTAACAACTGAGGATGTATAAGTATATCAACTGTTTGAAATCTTATGATGATCATCTCTAGCTGACTTTTGGCATGTTGTTTCAAAAGTAACTCTATGATTTCAAAATTCAACGTCTCTATCATGTTATTATGAATGTCAACTTCTTTTTTTACGCCGCCTTTTTCACCACAGTGCGGA
>JAYOFY010000006.1:11170-13776 GCA_038117465.1 Acholeplasmataceae bacterium
AATGCATGCTCATGATGCGTTGTTTCATAGGAAAAATGACCCCATTTTACAAAAGGATAATTTTTTTTCAAGTCTTCTTTTTGTGATGAAGTTAAATCTTTTCCTAAACTATATACGTTCATCATTGCTCCGATAATGTATACATTAATATAGATCCCGCTACAGAAACATTTAGAGAATCTACACCTGAAGTAGAAATATGAAGTGTGATATCGGTTAACGCAATTAAATCATCAGAAATACCATGCCCTTCATTCCCTAATATGAGTGCAATAGGATGTTGTGGTTTTAGTTGCTTTTTTTGCTTAAGATGAGATGAAGCAACAATCATATACTGTTGTTGCTTTAATGTTTCAATGGACTCTTTCAAAGAGCATATCTCAATTTGTACATGGAATATTGACCCTTTAGAGGTACGAATAGAAAGTTCGTGAAACGGATCCACCGATGATTTATTAAGCATGATTTTATGGAATCCAAACGCATGCGCACTTCTAATGAGTGCACCTAAATTTCTAGGATCTTGTATCGTATCACACATTAAAATATTACCTTTATATTCTAATACCTCTTCTTTTAAAGATACGATTGCCCCAATCGGTTCTTTCATTTCATAATCTGATAATGTGTCCATTAATTCTTTTGATAGTACAAGGTTTTTTCCATGTGGAAAAGTTGAAATTAACTGAATTTCTTTATTTGTTTTTAATGCTTCTTCAACAATATCATGACCAAAAATCAATGCCTCTTGGTATTGATTTCTATACTTAGCTTTTTTAAGTTTTAGTAGCCTTTTAAATGTTTCATTTTGTTTAGACGTAATCATATGTTCTCCAATTCTTATTGTATCACAAGATAAATGGACTCATGATATAATATTTGAAGGTGATAGTATGAATAATCAATTACTTGAAACAGCAAAAATTTTAATACAGGATCATCCAACGCAATTATCTGTTTATGCAAATCTTGCTTCCCTTATCTATGGCACATTACCAGAATTAAATTGGGTGGGATTTTATTTAAATGATGGAAATCGATTAATTTTAGGGCCGTTTATGGGCAAACCTGCAACAACAGAAATCCCATTTGAACGTGGTGTTTGCGGGGAATGCGTACGAAAAAAAGAAACGGTTTATGTTCCTGATGTCCATTTACATCCAGATCATATTGCATGTGATGCTGCATCTGAAAGTGAACTTGTAATTCCAATGATCTCGAAAGGTAAATTTTTAGGTGTATTAGACATCGATAGTCCTAAAAAAGATCGGTTTGATCAAGATACCATCTCAACACTTGAAAAAATTGTCGAAGAATTAGTCAATGTCGTTGACAATATCCCTTTTTTCAAGTAGAATAATCACTGTCGGTAAAAGCAGGTACAACTTTTTTTATGAAAAGATTTTCTTCCGCGGCGCCCTTAGTAACTTATGGTCTGCTTCATAAGTGAAAAGAATTAGAAAATCCCACAAAAAAAGAAGTATACTTTACCTAAAAAAATTGGAGGTAATGTTATGTCAAGATTTAGAGGATCGACTTGGAAAATTTCAAGACGATTAAATTATTCAATTTCTGAAACAGGAAAAGAATTAAAGAAACGTCCATACGCGCCTGGTCAACACGGTCAGCGTCGTACAAAATTATCAGATTATGGACTTCAGTTACAAGAAAAACAAAAAGTACGTTTTACTTATGGATTATCTGAAAAGCAATTCCGTAAAACATTTAATGAAGCAGGTAAACTTCCGGGAAGACATGGTGATAACTTCATTGTCTTACTAGAATCTAGATTAGATAATATTGTGTATCGTCTTGGTCTTGCAAGAACTCGTGCACAAGCGAGACAATTAGTCAACCACGGTCACGTCTTAGTAGATGGTAGTAAAGTAGACATTCCATCTTATCGATTAACACCTGGTCAAAAAATACAACTTAGAGAAAAATCTAAAAATCTAAAAGTTGTTGAAGAAGCTTTAGAAAACACATATCGTTCATTTGAATTTGTTTCTTATGATGAAAACAAAAAAGAAGGTATCTTTGTTAGACGCCCTGAGCGAAAAGAAGTTCTTCAAGAAGTGAATGAACAACTTATTGTTGAATACTACAATAGATAAAAATAAAAAGTCTGAATCAAATTCAGACTTTTTTTATTATTTATTTCAAGGCTGCTTGAACAAGTTGTAAGTAACTTTGTGGATCTAGTGATGCACCACCAATGAGTGCACCATCAATATCTGACATTGATAACAATTCATCTATATTATTCGGCTTCACTGATCCACCATATAAAATACGAATGCCTTCTGAAACAGAAGTGTCATATAACGTCTCAATGGTCTGACGAATAAATGCGATGGTATCATTTGCCTGTTCTTTTGTTGCAGTTTTTCCGGTACCAATGGCCCATATTGGTTCATATGCAACAATTGTTTTTAATGCTTCTTCTTTGGAAATTCCTTTGAATGCCTCTGTGATTTGTTCTTTTACGAATGCGTTTGTTTGATTAGATTCTCTTGTTTCTAGAGATTCACCCACACAAATAATTGGCGTTAATTGATGTTTTAGTGCTTGCTTTGTTTTTGCATTGATCATTGCATCATCTTCAT
>JAYOFY010000006.1:13786-19651 GCA_038117465.1 Acholeplasmataceae bacterium
ATACTGACGACGTTCTGAATGCCCTAATACAACATATTCAACACCATAAGATGTTAACATAGTGGCAGATATTTCACCCGTATAAGCACCTTCATCAAATTGAGACATATTTTGCGCCCCAATACGTAAATGTTCGTCTTCTCTTTTTACTAAATCTCTTAACATAATGGATGGTGCACAAATCACAGTTTCCACAGAATCACGTTCTGGAATGAGTTTTGCAACTTCATAGATGAAACTTAATGCTTCATCTCTTGTTTTATACATCTTCCAATTTCCAGCAATTACTCTTTTTCTCATTATCCTAAAATACCCGAAACATCTTTGATGGCTTCTTCAGCTCTTGTGCCACGTGCAATGATGCGGACATTTTCTCCATGAGGTACAGCAAGAGACATTAATGCTAAAATTGACTTTAAGTCAACGACTTTATCTTGGTAATGTAACTCAATATCCACATTATATTTTGAAGCAGCTTGTACAACTTTCGCAGCTAAACTTGCATGTAATCCTGTTGTTGATTTAATCATTATTTCTTTTTCCATAATAATATCCTTTCTATTAAAAGGTTGGTGGTGTTGATATCCACATAACCTTGCATGGATGGTTTGAATGATTGACTAAGTAATGTTCTTGATTCGCTAAGTAATAAAATGTTTCCCCTTTTTTAAGAATATATTTCTTTTTATTAAGGTAAAGGGTGACAACACCTTCTAGTACATAACCGAACTCTTCACCAGGGTGTGGTTGATCGATATTTGATTGACCACCTGGTAGTAATTTTATCATGATTGGTTCCATTTCATATTTGACTGCATTGGGTACAATCCAGTAAATTGTATGATCAAGAACATCATCATCTTTTTCATAAAAATCTTCTTCTTTAAAAGTAACTACTTGGTCACTTTCTTTAGAAAAGAACTCATGAACATCTGTTCCAAGAACCTCTAGTATATTAAAGAGTGTTGACATGGAAGGCGATGTTTTATTATTTTCTAATAATGAAATGTATCCTTTTGTAAGTTCTAAACGTGAGGCTAACTCTTCCTGAGTTAAGTTATTGCCTAAACGTAATGCTTTAAGTTTTTTTCCTACATCCATTATTTGTCATCAACACATGCAATACCAGGTAACACTTTACCTTCTAAGTACTCAAGTGAAGCTCCACCACCAGTGGAAATATGGGCAAAATCTTTTTCGTATCCAAATTGAATCACCGCGGCAGCAGAATCACCACCACCAATGATTGTTGTAACAGAATCTTTGAGATCAACTAATTTTTTAGCAAATCCTTTTGTACCCTCAGCAAATCTTGGAAATTCAAAGACACCAAGAGGTCCATTCCAAATTACTGTTTTAGCTTGCTCAATATATTTAAAATATGTTTTTAATGTTTCTGGTCCAACATCCATACCCATTTCATCACTTGGGATGGCTGATTTAGAGCGCACATTTCTTTCTGATTCAGGGTCGAAGTCTTTTGCAGTCACAACATCTGTTCCTAAAACAATTTTGCCTTGCGCCAATTCTAATAACTCTAATGCTAAGTCGACTTTATCTTTTTCAACTTTGGATAATCCAACATCAAAGCCTTGTGCTAAATAGAATGTATATGCCATCGCACCCGTAATAATGACATAATCAGCAACTTCTAATAGTTTTTTAATAACATTGATTTTATCTGAAACTTTTGCACCACCTAATACAGCAACAAGTGGCCTTTCTGGATTTGCAATGGTATCTCCGATGAATTTAATTTCTCTTTCCAATAAAAATCCTGCAACTGAAGTTTCAATATATGTTGAAATACCTACATTAGACGCATGAGCACGGTGCGCAGTTCCGAATGCATCATTAACAAATACATCTGCAAGTGATGCCCAGTATTTACCTAATGCATCATCATTATTAGATTCTTTTTTACCATCGACATCTTCAAATCTGGTGTTTTCAAGCATGACCACTTGACCATCTTTAAGGCTTTCAATAGCTTCTTCTACTTCTTTACCTCTTGTAAAAGGAACAAATTGAACCTCTAAGTTTAAATGCTGAGATAATCTTTTTGCAACGGGAGCTAATGAATTGTGGTTTTTATCATCTTCTGTTTTAACACGCCCTAAATGAGAAAGTAATATTAACTTACCACCTTGATTCAAAATATATTTTATAGAATCTAAAGCAGCAACGATACGGTTTTCATCACTAATTTCGCCGTTTTGCATCGGGACATTGAAGTCAACACGCATAATGACTTTTTTGCTTTTTAATTGTACGTCAAGAATGGTTTTTTTAGCCATGACCAATTCTCCTTTATCTTGTTTTTCCAAAAGAATTATACCATATATTCAAGATATCTTTAAATATCATCCAATGAAAATGTTTTCTAATAATTTTGTGTGAATTTGATTTGCATTCTCAATCATTTTTTTTAAATATTTACATGATTTTTGAACAACAATACTTTCCTTATCAAATTTGATTTCACACATCCCATGGTAATGATTCAGATATTTAATCGCAAATATATTGATGGCAATATTATATGTATTTCTCAATCCATAAATGACAATAAGTGTCGTATGAGCATTGATAAAAATAGGTGTGTGATACGTGTTTCCGTGCGTGACTTTATAATGTTTTTTGTAACTGGTAATATCATTGTAACAATGACTTAGCATCGTGTTAATGACGTGTGTCATATGACGTTTTACAGTTTTCTCAGATTGCGTTGTATAAATGGTTGTATGAGGTTTATCATACATCATATAATTTATCATAATGTATAAAAAAAAGAAGCTTATTCAGCTTCTTTTTTACTCATCTTTGAAGGTTTAATGTCCGCATTGGGATCAATCACAAGTACTTGTTCTGTTTGAGGATCAAAAAAATGTGATTTATTCATATCTAGCGTAAGTTTTAACTTGTCGCCAATATGAATATTTGTTCTTGCATCCACTGATGCACAAATGTTTGATTCATGTACTTGCGTGTAAATATTTGTTTCAGCACCAAGTAATTCTGCTACATCCACAACAACATCTAAAACGGCATTTGGATATGCTTTCATCACAACTTGATCATCATGAATATCTTCAGGACGAATGCCTAAAACAACATCTTTTTCAATCATTTTGTGGAATTTAATAATCTCAAATTTATCTTGAGGAAGTTCAATCGTATGTTTTCCCGCAGTAAAGATACCTTCTTTATTTACGCGTCCATGAATGAAGTTCATAGGGGGTGTACCAATAAAGCCAGCAACAAACATATTGTTTGGGTTGTCATAAATTTCTTTAGGTGAACCCACTTGCATGATATAACCATCTTTCATAACAACAATACGACTTGCCATTGTCATCGCTTCAATTTGGTCGTGGGTTACATAAATGGTTGTTGTTTCAATTTGATTGTGTAATTTAATTAATTCTCCGCGCATCTGAACACGAAGTTTCGCATCTAAGTTAGATAATGGTTCATCCATTAAGAACACTTTTGCATTACGGACAATTGCACGTCCTAATGCAACACGTTGACGTTGACCACCTGAGAGAGCTTTTGGTTTACGATCTAAATATGGGGATAAACCTAATATTTCTGCTGCTTGGTTTACTTTCTCTTCAATTTGATCTTTTGGCATTTTACGAAGTTTTAAACCAAACGCCATATTATCATAAACACTCATGTGTGGATATAAAGCATATGATTGGAAAACCATCGCAATGTTTCTGTCTTTAGGTGCTTTATCATTGACCATTTCATCATCAATGTATAATTCACCAGAAGTAATTTCTTCAAGTCCAGCAATCATTCTTAATGTTGTGGATTTTCCACATCCAGAAGGACCTACAAATACGATAAATTCTTTGTCTTTAATTGCTAAGTTAAAATCAAAAACAGCTTGTACACCGTTTGGATATATTTTATTAATATCTTTTAATTGTAATGTTGCCATAAAAACTCCTTATTTAATATATCATTATTATAATTAAATGAATGCGTTTACACAATGTGCAACATGCACAAATAAATTCAAATAAATAAATGGTACATCAAAAATCCATCTTTGAATGATTTCATATCAAAGCCTGTTGCATCATTAAATTTCTCTAAACGCATCATCAATGTATTTCTATGAATGAACAATTCTTTGGATGCAGTGATCATATTTTGATTCGATTCAAGATAGGTTTGTATTGTGTGAAGCATATAACTTTGATCATGATATTTACCTAAAATAAATATTTTTAGTTGTGGTGTTATATGATTATAATGATGTGTTAAGATTACTTTATTGTCTATAACACCTTTACTCATGATCGGTATTTGGCTAATAAGTTGATTCACCGTGTCAACATGTTTAAAAACATATGTTTCATTCACATAAGGCGATATATAAACGAAAAAGTCTGTTAATAGTTCACTTGCTAAGTCGTTGAATAAAACATGCAAATCTGACACATATGCGTCCTCATAGGTATACAACATAAAGGATTGATACGGTATTTTATTAACTTTAGAAAATTGTGTTTCCATCAATGCATCCACTAATGACATGTGATGATCAATTTTTTTAAATAAGATATATTTCATGATATTCCTTTATGATATCTTAACATATTTACAATTAAAAAAGCGTATATGATACGCTTTTTAATTAACCAATAGACCCTTCCATCTCTAATTTAATGAGTTGGTTAAGTTCAATCGCATATTCCATTGGAAGTTCTTTTGCGAAAGGTTCAATGAAACCCATCACGATCATTTCTGTTGCCTCTTCCTCAGATAAACCACGACTCATTAAATAAAAGAGTTGGTCTTCACTGATTTTTGAGACAGTTGCTTCATGCTCTAAAAAGACATCGCTATTTCTTACACTATTGTAAGGAATCGTATCTGAATAGGACATATCATCTAAGATGATGGTGTCACATTCAACATGTGCTTTAGCACCTTTTGCTTTTTTACCAAAGTCAACTTTACCACGATAATTAACTTTACCACCACCACGCGAAATGGACTTAGACACGATGGTAGATGTTGTATTAGGTGCAACATGAATCATTTTAGCACCGGTGTCTTGATGCTGATCTTTACCTGCAAATGCGATTGAAATCGTGGTGCCTTTTGCATATGGTTCGAGTAAAACACATGAAGGATATTTCATATTGACATTCGATCCAATATTACCATCAATCCATTCCATATGTCCGTTTTCATAGACATAGGCACGCTTTGTTACAAGGTTAATAACATTTGAAGACCAGTTTTGAATTGTTGTATAACGACATGTTGCATCTTTTTTAACTACAATTTCAACAATCGCAGCATGTAAAGAATCTTTAGTATATGTTGGAGCAGTACACCCTTCAACATAATTAACATAAGCGCCTTCTTCAACAATAATTAATGTACGTTCAAATTGACCCATTTGATCACTATTAATTCTAAAGTATGATTGAAGTGGTTTAGGGACATGCACCCCTTTAGGCACATAAATAAATGATCCCCCACTCCATACAGCTGTGTTGAGTGCAGCATATTTATTATCATCATAAGGAATCATTTTTCCAAAATACTCTTTAACAAGTTCAGGATATTCTCTTAAAGCGGTATCTGTATCGACATAGATCACCCCAAGATCTTCTAATTCTTTCATCGTGTTATGATAGACAACTTCTGATTCAAATTGTGTTGAAACACCTGCTAAATACTTACGTTCAGCCTCTGGAATACCAAGTTTTTCAAAGGTATCTTTGATTTCTTCAGGAACATCATCCCAAGATGTTTCAGCACGCTCACTAGATTTAATGAAATATGTAAATTCATCAAAATCAATAAACGATAAATCCGGTCCCCAAGTTGGAT
>JAYOFY010000006.1:19661-21692 GCA_038117465.1 Acholeplasmataceae bacterium
CCCTGATTTTTGAAACATAAATGTTTGCTGCCCCCAAGTTGGATTTGGAACTGAGGCAAATTGCTGATAAGCTTTCACTCGAATGTCAGTCATCCAAGATGGTTCTTGTTTATATTCAGAAATCTTTCTGACTACTTCTTCACTAATTCCCTTTGGTATAGAGTAAAAAGGTGTTGTTTCTGTTTTAAAACCGTATTGGTAATCACCAATAATAGCATCTATTTTTTTCTTGTTATCATCCATGTGATTCCTCCTTAATTGATTGAAGTCCTTTTTCAACAGCTTTCCAAGATAATGTCGCACATTTAATTCTTGCTGGAAATTGACTCACACCTGAAAATGCGACTGCATCTTTGAATAATATATCTGTATTGTATGGCATCCCTTTTATCAGTTCATAAAATTCTGAAATGATTTGAATGCCTTCTTTGATCGAATGTTTTTCTAAAGCAACCGACATCACACTTGCACTTGCACAACATATCGAACATCCGCTGCCTTCATGTAGAACCTTTTTGATATTGCCATCTTCAGTAAATAATTGAATGGTAATTTCATCTCCACAAGTTGGATTATTTAAATGAATCATAAGTGCCTTCGAATCTGAAATAAGACCTTTATTTCTAGGATACTTATAATGATCCATTATTACTTGTCGGTATAAATCTTGCATAATACTCCTTAAACACTGAAGAACTGATATGTTTGATCGATGACATCCAGTAATTGATCAATATCATCTGTATCGTTATAAATTTGAAATGATACACGAATGGTTGCGGATGTCTTTAATCTTTTTTGTAATAATTTTGCACAATGATGCCCAGTTCTAACTGCAATGTTATTTTCTGATAAAAAGGACTGAACATCGTGTGCATGCACATCTTGTATATTAAATGTCACAATCCCAATATCACTTTTTGGATTATAGACTTTGATAAAGGATCTTTCTTTGAGCGCTTCTAATAAATATTGTTGAAGTTTTTTTGAGTGGTTCAATATTGTGTCATGTCCAACTTCTAGTATGTAATTTAGTGCTGGTGCGAGTCCAATCACTTCAGCAATTGGAGGTGTTCCTGCTTCTAATCGTTCAGGTAAGTCCAAAAAAGTGTGCGAAAATAATTCTACTTCATCAACCATACCACCACCAACTTCAAATGGTATGAGTTGATTTAGATGTTCAAACCTTCCATACAATATACCGACACCGGTTGGTCCAAAACATTTATGTCCTGAAAATGCTAAAAAGTCACATCCTAAATCTTTAACATCGATGGTGATATGTGGTGCTGCTTGTGCAGCATCAACAATAACAATCGCACCTACATCATGCGCTTTTTTTATGATAGGTTTTAAATCTGTAATATACCCCAAGACATTAGAAACATACGTTAATACAATGACTTTTGTACTTGTTGATATTTGGTTGATGACGTTCGTTGTATGAATTCTTAAGTCTTCATCCAAATCTACATATGATAAAGTCGCACCTGTATTTAATGCAACTCTTTGAAAAGGAAGTATCGATGCATTATGTTCAAGTTCAGAACTAAGAATTTCATCGCCTTTTTTAAGTGTTTTTTCAAAATGATAGGCAAGCATATTCATGCTTTGAGTAGTCCCTTTTGTAAAGATGATTTCTTCTTTTTTATTTGCACCAATATATTTGGCAACGACATCTCTTGAAGCTTCATATGCTTGGGTTGTTTCAATGCCTAATGCATATGCACCACGACTGATATTCGCTCCAGAAGTCTCATAGTAGTCGACCATGCGTTGAATGCTATCATCGATTTTAAGCGATGAAGCTGCAGAATCTAAATAGATGAGTGATGGATTTTTTTCAATTGCCTTAAATTTGTTTTTAAGCGTTTGATTCATTATATCCTTTCGTAAATCGTTTGCTCTAATCTCTCTACAAGTGCTTGATCATTAATTTCATCCAAAATAGGTTTGATATATCCTTTAATAATTAACTTTTCAGCTTCTATTTTTGTATCTTGATCAACATCAATAACGCCACCTAGACCT
>JAYOFY010000006.1:21702-23285 GCA_038117465.1 Acholeplasmataceae bacterium
ATATAATTGTTGATCTTCTATTTTACCAACAGTGGCACCATGTCCTGCTTTAACGTCATATTCGTCTATAAGTAAAATAGGATTGACGTCTACCATAGAATAATCAGATAAAATAATACCTTTTAGCGTTTGAAATGCGTTTGCTTGTTTCATACCTTTTTCTATTTTTTCTACACCATTTAACGTCACTCGACCATAGCCATTAGAAATACCTACATTATACATATCTCCATAAGAATACGGTGCATAATGTGTCAAGTGTACATCTACCGTTTGTTGTTGTTGATCATTAGATACGGCAATCGCGTTTACCATAGCACGCGCATTTTGTCCATTTAAATTTACTTTCAGATCAACATCTAATGCTTGTGATAAAAATCCAGAAATCACGTGAACATTTGCATTCTCTGATACATTCACTGTTTGATTGATTGCTATTTTTGTTGCTTTTTCTTCTGAAATCAACACATATTTAACATGACTATTAGGTTTAATATCTAGTGATAACGCTACTTGATTTTGATGATTAGATAGTGGCTCAAATTCAACAATGAATGTGAGTTCACAGTTGGATTCAACATGAAAGTCATATTGTATATTATCTGATAACTTTATGTGAATGGGCGTTTCAAGAACTGTATTTTTAGGTACTGTATATGTATGATCTTTCAGCCAAGATTGATAGTTATCTAAAAATTGAATCATTGATTTGCCTCTTGGTCGACAAAATCAATGCCAAGTTCTTCTTTAACCCATTCATATCCTGATTGATCAATTTTTTCAATTAATTCTTGTCCACCTGTTAAAACAATTTTACCATCAATCATAATATGTACATGTGTCGGTTTAATATAATCTAATATGCGTTGGTAATGTGTAATTAATATCACACCAAATTGATCTTGCTTGATCATTTCTGACACACTATGGCCAACAATTCTTAATGCATCGACATCTAACCCTGAATCGATTTCATCTAAAATGGCAAATTTAGGCTTCAACATTTTTAATTGTAATATTTCATTACGTTTTCTTTCTCCACCAGAAAATCCTTCATTTAAATATCTGTGTGCTAAATCTTCACGCATTTTTAAATCTTTGATCGCACCTTCATATGACATTGCAAAATCAATCAAGTTGACATCTTTACCAGATGTTGCTCGCATTGCTTGTCTCATGAAATCACTATTTGTAACTCCCGGCACTTCTGCAGGATATTGCATCGCTAAAAATAAACCAGCACGTGCACGCTCATCTACTTCCATCTCAAGTACATCTTCACCATCAAGTGTGACAGTACCTTCTGTGACTTCATATTTTGGATTTCCCATAAGTGCACTTGCAAGCGTTGACTTCCCGGTACCATTTGGACCCATAATTGCATGAATCTCACCAGATTGCACAGTTAAATCAACACCTTTTAAAATACTTTTTTCTTCCACATTTACTTGTAAATTTTTAATTATTAAATCTGCCATGATAGCCTCCTTTTGTACTCATTAATTATATTATAAAATGGCTATTTTTTAAACTTTAATGCTAAGTCTAGACTGTGAAATGACATCTATGTATAAGTATGGTAT
>JAYOFY010000007.1:0-1227 GCA_038117465.1 Acholeplasmataceae bacterium
AGCAATTCCCTTTTAAGGAATGGGTCGATGGTTCGAGTCCATCACGGCTCACCATTATTTTTTTCCAAAAAAAAACTTGTAATTTTTTATCCAGTTGTTGTAAAATTACGTATAGGCATTTTTTTAGGCACACATAAATCACAACACACCATCATAAATACTTTTATAGGCACGTTCATAAAGGCAATCTAAATAGGCAATATAGCAACAACACAAAAGATAAGGGAAGACGTTGCAAATCGTTTCAAACAAATATTATCCCACGTTGCAAAACAAGGCAAAAACGATAGTGCTCTGTTGAAAAAGATACAACACTTGACTGATGGAATGTAGTTGCATTTGCACCCGTCAGTTTCCATTGTGAAAGCAGTCATAAAAGGTACAGGATAATCGCCAAATCTTATTTTTAAGTTGACTAATGCAATATGTCGGAAGTCTGTAAGACTCCAATACCCACCCGTGTAAACGGGTGAAGTATGTCAAAAGAACTGTAAGGAGTAGCACCCAAAACATACCCAACCATTATAGGAAAGAAGAAATACGAGCACACGTGAGTGTGCGAGTTGTTCGTCGAAGACGGACACAAAACAACAACCAACAACGAAGGAGTCAGATATGGACTTTTATTATTCATCTAAAACACAGCAGAACAACACCGAGTACTACAATATGGAGCAGTCGGAATACCGACGTCTAACCAATCACATCATAACATTCCTCACAACACTGTTAGAGAGAGGTGTGGTAGATGGCGAGAGGGAAGGATACAAGAATCTGTCACTGCGATTGGAAATACTGACCACAGACAGATATCACAACAAGAGCACACTGCACAATGAACCAGTGTCTATGTTAGATGCACTGTGTGGCATAATCGCAAAAATCAATCGACGTAAGAACAACGATCTCCCAACACGACAGATTGATATGTTCAATCGCATAGTTAAGGATTTCAGCAGCACGGCGTGTGGCGATGCAGATGCATTGACTGGCGAGACTGTGAATATGATTTCCACCAAAGACGAAAAACACACGGATAACAAGTGGGGAAATGGATTGTTCGAAGTCAGCAGATAGTGTAAATTCTTGTTATGTCAGACGACAAACAATTAATAGAAAAGTGCCAACAAGAACTTCTAAAAATGCTTCAACGTCTGATCGACAAGAAAAGTGAACTCGTTGACAAGTGTGAAATCATCAATGGTGAACTGTATGCACGATGTAAAC
>JAYOFY010000007.1:1237-19188 GCA_038117465.1 Acholeplasmataceae bacterium
ATAAAAGCAAAAATAAGATTGATAGGCGAAAAAAAAGTGAGGTTGCGAATGACTTTAGACGAAGCAAAACAAATGACTTTAATCAATCTAACCACCAAAAAAGAGACTTCACCAGTAACTGACAAACTGGTTTCACAGTTAGACGAGTTTTGTAAATCAAATGACTCTGTAAAATCACACGAGATTGTGCACAACGTCTTTTACATAAAATTCAAAAAAAAAGATTATTGGGAGAAATTTTTACCAATCATCAGAAAAAAATGTAATCAGTTATCTCAAAACGAAAAAGGTGTTAATGTGTATCTTGTAGGCGATGAATTTGCTTATGACATTGTAGACATAAGAGAAGAAGTATGACAGACAACGACTTAGACGATAAACCTCACTATTCAAAATCTATTTGGTGGCAGATAAAAAGTCTTCGACCAGTGTTTTGGATATTCGTTTTGATATTTGTTGTAATTGGATTGAATTATTATTTTTTTGGTAGCTATTAAACTCTACACTGAACAACACATTCTATCGTTGCTTCAGTCGGGTCTATCTTCGTTTGCAGAACTCTACCAATAACTTCATTACAACTGGCAGTCTCATCTTCTCTCAATGCTCTCGCAACACCTGGTGTTGAACTCAAAACCAATTGCTGTCCTTTTTTAGCAAGTCCAGTCACCTTAACTGGAACACGTCCCACCATCGCAACGTAAGGGTGACTGTCATCGTTGCCAGCACCAGCATTCATCATAAAGGCTGGCTTAGATGAGATAACACCAAACACGTTGTTGGTTTTCTCACCAGTTGCTTTTGTGATTTCTTCTGTGCCACCAATCATCACAACAGTGCCTTTTTCCATAAAGTTATCTGCCGCATATCTTTCAGCAACGTCTGAATACTGTGCACCAGTTGATACTGCGTGTACGATGTTGGCTCTTATGTCAACAAGTGTTGGAGCTGTGACTGGGTCATTGGCACTTTTGAAAGCCGTCCAAGCTCCGCCCGCATTTCCGTATATGGTAGTGCCGTCGTCTGCAAAACTTTCGTCCCACGCCCAATACAAGTCTTGCTCTGTGTCAGTAGAAGCTTCACCTCTGTTGACTTTCAGTCCACTGTAGGTTGGCATACCCGCATTATTGGAAACGTTTCTGTTTAATTCTATAATGTTGTCCTCAACACTCAATGTGGTCGTGTTAATAACGGTCTGTGTGCCATCTACCGTAAGATTACCGTGTACTCTTACGCCGTCATCGGTAACAGTCACCTCTGTGTTACCATCACACGATATCGTAACAGTTCCGTCTGTGCCAGTGTCTGCCACAGTCACGTTGGTGTTAAGTTGTGATATTGAAGTTGAGGATAATGTTGCGAAACTTAAATTTCCACTTCCATCTGTTTTTATAACTTGGTCAGCACTTCCGTCTGCTGAAGGAAATTTTAAAACGCCAATTTTTACCTTGCCAGTACCACTGGCAGAAATTTCTAAATCATCATTTGATCTTGTTGCTAAAATTTTGTTATCAGCAATTTGTATTGAATCTGTTGAGAAATTATTTGAACCTAAACTTAAATCACTTTCAACAACAATAGAGCCAGTGCCACTTGCCGCAATTTGTAAATTGTCATTTGATCTTTTTGCACTTATTTTGTTGTCAATAATTTGCACAGCATCGTTAGATATATTTCCAGTGACTGTTATGTCAGCTGTTGGATTGAAAGTTCCAGTCGTAGTCAACGTGCCAGCTACTGCAAGTGTTTGACCACTTGGTACTGTTATCGTCGTGCCAGTTGAACCGTTTAATGTATCTACTTTTAATGTACTCATTTTGCTATCTCCAAATGTATTTAATTAAATTATTCTCAAAACACCAGTTCCGTTCAACGTCATTGTAGCACCACTGTTGACAGTGATGTCACCAATTAAAAAATTATTATCAGTTGAGTTGAGTGAGAAAGTGACCGAGTCAAAATTATTTTTGTGTGCATAAAATCCGTTGTCGGTCAAACGGATTGGATTAATACTTTCAATTTCAGCAGCTTCAAATTTATACAACAGTGAACTGGCTAACGTAACGTGTACGTCACCGTCAGTGGTTGCAACAGTTACTGAAGAACTTCCATTCTGAATACCAGTTTGAAATGCGGGTCCGCCAGTTGGGTTAACACCAGCATTAATCAGTGTGGCATCTAAAAATCCTTTTGACACAGCATCTTTGTTGTTAACAGCATCAGCAACATTGATAATTCGTGTGTCATTGACATCAACGTTACCAGTGCCGTTTGGTTTCAGTTCTAAATTTGAATTAGATGTCGTTGTTGAAATCACATTGTCGGCAAAATTAATACTATCGATAGAAACTGAAGTTAGATTGCTTAATGTGAGATTTCCACTTGTTGTGCTAATCGTGTTGCCATTGATGTTGATGTTGTCTGTTTGTAAACTTGTTAGAGTTCCTAAACTTGTGATGTTAGGTTGTGCGGCTGTTGTCAAAGTACCAGTAATGTTTGTGGCACTGATGTCCCCACTAACAATCACTTGTCCAGTTCCACTTGGTATCAATTTTAAATCATCATTTGATCGTGTAGCTGATATGTTGTTGCCATCGATATTAATACCTTCTATTTGTAAATTAGTCAGTGTACCTAATGAAGTTATGTTTGGTTGAGCCGCCGTAGAAATCGTGCCACTGATGTTCGTTGCACTTAAATTTCCATTAACAACTACTTGACCAGTACCACTTGGTGTTAGTTTTAAATCATCATTTGATCGTGTAGCTGAAATGTTGTTGTCGTCGATAGTAATGCCGTCTAATGCACTTGCACCACTAACGTTCAATGAAGTTAATGTGCCCACACTTGTGATGTTGGTTTGTGCGGCTGTTGAAAGTGTGCCGCCCAAAGTGGTTGCGGTCAATGAACCATTTACTGTTGTGTTATCATCAATCGCCAAAGTGCCAGTGTCTGAAACGATAGTGTTACCGTCCAGTTGAATGTTATCTACAGTTAGAGCAGAAAGAGTGCCAACACTTGTTATGTTAGTCTGTGCCGCAGTTAGCAACGTGCCAGTCAGTGAAGTTGCTGTAAGTGAACCGTTAACTGTGACATTGTCATCTAATGCTATTGTTCCAGTGTCTGAAGCAATTTGATTATCGTTAAGTGTAAGATTGTCTACAGTTAGAGATGTGAGAGTGCCCAAACTTGTGACATTGGGCTGTGCCGCAGTCGTCAGTGTACCACTGATGTTGCCACTTACCGAAAGGGAAGAAAGTGACAGTGTACCAGCAATAGATAAATCACCACCGATTGTGGCGTTGCCCGATGTCGTTATCGTACTACCTTCAAATGAATCTGTCACAGTGATGTCGCCACCACTGTCAAATTTTAAGAAAGTGTTTGCTCTCGTTGATGGGATTGTAAAATCTGTTGGAGCAGAATTAAAATGGTCAACTCTTAAAACTCTGTTTTCGATTTTGTCATCAACTTCTTGTAAGCCTTGTGTAAGTCTATCTAATTCACTGTTGATCGCCGAAGCTGTGAAGCTGCCACTCGTTTGAAAATCTGTTGTCCTAACGATGTCAGTATCTCTTTTTAAAATTATGGTTGCACTGCCCGTTGGTGCAGAAACGAAAACAACACTGCCAGTGCCACTGTCACCACTGTCAAAACTGACACTATAATCAGTAGATATAGATTTTAAAACATTGTCTACATAAACCTCTATTGAATTTTCATCAGCAATTTCAAAATTGAAAGTGAAGGAAGCAGTAGAACTATCTGCTGTGTATGTAAGTCTATTTGCACTATCTGTAAATGCAGTAACCGTCATAATGGAAATTTCCTTTTTTTAATATTTATCGTTGGTTTGGAAAAATATTAGGTAGGCTCTCATAAATGAAATTATTGTAATTTGATTTGCCTTTGTCTTTAAGTGCAAGACTTCTTAATCTTCTTTCTCTTTTGCTGTAACCAACTGGGTCAACGAGTTGTGCAAAATATTCGTGTAGATATTTTCTGTATAACATTTTTGTGTACCAAAGTGATTGACCAGGCACTAAATCTAAAATTGTTTTTGTGGAATTTCTTAACAGCTTGTTGAAATTGTAATCTTCGTTGTATAAAAATTTTGCCGTCTGCACTGGCAACTCCGTCACAATACTTGAAACTTTAATAAAATCACTGAACAACACACCAAGTATGTCATTGGCTTGTCTGTCAGATGATTGATATTTTGTTCTTCCACCAAACACTGCTCTTAAAATATTTTCGCCACCAGCAATCATAAAAAGGTCACTGACGATACCTAATGAACCACCTTGTTTTACAGCTTGCACAAAAAATTCATTGTTTGGTTTGTAACTTTCTTTGCCAGCAAGATATTGTTTTAACTGAAGCACTAATGCACCCATAAATGTGAGTGATGCTGTTAGACTTGCCGCAGTCGATATTGTGCTCGCCAGTCCTTGCTGTTTGTACATTCTCGCATATACTTTTCTAAAAAGTGATATTGGGTGTGCTTTGAATTGTGTCATTGATTTTATAACTTGTCCACCAACGCCCAACGGGTCATTGAATAAAGCCGCACTATCAATATCAAATTGAGAAGGGGTCATAACCATCGTGTCTACCGCATCGTGTAACGCCGATGACACTTTCTGTCTTAAACTTGCTTTACCGTAAGCAAATTCAAAAGTGTTCTCTGTAATAGCATATGGGTCAATTCTTCCTCGTTCATCAAGTGGTTGCATTCGTAACAACATCTTCCATTCAGCTTCACCACCTTTTTTAAAACCTCTTATTCCAAATTTTTCTAACTGCTGTCTGAATTGTGGATTCAGTTCTTCAAATGGCACTCTGTCTTTTATCAGTCTGCCAAGTTCTTGCCCGTAAATGCCAGCCGCCATTGATTTTCTTCCTTCAGTCCACCAGTTGAGTCCACTGATTTTGAAAACGGCGTGTGCAGTCTTAACACTGACACCTTCAGCTTTGCCAAAGTTAGTTAAACTGTCACTGACGTTGAAACGTTCTTGTAGTGCACCCAAATAACTTTCACAACCTTCCAACATATATCGTGCATATTCTTTCATATCTTTTGGTGCACCGTCTTTGCCAAATTTAAAAATAGATGCTAATAGTTTTGGGGTAGGTAGACCAAACAACCTTTTGCCAGCAGTAATCATAACTGGCGTGTCCATCAATGCTGTTATGAATGCTCCACCAAGTTTTGCGGCGGCTTCAAAATTTCTTAATGTTGTGAATGCACTTGCCAGTTTCGATGTTTCAGCAACTATTGGATTTACTTTTCTGTCTAAATATCTTTTAACTGCATCTACTTCACCTAACTTACCTTTTGTTCTAAAAGCATTTTCATATTTGCTGTTCTGTTCAAGTTCTTTAATAAATTTGTTCACACCATTTCGATAGTCAGCACCAAAAAATTGTATCAAACTCAATTCACGTGATGTTTCATTAAAGTAGTTCATCAACAACACTCTACTATCAACATCACTGAACTTACGTGATATAGCATTGAACGTAGCACCATCTTTAAAACTCAAACTTGGAATTCTGTCTTGTGGCATAGCATCTAATGGTAATGCTTCATCACCATCGAAAATACCTTTCAAATCGGTATCGCCTTGTTCTCTCCAGTCGGGCGTGCTCTTTTGGGTGTAGTTGTCGTAAATCCGTGTTGCTATTTGTGTACGTGCGTCTAAACCGCCGTGTACGGCTTCATTTAAGCCTTCTGCAATCTCATTCACAAATTCATCTTTGTTGGTATTTTTAATCTTATTCTGTGCCCATCTGACTTTTATGTTTTGATCTAACAGAATGTTGTTGTCACCGTTCTGTTTCCTTCTTTCAAACAATTTGTATTTTGCATCAAAAAATTCTTTTGCCATTTTGTAGGCACTCATATTTTTTGTGACTGAATTGACGTTGTTTGGGTCTCTAAAAAACACGAAAAATTCAGTTAGCATATCATCAAAATTCTTTTGGTTTTGTATGAACTTGATTGGGTCTTCACCAATTTGTTTTGTCGTTTTTGCTAAAAATTCACCTAATGAATTTTGGAACAAACTCTTTTCTATGTTTTCTAATGGTATGTCAGAAGTGTCATTAGTGTTGTAAATCATACTAATGAAAGCTCTCTGATAAGCTCTTTGTTTTGTTAATTTTTTATCACTGTCTTGTATTTTTTTTGCGATAGCATCTAATTCTTCATATCTTGTCTTCAGTTGTGTTTCGGTGCTTAATCTTCTAATCGTTTTATCAACTTCATTTTTTGTCTTAATACTGAATTCTCTTTCAATAACTTTCTGTAAAGAAGTTTTGTCACCATCTTGTGTTTCAAAATCTTTACCTTCGTTTTTTAGTGTTTCTTTGTTCTTTCTAACTTTTTGAAGTAAGACTTCTTTCTCATCAGCTTCAACACTTCTGCCAACTGTTTTACTAAAATCATCAAAACATTTTTTACTCATATTAACTTCCTATTGGCAGACAAGTGTGTAGTTCTTCTAATGCTTTCTGCTCTTTCTTAAGTTGTTGTTGTTTGTTTTTTAGATCGACAAGTATTCTACCGATTGGGTCTTTGACTGCTTCATTGGGATTTTGGATAATCAATTCGCCAGTGTCTTTTTTGTAAGTTATTCCCAACTCATCTAACATTCTTTTTTTGAAGACTGGTTGTGACATCACAGCAACTATCATCGTGTCAATCTGTTTGGCACTTGTGTTGTAGAGTGAACCTCTGCTTTCATCAGCAGCTTCAACAACATTCTTTGTTCTGTATGCTTCTTTTGTTTTTAATAAATCATCATTTGATTGTCTGCCACCTCTGTTTGATATCAGTTGTTTGTCAATCTGTTGTACGGAGCTGTCTTGTAATTCTGTGTTGAGTTGTTTTTTCCTAACTTCGACTGTTTCATTTAATACTTTTATTTTCTGATCTGCTTCTTTCTTATCTAATTTTTTTGTCCTTCTTCCGTTCTTAACATCATAGACGTTTTTGACTTTGCCAGTGTTCTCATCTATCTCAATGTCATAACTTTCTTCTTCAATTTTTACACGTGTTCTTTCGACTTGTGTTTGGTCTAATTCTGCTTTCCTACCAGTTTCAGTTTCTAAAAGTTTTGTTCTTTGATTGAGTCTTTCAAAAGCAATCACTTCATCATCTAAAGTATCAGTGAATTTAAAAAGCACTTGTGGGAATACATTTTTATCAATACGTGATTGTAGAGTAGGGACTATTTTAACAACATCAAATCTACTTCCTTCTACGACTAAAAAATTATCTTCTTTGTAGATTTTAGCACCTCTGTCTTTGATGTTTTTGCTTACAACTCCATCAGTTCTAACAATAATGGGTGTTTCGGTAATATTGGAAATATTGGTATTTTTGAGTAGGTTAGTGTCTGTTGCTTCTGCTGTACCAGTCCTTCTGTTCGCACCCAACAATGTTTTAGTCGCAACAATGTCAACGTCGGTTGATTGTTGTCCTTCATCTAATGGACTTTTGATTTCGTCCATTGAATCAACAATGTCTTTATCAACTTTTATCTGTTGTGAACGGGCGGCTCGGTAAGCACTCCTCACACCGTCTGCCACAGCTGATAAACCAAAGCCAGCACCAAAACTAAAACCTAAATTCAATGCAACGTCACTGGCTTCATACTCGATACCACGTGCCTTTTGTGAAGCAAGTGCAAGTGGTGTGATAGTGGTTGCTTCTATGACTGTGTTAGCCGCACCAATACGACTTGCTCTCGCCAACCAACTTAAACTTTTGCCAGCACCAAAAGTGAAAGGTATAAAATTGACTGGGTCTAAAACAGAACCCGCAAACATACCGCCATAACGTGCAACCTTACCTAAACCAGTTGCTCTTTCAGTGATCGCATTTGCTTCTTCTTGTATCGCAAGTTCATCTTGTATGTTACGTGCTATGTTCCAAGTTAAATCTTCACTCCAAGTGATGTCTTCTCTGTAGTAAGGATTAGTCTCGTTCCACTCATCAAAACTGATTGTGTCGTCTTTGCCGTTTCGTGCTCTTAAAAGTAAATTGTAATCTTCTGCAAGTTTTAAAGTGGTTTCTTCAAAACCTTGTTTGACACCAACACCTAAATTTTCAAAAACAGAACTTTTAGGTTTCTGTATGTCGTTTGGTGTTTGTATCTTACCAAACTTGCTGTCTGGTGTAAGTGCTGTCATTAAGGCTGTATCGTTAGACCAGTGAACTGATCTTCTTGTTTGTTTTTAATTTCAATTGACCTAACTATGTCAGTCAGACTCTGTAATGGTGTCATTAAACTGCTCTCAACATTAGCAGTTGCTCTCACTCTCAAAGTGTCATTCTTCCATTGTTTTATGACTTCTTTTTTTACTTCATCATCAGAAAGTTTTGCCAAATAATCGAAAGTTGAAAGGTAGTCCAACATATAGTTTTCAACCTCACCATCTTTGATGTAGAAACTTATTGCATTCAAGTTTTGTATGTCTTGTGTTGAAATACCTATATCGCCACTGAACACATCAGCATATGGCATACCTTCATCTGTTGCTATTTCGTTGTAGACTATTTCTTTTAGTTGTGTGACTTTTTCAAAAGCACTCGTGTCTACCTCAACTTCTTGTACTCCCAACGTAGATGATGGAGCTTCGATCATTTTTCTATCTTTAATTTGATTTTTTACTTTTTTATTAAATGAAGATTTTTTATCAAAACTCCACGTCTCATCGAAATCGACCATTGATGTTTCAACTTCCATACCATCTTGTGGGTGAACGATAACATCTGAATAAGTGTAGTTTTTACTGCCACTTGGTAGTTTCTGATATATTTCAGCTGCGAACAGAATATTTGAGTTCTGTATTATTTTTGCTGTACCACCTTCAACAACCACTGTGTATTCTTCTTTGTTGTCGACGATGTCTTGTAACGTGAACGTTGATGAACTTGTGATGTTGTATCTGTGTGGATTTTCCAACATATCATTGACATTTTTAGCAATTTCAAATCCGTTCATTCCGTTTGGTATGAACACACTCTGATCGTTGATGTTTACATACTGATAAACACCACCAGTGTTACTAAAAAGTTTCAATGTGTTGTTGATTGCTTTTTCATTGTCACCAACTGTAGCCAGTGTCTTTGTGTAATAAGCATATGCACCACTGTAAATGTCATTGTATAAATCTTCGTTACCTCTAAATGAGTCACCGAAGTTTTGTTTGAATGTTGTTGCGAAAGTTTCCTTTTCAGTTTTGAAATCACTTCTGCTGTTCTCTAATGCTTTTTCTGTCTGTTTCAAATCTCTCAATGCTTGCCACACAGTGCCAGCATCAGCTGGTCTTGTTTTAATCATATCGTAAACAACTCTCTCGCCATTTGTCATTTCACTGTCTTTCAAAAAATGATTGATGTATTTGCCAAACTGCGACTGATGTTTGCTCACTACGGCAAGTGCATTTGCTTGTGAGTCAGCACTCTCATATTCACCTTTGTATGCTTCTAAATTTGCTTTTGGCATAAGCAACATTCTATCTGCACTTATGCCAACATTTGTTTTGACTAATTCGTGTGCCTTTGCGATTTCTAATTCATTTTCAAAACTATATTCAATGCCTTGTGTAGATAGAATTTTAAAAGCATCACCATCTGTTATGGCGTCTTGTTTAAATTTCACTATCTTACTAATGGAGTCAATCTTACTTTGTGCTATCACTAAATCTTCATTTCTCTGTGCACTTGGTTTTTGTTGAAGGATAACTGAATACTGTGCTTGTGCTTCTTTTAAAATATTTTGACTTTCTGCAAGTGTACCATATCTACTTTTATTGATGTCAGGTGTTATCGTTTCAATGACTGATATTTTTTTTGTAAGTTCATCAATCTTCTCATCTGAAAAATATAAATTTTTTGCTTCTTCAATGTCTGGTGAGTCACCAGCATCTAAACCACTTAATTTTGTATCGTACCAGTTGTTGAATTTTTCAATGTAATTTTGCCTATCAACTTTTTTCTCATTGATGTCATATTTTAAAATCCTACTTAAATCATTGCTGTATTTCTCACTTTCAGCATTGGTTAGGTTGGGTGCTATTTCGAAACCTTCAACTTTGAAAGTGTCATTTACATCATTTAATATTTCACTTACTTTGCCACTTTGTACTTTATTAATAAAATCTTCTTTATTTTCAGCTTTGTTGAATTCGTTTATCAGTGTGCTGGCAACAATTTCGTCTTTTAAATCTTTTTTGAATTTTAAAATTGTAGTTGGTTTAGCATTCATTTCTTCTAAACTTTTTATCGTTGAATAAATTTCAGCATAGAAGTTGATAGATGCATTTGTATCGTAGCCATTATTTTTTATTGTTGTAGTCAGCTGTGGTAATAAATTTTCATAACGTGAACTGATCGTAGCAATCTGTGTGTCTAAATCATATTCTCTCTTGTTAGACTCAATAGAACGAGTGACTCTATTGCCAATCGTGTCTATCCAATCTTGTAAGTCTGGTAATAACTGTGAAGGTACATTTTGTAATTTTTTTGTTCTTAAAGAGTCAAATTTCTTTTTGTATTTGTCTGGTTCGTATTGATGTTCGATTGCATAATCATTGATTTCATTTTCTACACTTGTTTTAAAATTTGAAACGTATGCGGCACGAGCTCCTTTGTTGTAAGCACTACCACTAAATGAAGTCGTCTCTACGCCAGTGGCAACAAAGTTGTTCTGATTTAATTGTTGTTGTTTGAAACCTTTTTCATATGCTTTTATCTCTGCTTGTTGGTCGGCGATGCTGTTGGCAAACGATGAAACAAGTTCAACATTTTCAGACATACCTTTGACTGGTATAGGTTTTGTAAAACTTGGTGATGGTGTAAATTTTGAATTATATGTTGGAATTTTAACCATTAAACTAATCCTCTACGTGCGAGTGTGAGTTCTGCACTTAACAATCCACCAAGTTGAGCTTGATCGCCACTTGCTCGTAAATTGTCAGCACTAATACCAGCACTCATTATTCTACTTGCTGTTCCGTATCTGTCGTAGAAATCATCTTCTGCAAAAGCACGTGATGTTGAAGCCAACACGTCAGTAGGTGTGTCTTCTAATCTAACTCCACTCACACCATACAAAGCTCTCTGTCTACCAAGTGCTCTTACAAGTTCACGTCTTCGTTGGTCTCTACGTAATTTGAAAGTTTCTTCTTCTTGTGAAGCACTATACATCGATGCCATTGCTTGTTGTTCTAAAATACTCTTTTGAATCTGACCACTGTATACTAAACCACTTGCACCAATTAGAGGTGCGGCTGTATTTGCATATTTGATACCTGTCTGTAATGCAGTTGATAAAGTTTTCAACGTACTTGCTTGTGAAAAAAGGGCGGCGTCCGCACCACCTTTAACTACTGCGGCAGAAGTTGAAGCCGCAGCTGAACTACCCGCAAATGATAAACCACCAGTCGCAAATGCGAGGGCTCCAACAGCTAATAAAGGAACAATTTTTTTAGGTGCACACATTAATTTCGATTCTCCACAATTAAAATCTTTTCGTTTCCTACGTGATAGTGACCGACTTGATTAAATTTTAAAATATTTAGCCAAGTGATGCTTGCTTTGTGTCCACTCCAAACTTGCACCAAATGTTTTTTATCTTTGTGTTCAGACATTTTCTTTTTTACAAATTGTCGAGCTTCACGTGTCACTCTTAACCAATGACTGTTAACCAATGGTGTTGCTAAAAACCAATACCAAACTTCATCATCTAACACTTGTGTGCCAGCAACTAAAAAAGGTATGTGTTCTTCAGTGCCAGTCAAACCATCTTCAAGTTTTGGATAGAATTCAATCAAACTTTGTTTTGTAAAACCAGTGAGACCGATTTCCACTTCATCTGCACTTCTACAATTCTCAACCACATATTTAAAATGTTCAAAATTTAAACTGTGTCGAGTAGGTTTTATCTTTGCTGAAATTTGCCTGTCGAAAATTTGCATTCAGTTGTCAGTGATAAAAGTGTCATCGGCAATGCTTCATCAACTGTAACTGTAACTTGTGGCTGAAGTGAAATGCCATTAACTCTTACTCTTTTTATTCCCGTAAATTCTTCTATGCCAGCATCAAGTAAGCCATCACCTAAATATCTAAAAGGCACTGTCTTGCCATCTACTTTGGCACTTTTTGATTTATACATTTGTAGCTCAACAAATAATTTTCTTATCCTTTCACCAGTTACCAAACTGTTTCCAATATTGAATGTGATAGGTAAAGTTTTAGCAGTACTGGTGTAACCATAACCAATCTGTGTTGACGAAGATGTTTTTGTCAAAGTGAAATTACCAGCCGCAGTCACAGTGACGTTTTCGTGTATCACTCCATCAGCAACAACTTGCACTGTTTCATTCTGTAATCCGTTCGCACCCGCATAAGCACTGCCAGTACTTGACGTTGAAAAATGACAATCTAAATAGATGTCTTGTTCAGTTAATTTTTCTAAAAAATATCCATTTGTTCTTTCAACTAATGCATAAAGAGAATTATCAACTTCAGTGATTTTTTTAAAAGTGCCATTAGTCGTCCATCTGCTCCAACCAATAACATCTCTCTCAACGTTAATACCCATCACACATAAATCACCTTCATTAACAGTGAATAGATAGTTTGTGTTGGTGTCTTTGTAATTTTTTAAGTATTCAATCTGTGTCGCATTCGTCAGCATTGAATGATGAACCAATGAATAGTTTTTGGCACTGAAAGCATCTGTGTTGAAATTGTAAACGAATGCTCGAAGCTGTTTACCAGACTTGTCAATGAACATTGTTTCGTTATCAATGACTTTAGGTTGAGCATCGCCAGTCTGTATTCCATATCGTGTTTGTTGTCTGATAAGAACGTTAGAAGGAGTTACTGGTTCACCACTCATATCAAACTCACCATCAGTTGTGAAAATGAAAAGTGCTTGTTGTGATATAAGATGTTTTATGATGTTGAGTTCGTCAGAAGCAATAGTGAAAGTGAAGCCAGCATCATCTGTAATCTCACCAGTAGTTGCTGTGTCTGTGACAACACGTGTGGTACTTTTGAAATTAAAAAAATCGCCCGACTGTGATGCAAAAATCGTTTGTGGTTTATCTCTGCTACCACCAAAAATTAATCTGTTTTGATGAAAAGAAATTGAACGAGGATAGCCACCACCTTTAGTGCTGTCTAAATTTGAAAATGCAGTTATTTCCCATTCATTACCAGTAGATGCTTGTGTGTCAGCTAAATCTTCAACAACATCAGCTACTGCAACTGTAGTACTCGAAACACTGGTTATTTTACACAAACCAGCATTTATCCTCACATACATATCTATGTGTCCATTTGGAAAACTTGCATTGACCCATTCATAACTGCCACTGCTTAAAGTAAGATTTATTGAACTGCCAGTTTTAGCACTTGGTGTTAGTGTTGTGGCAAAACTAAAATTAACCAATGGATAAAAATCAAAACTCAAATCACCAACTGCCCAATCATCGTGTGCAGTTCCTCTTACCAATTGTAGAGGTGGCATTGAAGCTTCAACCATTATCATAACATCAAAAGTCTGTGCATAACGAATGTCGTCGATGTTATCTGTTGTGATCGAAAAAGAATTACCACCAACACCGTCTTCTAAAACAGTAACTCTACTGTCATTGTAATAAACGTGAATTTTTGCATTTGAAGAAATAGTCGAGTCTGCTGGCTCAACAACTAAAACGTATTCTTGTCCTTCACCAAACTTAAAAGGTATCAGTCTACTTTTAGAATGAAAACTTGCTGTTGTGACAGTGGTGCTTCCGTCTGCAAGTGTGGAGCTGTCTAAATTTGAACTTATGTATTGGAAACCTCTACGTCTATCAATACCACCTTGTGGTAGTAAAATGTAGTTCTGACAAGTTTCTAAGCCAGCACGATAAATGCCAAGTTCTGCTCTGCCTTTTATAAAAGGACCCACTTCACCTTGTGTGAATGTTGTTTGTGTGTATCTCTGTATCGCCATTAATTCTGCTCGTGTCTAAAACGATCTGAATTACTTCCATTCAAGTGTGCTTCTATCAATCTGCCAGCTGGCATAATGTTTTGAGGTGGATTTTCTTGTCCGTCTGCAATTCGAGCCGCCCTTAATTTTTGTTGGAATTCTTGTTGTAAGTTCTGTGTCAGTGATGAACTTGATGTGATTGCTTCGTTTATTTCACCAGCTGTTTTTGACACTAAAGTTTCAACGAAGAAAGATGGCATATAAGTTTCGTCCATATTCTGCACGTACTCTAAAAAAACCGTCTTGTTGTTTGAGTAAATTTTCTGTCCTTCTTTTTTGTAAGTGTAACTGGCTTGTCCGTTCTCATCAAAAACACTTCTAATTCTGATAACGTCAGAAGGTAAACTGTGTACGTATAAAAATTTCTTGTCTGCTGGTGTTTCGACAAGTCTGTTCAATTCAACTTTCTTAATCGCAAAATTCCAAAAAGTGTAGTAGAGGAGTGCTTTCTTAATAGTGTCATACATCACTGAACACACGTTACTTTCGTGTGTGCCGTCACTGAATGATGTGATTGTGTCTGCACCACATTTAATTAATGCTTGCGAACAGATGTCAAATTTTGTGAGTGCCATATTCGTTTCCTTTTTTAATATTTATTGGATACAAAAAAGAAAGCCGTCATCGTAAGACAACGGCTTTCAATAGTACTGAAGGGATATTATCCTTATTCAGTTACTGTGATTTTAGCAACCGCAGTTGTATCAATGACAGCTCCGCCAGCCGAAAACTCGCCAGCCACAAGGTAAGAAACCTTTTGTGGAACGTAATTGATCATTGCAGTAACATCTTTACCGATAGCTAAACCAACTGCATTTTTTTGGAATGCATAACAGTTTCTCACACCAGTAGAAGCTTCAGTCAGCAACGTAGAAACGATGATGTTGAAACCTAAAAAGTTTGGTATGAAACCAGTTGCTAATGCAGTGTTAGAAATCGGGCCATCAGCCGCAGTTGTAACACCACTGTCAGCAAGCAAGTCAGTAAGAGCAGCTGGTGATATAACCATAAATCTATCAGCTGGGTCTACACTGTTTAAGTTTAAACCTTCAGCTACTTCTAAAAATTTTGCTTTGGTTAAACCCGCACTCGCAGTTACTGTTGTTGATGGTGAAGATGCATCTAACTGACCGATAATCTCGTTGTCATATGCACGAGATAACGCCGCCGCAATCGACTCCGCATATGTTTGCCTAAAGTCAAAATTAACTTTGAACATATCGAAATCATCTACATATTCGCCCGCAACGTAATTATTAAGAGTCGCTGTTACTGTAGAGTGTGCCGCAGTGCCGCCAGTGTATGTTGCACTTCCGCCTAGTGATTTAGATGAGTCAGACATAACTGTGATGTCTTCAAATCTACTTTTGTTTTTGATGTATCCACCTTTGCCAAGTGTGTTGAATTTGTAAGTTGAACCATTAACGTTTCTTACAGTTCTAACGTTGCCCGCAAGTTTGGACATTTTTTGTTGTGATAGGTGTACAACGTCATCTGCAAACTGTGTTATGAATGCATTTGAAATTGTTGAACCTGCATCAGATAAAGCCATTGCTTATCTCCTTTGTTAGTCGTTTATTTTAATTAAAAATCTACTGCTCGAATTGTGTTATGGTTTTTAGGCATTTAAGTTATCTAAAAACTTCAAACGTTCTAACTTGTTTTTTACGTGCACCACACGGACAAAATCTTGTTTGTCACAGAGAAGGCTTTTACAAGTTGTCTTCGTATCTATTTATTGTGACGTTATCAAAACTGTTTTGTATTAATTTAATTCTTTTATTTGTATCAACTTGTCTCACAAAACTCACACCATCATCATTGCGATACATACTGCTCGCACCACCATCGAAGCCAATCAGTTGGATATCTTTAAATCCCAATAAGCAACCCATATAAATTGCCAAGTCGCCACTGTTCCATCTTGTCATACTGAAAGTTGGAAAACGTAAACAGAAAAATTTATTTAGATTTCTGCCACCGACATTACGTGCCCAATTATATTTTAACAATGGTGCGACCACTGGTATGTTAACATCATCTTTGACCATATTGAGAAGCACTTTCGTGTCTTGTGCAATTATCAAGTCTGGTTCAAATTCTTTGTAGATGTAATTGCAACCAACAACAAAACTTTTCATCTTTTGTGTGTTTGGGATTTGTAATAACGTGTGGTCTTTTCTAAATCTAAATCTTTACGACTTAATCCGTTGCCAATGACGTAACAAGTTGAATGAACCATCTGTTTTGCAGAAGTCCATTTGCCAAGTTCATCTATTATTTCAGTGATGTCACGTTTGTAGTATTTTTCTAACTCCGCAACTTCACTGATTGATTTTGGAAACAATCGTTCTTCCATTAACCGTGTGTTTTTATTATTCTAACTTTTGCAGTGAGTGAACTGCCTTTGTGTTTTTTATATCTACCAGTATGTTTCATTAGACGTAGGTTTTTACCTCTGCCCATAAAATGAAATCCTTTTGGTGCTTTTATCTTTTTAAACATATTATTTCCAAGCCCGACAGCTCCAATAACGTGCTGTGGTTTTGTTCTTCGCAGTTGAACATTTGTGGCGTGCTAAAAAACTTTTCTTCCTTGCTGGTTGATTTTTTTTGATTGAAAGTTTTGGGTCACCAAACCTAACTTTTATCACGTTACCAGTATTGGGATTCTTCACGTACACAGCTGACTTCTTTGTCTGATTAGGTGTTCTAAAAGGCTTGTTCAGTGTGACGGTTCTATTTTTATATTTTGCCATTACGATTTTGCTGTGCGAGAACTTCTTACTATTGCGGCACGTGTGACATAACCTTTTTTGCCTTTTGCGATTGGCTTCTTACCAGCTTTACGTCTTTTGTTCGCATAATAGTAAAGACCTTTTCGAGCAGTCCTTCCATCTTTTGTTTTGTGAGTGTGTTTAGCCATTAGTATTTGTTTTTCTTTTTGTTTTTAGATGGCTTTTTAGTTTTCTTTTTTTTAGGCATTTTCGGACCCATTCTTCTTTTCGTAATTTTCATTTTCTTATCCTTTGTTGTTGCGGCACTGATTGGCTTTGAAGAAACAGCAACTAACAGAATGTGTGTCCCAACCGACTAATTTCAGTTGGTTAATCATTTGTTTGTTTTCACAAACAGTGCCAATGATATTTATTGGAGTGTGTTTTTTGGTTGAGTGGTAAGTTTGTAGTTAATGGCAATAGTATCAACAAAAGGACTTACCACTCACACAATGAAATAGATAAGGGAGATTTCATTGCACAATTATTTATTGAATAGAAAAGCAAGTGAATCCAACGTTTTTTGACTGGTGGTTGGAGTTGTGGGTAGTTCGTTGCATAATATAAAGAGTAAGCACTAAAAAACTTACTTTCATCAATTATTTCAATCTCAAATTGTGTTTCCATATTTTTTCACATTTTGAGTTGTGGGTAGTTGATGAGATAATAACAACAAGTCATCAGCAATCTTCAGTATAAACATTAAAGTCATATACTCCTATAAGGTAAATGGTACGTGAAAACGGACTGCGGATTGCTGTGACTCAACACAGAGGACAATCAATGACAGCAATAAAACAAACCAAACCCGAAAGGGTAGATGAACATTTTTTTAGTGTTCGTTTCATTAATCCAACTGACACCATCAAGTCAGAAACGTTACAGACAATAACAGATCTATACAAAAGCAAATTCAACAATTCGGTAGCTGAGATTGTTGTCGAACCCGCAATAAAGGAGTGCAGACAATGTTCTACAAAATCGAAGAATACGTGAACGTTTTGAACAGACACACCAACGTGTGTGAAGCAAAAAACGAAGACGAAGCAATAACAAAATTCAACAAACAATAAAAATGTAGCTTCAATAATCATCATAACTCATGTTGGAAAAAA
>JAYOFY010000008.1:0-7156 GCA_038117465.1 Acholeplasmataceae bacterium
ATTGTATCTCTATCAATTGGCTGATTTTCATACAATTTAGTTCCATCTAAAATACCTAGGTTCTCTAACAAAGGTACTCTAGGGGGTAGCGTTGTCAATTCAGAATTGGTTGTTTCATAATAACGCGATGGTGTTAATATTGGCACAAAAATAGACATTAATATCATGATTAACAAAATAATGGATGCAATCACATTGTATTTGTTTTTAGTAAAACGTAACATCGCATCTTGAAAGTATGTTAATTGTTTTGTTTGTAGCGGTTTATCTTTTAATCTATCATTTTCTTGAACAAGCGAAAATAAAGATTTATCGTATTTATTTGCCATTATTTTTTCGCTCCCATTCTAATTCTTGGATCAATGATTCCATAAGATAAGTCAACGATAAGTACTGCAACCAATCCAATGACCCCATAAAATGCACTTGAAACCATGATGACATTATAATCATAATTTCCTGCGGCTAATGCTTGAAGTGTGACTCTACCAACTCCAGGAATAGAATATACTTGCTCTAAAATGAATGAACCAGATAACAATCCCGCAAAAGATCCGATGATAATCGGAATCATTGGCACCATTGAATTTCTAATGGCATGTCTAACAACAGCTTGTTGATATGATAAGCCTTTTGTTTTCGCAAGTTGTAAGAATTCAGATGTTAACACTTCAGATAATTCTGCTCTCAATAATCTCGTGAGTCCTGCAATTGCTGGTAAACCAGCCGCAATAACTGGAATAATGTATCCTGATGCGACTTTTGCCGCTGATTCAAGTTCAATAATCGGGAAGAGTGGAGGTAGCCATTCTAATTGATACCCGAGTACAATTTGCAACAATAAAACAAAGACAAGAGCAGGCAATGAGATAAACAAGATAATGATGACTTGCATCACATTATCGACCCATGTATCTTTTTTTAACGCAGCAATGATTCCAAACAAAAACCCAAAAGGTATATAAAATAATAATGTTAATACATTTAAACGTATCGTCAATGGGAATCTATCTGAAATTAATGAGAAGGCAGGTGCATTCACCCTAACTTTACTAGAAGTTCCCCAATTCCAATCTGTCACGACATTTTCAAGCCAAGTCAAGTATTGCTGAATGATAGGAACACGTCTAAAGACTTTAAATACAGTTGAATCATTTTCGGGATTTACAATAAAAACGGTTTCGTTATAACCATCTTCTAATTTGATTTCTTCGATCTTAGACATATCGAGTGGGTTACTTCGCTGTAAAATCTCCAGTGTATAATATCCATCGCTGTATTGTTTTGTTAACCACGTATCTCGCTCCTCGTTTTTTGTTGGAGGAAATTCAGGTGCAAGCTTAAGTAACACAAATGTAATTGTAAGGGTAGTAAACAAGATTATTACAATCCATAATAATCTCTGTAATATATAATTTGTCATTCAATAATCACCTTAATTGTTTTCTAATATTATAACACAAAGTAATGTTCTATGCTACTTAAAACATTTTAATAAAGACAAAAAAAACATATTTTGTCTGATTTATAAAAATAAAAAAAGACTGATATTTCTATCAGTCTTTTTTTGTTAATTATTTATTACAACCAAGCAACAACTACAAAGTATCCGTTGATATTTAATAGGATAAATGCATCAGAACCATTGTAAGTTGTAGTACCTGAATCTAATTGCCATGTAACAGCGTATAGCTCAGCATTAGGATCAGTTACTTCTTCGTTTGCAAATACTTCTGCAACAGTTGTTGGAGCAGTATCATATAACTCAGCTAAGTATGCGTTTGCAACAACACCTGCATCATCTAGTAATGTAGCCTCAGCAGATACGTTTGTGTATCCATAGCTTTGTAAGTATGCAACAATTGCAGCCTCTGCATCAGTAATGAGCGCTTGTTGAGAATATAATGTATATTCACCGAATGTTTCTTCAAGGATGAATAAGTAATTTCTTCCTGATTCAGCAACAACAGTGAATGCAACAACTGAGTCAGCACCTAATTCTTCAGCTAAAGCTTCTAAAGTTTGATCTTCAAAAATTTCAGCTAATGCAGTACCGTCTGCAGATGATTCATACACTTGTCCAGCCATATCTAAGTTTGCTTTAATTAATGCAACTGGTTCAGTCCATGATTCTTGTTCAACACCATCACGAACATAAGTTTTACCAACTAATGCCATAATTAATGCATTATAACCCCAAGTTTCATACACAGTTTCACCATCTAAGTTTACATATGATACAGGAATGTTTGGAGAAGTTGTATCTTTACCCCAGTTAAGTGTAAATCCTGAACGGTTGTCATCAGAGAATACATCTAAGAATCCTGGTGCATCAAGGAGTGATCCTGAAATACCACCAATACCTAAGTCAGTATTTGCAATTAACATATAGTCATAGTAGTTTCCTGGGAATGCAACGTCTGCAACAATAATATCAATGTTTACAAAGTTTTCATCATCCACTAATAATGCTTCGTATTGTCTTTCAAGTTCAGCAATCATTGCTTGAGCAGCAGTGTTACCACTTGAAGCATATGTTAATCCAAGTTCAATCGTAGTGTAGTTTTCAGCAGTACCTGCAGTATAGTATCCATCAGCAATCGCATCAGCAACAGCGGATTTGAATAAGTCTAATGCAGCATCTGGGAAGTAACCATTTGAGTCACCACCAAAGTTTGTTACAACAGCAGCACCTGCTTCACCTGTACGTACACTTAAACCTGATGATCCATCTAGGAAGTAAGTTGAAGCGAATAATGTGTGAGCTGGTAAGTAAGTTTTAACAACTTCTACCGCAGCAGTATAACGGTCAAAACCATAGTATAGTGCTTGACGGAATTCTTTGTACATTAAGATTGGTTCTGGTACGAAGTCTGGATCAATACCACTTGATGGATATTTCGCAATGTAAGCATCACGGTTTGCTTCAGTACCAAACATGTTCATTTGTAATCTCCAAGTTGTAGCCGCTGGAGAAGTTTTCACACGTGGGTCATTTAAGAATTCAGTAACACGCGCAGAAGGTACAGATGCACTTTCTAAACGTCCAGCTAAGAATTCTTCAAATAATTGTTCAGAACCAGAAATAAATCTGAATTGTTGACCTGTATAGTAGTATTTGTCAGCATCGACATATGCAGCATTTTTCTTCGCAGTGATTAATTGGTCAGGTGTATAAGCATCAATATAATAGACACCGTTTGCAGCAATCGTTGTTGGTGATTGACCATAAGCAACTTCACGCTCTTCTTGTGTTGCACCAAGTGATTCATATAATTCTTGGTTTAATGCAGCTAAAGAAGCACCAGTAAATCCATAAACAACATCAAATTCTGATTGTTCAGATACATATTCTAATTGAATGGTGTTTCCATCAACAATAGAAATACCGACATCTTCCCAAGAACCTGTACCTGCAACATATTCAGCAGCACCTTTAATACCTTTAGTAATAAAGTCACCACCACCTGAAATTGCACGGAACCATTGGTTGTCAAGGGCTAATTTCCAAGTCCATAACCAGTCACTAGCATCTAATTTTTCAAAGCCAGCAGCAAAACCTGAAGTATCAATATCTGGGTGGAATGTCCAAGTAAGATCATCGCGTACTGGAATTTGCCATACTGTTGAATAATCTTTACCATTAATTGTTTCTGGATTCACAGCGATAGGAGCTGACTTAGCAAATGAAGGATTGATCTCGTAACCTGTTTTAGATGCGTCGAAATCAAATTCATAAAATCCACCAGTAAATAAATCAATGAAATCTGATGATACTGAATCATCTGCTAACCATGGGTTTAATGTTGTTGGGTTTGTAGAGAATGAGGAACGCCAAGTATATTCACCTGCGTTACCCATTTGACCAGGTAACATTTCAACAGTAGAGTCATCTGCTGTTAATTGAGAGAATGCAGTACCAAATCCAAGAACACCGTTAAATTCTTCAGAGAATAGTTGTACACGGTTTGAGAACATGACACGTGATGCACCCGTATATAGTGGAACACCCGCGATGACATTTTCTAATAGATATGATTCTGCCGCAGCAAATAAGATATCTTTTTGTTCACCATCAAGTAATGATAAGTTGACACCTTCTTGATAGTCAGCTAACGGATAATCTTCTGGAGCTGGAGGATTTACTGTGACTGAACGTGATGCAGTTGCAACATTTCCAGCACTATCTTCTACTGAGTAAGATACTGAGTAAGTACCAGCAGTTAGATTATCTACTGTATTCGCTGTTACTTCAATCGCAGCAGTTAAATCACCATCTTCAACGTCAGTTGCAGTGACTCCTGCTAAAGGATCGAATTCATCAAATACAGCAATTGATGCATTACCTACTCCAGCGAATACCGGAGGAAGGTCTTCTTCGCCACACGCCGCTAATAAAACGGTTGCGAATAATAACATGAATAATCCTAATAATTTTTTAGAAATTTTCATTCATTAAATCTCCTTTTTTTAATTATTTGTTAATCATTATACCAAAAAATATTTTTTTTCAATCTTTTTACTTATTTTAAATGCATTGAAAACGTTTTCTAACACGTTATAAGCCTTACATTCATGTATTTATACTTTATTCAAATGCAGTAAGCAAGATTTCTTCGTTATAAATTTCTTCAATCGAGATCACAATGTCTGGTTCAATACCAAATTCATTGTTTTCATATACATAAGGATCTTCTTCTGTACCACTACCTGTTCGTACTGCACCAACACTATTCGAACTCATGGTAAATGATGTTCCACTTGGAAGTAAGATAGGCGTGATAGAAGATGCACCACCACCAGATGTAAGACCTATAATTGGACCTAGATTATTCATCTTAAAGATTGTTGCAAGTGAGTTAGCAGCACTAAATGTTAGTGGTGATGTAAGTAATGCCCAATTTAAATTATCATATACTGGTACACCATCAATATATACATAACTGCTTGATGCTCCACCTGTATTACCACTAATTCTTGCTGTCATAAATGGTTGACTTGTAATAAATCCTACGACTCTATATAATGCACCAACATTACCACCAGTGTTCCAAGTTAAATCCAACATTGCATTGACTAGATTAGGTGCTTCAGCAGTAACTTGATCCATCACCATTTCTAAATAAACTGCACTATCCCCTTCAATCATGGCTTCAATATCAACTTCAAATGGCCAGTCAGAGGTATATGATGTTGGTAATTGATTTGCAATACCGACATAAAATAATGCATTTTCTTCATCAAAAGATAATTGAACCATATATGAGACATCACCAACAGTAATACTGTAGTATCCATCTTTTTTGGCTTGATTTACTGTCTCTTCAACAACTTTTGCAAAGCCTGCAGTTTCTAATGCTGCACCATAAGCTGAGACATAGTTCGCATCTAAACCTTTCACTAACATCGACACTTGTCGATCATCGTTATCCGATTGATTGTAATAAAATATTTTTGTTGAACCATCGATATTAGGTAATAGATTAATATTTTCAGTGCGTAGCATATCAGATACAATTGCATGGTCAAATGCTGTAGATTCTTCGATATCAGATGTTCTAAATCCATTGAGCGTAATAACAACACTTGTTTTCGCATCATCTAAGAACCAATAGTTAGGTCTTAATCCAGAATATGCATTCCAAGAACCATCTGTTGATTCTCCCCATTTCGCACCAATTGCATCATCCACATCAATATAACCATCATAATACCAATTTTGGAATCGAGAGCCATATACACTGAGTGTATTGACTGCTGGACCATCATCACTTACTTCGTTAAAATATCCTGGATATCCGTAAGATGTGTGTGGTTCATCAATATCTTTTAATAATAAATCTCTTAATGCCAATTCAAATGTTGCAGGATCTGAAGACAATAATCTAGATCCTAACGGATACATAAGCTCATAAAATGAATCAATTTCAAGTAATTCTTTTAATCCATAGAAATAATCTAAATTGAATGCTAATACATTAAAATTATGAACTGCTAGATCATGTGGAAACTCTTTTCCGTTCATGTTAGAAGTTTTCATACTAGTATATTCATCGCTATCATCTGCGGGTGTTCCGTAGATCCCATATAATTTTTGATTGTTGTAATATACATTGTAATAACTTGAGCCAGCAAATAATTGGTTCACTGTGTAATAAGGAACTACGATTTCGCCTTCGTATACAACAATATCTAAATTATATTTTGTTAAATCATAAACAACATCGCTACCTTCATAGTAGTGTGCATTCGGATTGTCGTAATCATATTCGATGTGACGACCATAATTTGTTTCAGTTGAATAAATATATGCCCAGTAAAAACCTGGATCATTGGTTGAAATTGTGTTTGTATCCGCATCAATGATAAGTTCTAAATCATATGACTCATCCTCATCTTCGTCATAATACACATAAAACATTGTGAGTACATTACCTTCTGTAGTAACCGTGATATCCACCTCTGGATCAACAAATCCTTCAAGCAAGTCAAAGAAATCTAACACTTTGACATAAGGTACATAGCCATCTTCTTCAAAATATAATGTTAAACTTCCATCAGCAACATCATATTCCGTTGTTGTGTTTTCAAAAGGTACTGACCGTGAAGTTGCAATCACAACCGGTTCAGCTGGTTTTAAATCCACCTCAAACGTTGCACTGACACTTGCGTTTCTGTACACAAACGTCCCAGTATATGTTGCAGTGGCAGCATCCATGCCATATGGCAGTGGTAATAACACACCTTCATTTGATAAATAAGGTGAATTTGATCTCCAACTTACAACGGATCTGTGAACTTCGCCTCTTTTAATGAAGTCATAACTACCTGGATTCGCTTCAAGCCATGCTTGATACGCCTCTAAATCCTCTTGTACACGGTCTTCATCAGTGAGTTCAGCTTTTGGATTAACTGTAATGGTGACAGAAACTTCAACGCGTTCTCCTGCACTATCTGTCACTTGATAGGTTACTGTATATGTACCTTCAACATCTAAATCTAAATTATCATCGTTAACTGTTACATTCGCAGTGAGATCGCCATCTTCAACATCTGATGCCGTCACACCTTCCAGAAGATCAAGAGTATCACCTACTTCAACAGTTTGATCTACGGCACCGCTAATCACAGGTACATTGTTCTCATCTGTTGCATC
>JAYOFY010000008.1:7166-18347 GCA_038117465.1 Acholeplasmataceae bacterium
CCACATGCTGTTAAAAATAAAATAAAAGCTAGTAAAACAAAACTTTTTAATATATTACGAATTTTCATCTTTGACCTCATTTCACAAAATGTTTATTTATAATTTTATAATAAAAGACATAAAAGTCAAAAGAAATAAAAAATATCTATTTTAAAAACAGATATTTTTTACATTTTTTTTACATAGTAGTTATCGTGATAATACTTCTAATATGTCTTGTGCATTTGTATCTGGTGATGCCTTTTCAAATACATGCGTAATGATACCTTGTGCGTCTAATATAAATGTTGCACGTTGAATCCCCATATATTTTTTTCCATACATACTTTTTTCAACCCAAACACCAAAGTATTCACATACATCACTTTTTTCATCTGAAAGCAATATAAATGGTAAGTTGTATTTTTCTTTGAATGCAACATGTTTATCTGGAGAATCTTTAGATATACCAATGACTTGAATCCCTTTTTCTGTAAATTCGTCATATTGATCTCTAAATGCACAAGCTTGTTTCGTACACCCTGGTGTATCATCTTTTGGATAAAAGTAAAGCACAAGTGGTTTCCCGTAATACTCTGATAATTGCCTTAAATCACCTTGACTATCTGGCAAAGAAAAATTTTTAACGAAGGTTCCAATGGATAACATAATATATATCCTTTCTTAATAAACGTTATACATTATTATTATATAATATCCATTCATAAGTCTATTTGTTTAAAATAATTTCACTTAATTCGTTCAAAAAAAAGAGGCATTTGCCTCTTTAATAACTTTTTTGGTGCGGGTGACAGGAGTTGAACCTGCACGCCGTAAGGCGCTAGATCCTAAGTCTAGTGCGTCTGCCAATTTCGCCACACCCGCGCAAAAGTCATTATATATGTTTTGAGGTTTCTTGTCAACGTTTTTTCTTGAGTTGTTTTCTAACGCCAAAATATACGATACCTGCGAGTACTCCAGCAATTGCAACAAGCCCATATTGTATAGATTTTTCTTCTAAGGGATGATTGACTTGGATTTGCATGATACCCTCATGATTTTTATCATTTATTGAGACATCGTAATAAATTTCATAGTTTCCAGGTGTTGTTTTTGATCGTGAATATGTATTTAATACGATATCAAGATCATCATAAGACATATTCAGTTGATTGAGATATGCATCGATAATCTCATAGATATCTTCGAGTGATAACGTTTCGAAAACGGACGTTTCAATCATATAGACCTTTAATTCAACCTCATCGATCTCATCTCCGATAACATTAATATAGGTGATATACGTTGAGATATTCAAAGAGGCATCCATGGCTTGTATTTTTACTTGATATCGACCTGGAATTTGCGTTTGATTATAATTATTCGTAATAATGGAAACTTCGAAAGATGCGTTGTCTGAAATATTAAAATAACCGAGAATAGCTTCATTTGATAAGGGTTCTTGACTTTGATAAACCATAATTTCACTTGGACCGTATATGGTAGGTGCAGTTCTATCAAAATATTCAAATAGTACTAAATAATAATGCGGAGCTTCTTTGTGTTTAAATAATTGATATTTTGGTAGGGATTCTGTCTCAGCAATCATTATTACTTGATCTCCTACAAAAGGTGATTGAGAAATAATTGCGGAATTCATAGTATCAACTGGAATGGTATATTCTTTAAGAGAAGGTTCTTGTAGGTGTTCAAAATCAACAAATGCATCATATGTTCCTTGATAAAGCATCATTTGATAATGTCCATAAAATGATGCAGGAATTTGATGCATATGAATCCATGTATCTCTAGCCGTAAAACTTACATAAGCACGTCTGTAAACATCGTCAAATTGATATGCGTAGAAATCATAATATTGACTTTCTATTTCTATCTCATAATCTGTGATGTAATCTAGGTGTTGACCTAATGACATTTCATCAATGACTAACGTATAGGTCATACCCACCTCTACTTCAATGGGTTCCATCGTATGTGCCATGTGACTATGTGGATGAATATATAAGTTGGATAAGTCTAAAATATTGTGTGGTGGTGGTGTAAATCCTGTGAATATTGCTTGTAATAACAGTATAATTTCTTTCATAAAAGCCTCCTATAAAATACTACTCATAACTGTGACTTTTACTACAAAAAAAAGAACTTCCGTTCTTTTTGTTATTTGAATGGCAGGCCCAGCTGGATTCGAACCAACGATGAGGGAGTCAAAGTCCCTTGCCTTACCCCTTGGCTATGGGCCTATGTATTTATATGGGGCGGCCGATGGGAGTCGAACCCACCAATGTCGGGACCACAACCCGATGCGTTAACCGCTTCGCCACGACCGCCAAATCTTAGCGCAATTTCTATTATACATGATTTTCATTTGATGTAAAGTGATTTTATCTAATTTTTTGCGTTCGTTGGTATAATAGATAAGAAAGACAAAATGAGGATGAAACAATGTTAAAATGGTTTTTAAGAATTTTATATTTTATCGTCATAGCTGTGCTGAGTTTACAAGTGTATGGCTATGGTTATTTTCAACAATTAGAGGCATATTATAAAGATAATTTAGAACCTAATCTAGAAGATGAAGTCGCCTATATGGAAGGCATGAATACGTTATTAGGATTGTCATACTTTTCTGAAAATGCTGACCTGTTTGATATTTCTGTAACAGAGGGTGATATTCAATACCGTTTCTCTATTAGAACAGTGGGTGCTGTAACCGATGATTTAGGTGTTGATGGTTATGCCATGATGATCAGTGATATCCATATTACACATGAAGGTACCTTGCTCGAAAGACCTATCATAAAAATGACGGTTGAAATGTCTGATAATACCTTTTTAGTCGATGGCGATTATACCAATGTTAAAAGTCTTATTTATGACATTGATAATCCATTTTCTTTCCAAAATATTCCTGTCTTCTTCATGTTTGATTACGACGGCTATAATGTGATTCCAGAAACAGAACAATTTGCAGATATCACAAGAATTGAAATTCTTTATGGTTGGGTTAACGATGACGTCTATGAATTTTCACCTGTGCCAATCTTTTTAGCAACACAAACCCAAAGTAATGAGGCTGCGTTATATAAAACAAATGATTTTTCTATATCAGATGATTACAGACTGATGCCGTTATTTGATGAGAATTCTCCTGATGAGATTCAAATTGCAACATATAATTTGAATACAACTAGAGATGATATCAATGCTTACAGTTATATCCTTACAAGAATTATTGTGATTTTCTTAGTTGCAGTATTTGTTGTAACATATTTCTTGTTTTTTCATGGATCTGTCATGCGCTATTATAAAAAGAAAAAGGCGATGCGTCAGCCAAAAATCGAAAATGATAATTCAATCTTTAAAGATTGATTTTCGATAAGAATATGTTATACTATCTTTTGCGTAGGGGTATGGTGTCAATGGTAGCATAACGGTCTCCAAAACCGTCGGTACGGGTTCGAGTCCTGTTACCCCTGCCATTATAATAAAGATAAAAAAAACGACTCAATTGAGTCGTTTTATTTTTTTGCCATATGTTTTTGTGTAAAGTTCATAACTGCAGAAGGTTGAAACCCACTGATGATGTCTCCTGATGTTGCAACTAACGATGGAAAAGCTTGAATATTATGGGTATCAAGTAATGCTTGTACTGCTTCTTCTTGATCGCCTTGATCATATACTTCAATGTCATTGACGTATTTATCATTCATGGCATGTTTTAAAAACAATTTAAGAGCTTGACAATGTGGACAATTAGGTTTTGTTAACATTTTTATCATGATACTTTCGCTCCTCTTATAGGTTGATCAAAAACGAAATCACTATCTTTGAGTGCTTCTGTTTTCATTTTTTGATACCCGGTACCTTTCATTGAGAAGAAATCATGCGTTTTTGTTTCAGTATTTAAACCGTTAATAACAATAGGATTCACTTCTTCTTGTGGATAAACAGGGTCAAATCCTAAGTTCATGAGTGCTTTATTTGCATTATATCTCACAAATATTTTCACATCATGAGAAAGTTCGATTGGATCGTATATCGTTTCAACGAGCTCTGATGTTTCTTTGTATAGCTTATGTAAAAGATTAAACATCCAACCTTTAAGTTCTTCTTGTTTCTCAACATCAAATGTTTCAAAAATTTCTTGAGATAATTTTCCTACATACAAACCATGAATAGATTCATCTCGTAAAATCAAGTTAATGATTTCACCCGCTTGCATAAGTTTACCTTGTCCATAAAAGTAAAGTGGATAGTAAAAGCCAGAATAAAATAACCATGATTCTAGGAAAACAGATGCACACATCGCTTTCCATTGAGCTTCAAGAAATTCTTCTTCAGTAAAATCAACTTTCTCAGGTTCATAATTTCTAACATATGTATATCTGTCAAGCACTTCATATGCACCTACGATAAGGGTCATGATGTTTTGTAGGTTATCGTTTTTATTACCCCAAGCAAATAATTCTGAAATGGTATGATTAGGTAAAAACGTCATAAAAATATTGGAATAGCTCTTCGCATGCACTGCATTTTCCATGGCAGCCATAAAATTAAGTACAGCTTTTCTTTGATGAAATCTGTCATCTAATGAGCGAGATACAACATCCCGATATCGCCTTGATAAGTGTCTAAAAACGTGAGCACAAGTAAGTTTTTTGCATAAGCATCTTTCACATCATCTGGCAAGATGTCCCATACATTTAAATCTGACTGTAAGCTGACATCTTCTGGACGCCAAAATTGAGACAAGTTTTGTTCATAAAATAATTGTGTGTAATCATCTTCCATCTCATTCCAATTGGCACCATCAAAATCAACAGGTTGTGGAAATTGAGGTTTTAATTTTTCTTCAGCTTTCTTTTTTAAAGGTTGTCTTGCCATAATATCTCCTTATACAGCGCATGATTCACATTCGCTAATTTTGAGTTTTTGTGTTCTTGTATAATAAAGTGTTTTAATACCTTGATAGTGAGCATATAAATAATATTTTTGTAAATCTCGTGTTGTTTCTTCAGATGTTATCCCTAATTCAAAAGAAATTCCTTGATCCACATGTTTTTGAGCAGTTGCAATGACATCAATAATTTTAAAATTATCCATGCGATATGCCGTTTCATACATGAATGATGCCACGTCAAGTGCAGGCATTGGGAAATATGTTTTTGAATTTCCATACGTTCTCTCTTCAACTAACTGTTTCACCGGTGTTAGTGATGGTGTTGCACTCATGACATATCCAATTGAACCATTCGGTGCAATTGCTAATCGATGTGAATTGTAAAGACCATATTTTTTAATATTTTCTTTGAGTGCTTTCCAATCCTCATTGGATGGTAATTGAATACCCTCAAATAAAGCTTTCACTTTATCTGTCTTAGGTAATATTTCACCACGTCCTTTAAAATAAGAGCCATCTGCATATTTAGATTTTTCAAATTTGTAAAATTTTTGTCCTGTTTCTTTTGCAAGTTCCATAGAATATTCAAGTGAATAGTAGTTTACTGCATTAAAGAACACATCTATCAAATCAATATTTTCTTCAGAACCATAAGCAATGTAGTTTTCAACAATATAACCATGGTGTCCCATGATACCAAATCCAATTGAACGGTTCATTCTGTTTGCTTTTGCAACAGCTGGCACATATGCAATATCCGTTTTCAACGAGACTGAATTCATGATATCCATCGCTGCTCTCACTGTTTCTTTAATGGTCTTGTGTTTCATCATGTTTCCCATATGACCCGAAGCTAAATTACAAGATATATCCATTCCGATATCATCTTGGTCTTTTTTGTCATAATCAGCGTAATGAGATGTAATTGTTGGCTGTAAAATTTCAGTACATAAATTAGAAAATTTCACTTTATCTTCAAGAGGGTTTTGTTTGTTCACGTTATCTGCAAACATAATGTATGGATATCCACTTTCCCCTTGAAGTGTTGCAATTTGATCTAATAATTTTCTTGGATTGATTTTTCTTTTTCTAACGTTTGGATTTTCTGCAAGTTCATCGTACCATTGGTCCATTTCAATCGCGATATCCGCAAAGTCTTTCCCATACTCTTTAAACACGGTGTGTGGATAAAAGACATACATTTCTTTGTTTTCTCTTGCAAGTTCAATCATTTTATCAGGGATGACAACACCCATAGAAAGTGTTTTGATTCTAATATCATCATCAGCATTTAATTTTTTGGTTTGCAAGAAATCTTCGATATCTGGATGGAAGACATTTAAATAAACCGCACCAGCACCTGTTCTTTGTCCCATTTGGTCGGCGTATCTGAAGTTATTATCCAATAATTTCATGACACCAACGACACCTTTTGAAACATTTGGGATGCCTTTAATGGATTCACCTTTGGCACGTAAATTGGTTAAATTAATCGCAACGACACCACCGATTTTTGATAATTGCATTGAAAACTCAGAAATTCTTGAAATATCATTAAGTGAATCTCCTGCTTCAAGTAAGAAACACGATACAAATTCACCGCGATGTTTCTTCCCAGTGTTAAGGAGTGTTGGAGTTGCTGGCGTAAAATCTTGCGCAATCAGTGATCGAATGAGACGTCTAGCTTTTTCCATATCACCATTTGCATGATATAACGCATTAATAGAGAGTCTATCTTCATACCTTTCTAAGAAGTTATTGCCATCTCTTGATTTTAGTGCGTAATCATTATAAAACTTAAAAGCGCCCATATAGGTGGGAAATCTAAATTTTGCTTTATAAGCAATGTCATAGATTTCTGCAATTTGTTCTTTGGTGTATCGTTTTAAAAATTCTGCTTCGTAATATTCATTTTCAACGAGGTATTCTAATTTCTCATCAAGTGAATGGAAAAATTGTGTCTTTTTGTTGATATAATTTAAAAAATAAGACTTTACAGCCTCTTTATCTTTATTTAAATCTTTTATATCACCGTTTTCATCAATCACTTGATTATTAAGTAATATCCATTCTGGGACCATATTTCGATCCATTCGAATCACCTCATCTATTGAATTTTGCTTGAATATGTTTACATTATACAAAAAAAGTTTATTTTTTGAGAGAGTTTTACTTGAAAAAAATGTAAATTTTTTGTGTGAAAAAATAATACTTTAATATTCGCTTATTTCTAACAACTCATCGTTTAGCATCTATGATCACTACGAAAACGTTTCAAGGAAGTTTTTTGTTTTCTTTATATCGTTGTCAATTCCACCCATCTCAAATTTCGTCACAAGGGGAATACCAAATTCTTTTTCTATGATTTCTCCGGCTTTCCCAAAATTGGTACCCCAATTTCTGTTTCCAGATACTGCTGTACCAATGACTCTGTTGTGAAATGTTTTTAAAAAGTCATACGTCGTTTTAGGAATTTCTCCAAAATTAAAACTCCGTGTTACTAAAAAAACAACAGGATCATCACCACTTTGATAATCTTTGATATTAACGGCTTTGTAGCCAAGTTTAAATGCAAATTTTTTACCTTGACCGGTAAGAGAATCATAGACAATGATCAATGGACATGCTTCCTTTTTTTGATTTATATGTTATTCATCTTAAACAAAAAATAAAAAAAAATCAAGTCTAAACTTGATTCTTTTTTTGTATTGGAATCGATACTTCAACGAGTGTTCCTTTATCCACTTTAGATTCTAATTGAATGACACCTTCATATTTCATCACGATATGTTTCACGATGGCAAGTCCTAGTCCAGTTCCATCTTCATTTCGATATGCATCTACTCTGTAAAACCTCTCAAAAATACGGGGTTGATGTACACTTGGAATGCCGTATCCCTCATCTTTAACAACAAATATTATCGATTGATTCACTTGATGTAATTTAATGGTCACCTTTGCGTGATCTTTAGAATATTTAATCGCATTCTCAATAATATTTTTAAATAATTTGAACATATCCATTGGATCACAAACCATGTGAATCATATGCATGTTATGTGAAATGATAATGTTTTTTTGTTCAATAACGGGAGTTAAAGTACTTAAAACATCTTTAAGAGTTTCTTTGAGGTTTACTTCTATTTGTCTAGATTCTTTATAATTTTCTAATCTAGAGAGCATGAGCATATCTTCAACAAGCGTGGTCATCATGTCTGATTGATCAACAATCGATGTTAAAGCTTTTTTTGCATCTTCTTTAGAGACCATATCGTATAAGACAAGTTCAGCAAAACCTTTGATGGATGTAATCGGTGATTTTAATTCATGAGACGCATATGAAAAGAAATCTTTTTTCATTTGTTCCGTTGAGCGTTCTAATGTGACATCATCAACAACGATTAATACTTGTGTTTCATTGGCTTCTGTTTTTAAAAATGGAGAGACTTGAATGTCATACAACTTGTTTTTAAAATCAATATCATTTCTAATTGGTCCTTGCGATACTGCTTCATGAATTATCGCAATAAGAGTTAGTGGTAGATCAAGTTGATCTATAGATTGTCCAACATCTTTCTCCTTAATATTAAAAAAGCTTTCCATTTTTTTATTAAAATAAGTAATTTTGTAATCTTTATCAATAAGGACAATACCCAATTGCAAACCATCTAAAATCAGTCTAAGTCTCTTTCTGTAACGCTCACTTCTTAATACTTGTTTTTGTAAGTTTTCTTGCATCTCTTTCATGTGATTTAACATCAATTGCTTATCTTGCATCACATCTTTAGATAGCTCTTTAGATTGGTCACCATGTTGCATGAGTTTTAAGATTTCTACATACGTTTGATCATCAATAGCTGCACTTTTATTGACTTGAAATGTAATAAACATATTGTAAACCACCATTATTAGAATGAGCAGCGTTACTAAAATGGTAATTATAAGTGGATCAGGATTAATCCAATACATCACAAAAGGTATTATTAAAAACGATAACATGGAAAATGCTATCGTTTGAATGATGATGGTTTTTTTATACTTTCGGTTCGATTTGATATCCGACTCCTCGAATGGTTTTGATAATTGCTTCTGATTGACATCCTGAAAGTTTTTGTCTAAGTGATTTTATGTGCATATCTAATGTTCTTGTTTCACCAATATAAGTTGTATCCCATACATCTCGGAAAATATTTTCTTTTGGAACAACTTGGTGTTGATTTTTCACAAGCACTCTTAATATATCAAATTCTTTATTCGTTAAATATAGTTCTTTATCAGAAATTCTTACAATATGTTTCCTAAGATCAATCACAATATTCTTATAAGATAAGATTTTGTAATCTCTCAACTTCCTTAATTTAGATTGCATTCTAGATGTCAATTCTAAAACACCAAAGGGTTTCGTCATATAATCATCTGCACCTGCATCCAATGCTGTCACTTTATCCATTTCATCTTGCAATGCGGATACAATAATAATAGGGACATCTGTGTTTATTTTTCTGATAGCTTTCACTAAATCAATACCAGATACATCTGGCAACATAAGATCTAATAAAATGAGATCCGGTATTTTTTTCTTAAAAGTCTCTAAAAAAGGCATGCCCTTATTAAAGCTCACACCAGAGTAATTTGCATTTTCTATTGTTTTTTCGATGATATAACTTATCGATTGATCATCTTCTACATAATAGACAAGTGGCATTTGATTCTCCGTTTATGTATTTATTATAACATTTTGAAAAAATTTACATAGTTTTGGTAATGTAAATTTTATTTTACAAAAGGATTTGCTTTTTCAATTTCTAGTCTCCACTTAAGTATTCCACCAATGTTTTTGACTTTGTATCCGTGTTTTCTTAGAATTTTTCTAGCAATACCAGAACGTCTTCCAGATCGACAGTACACATAGATATTTTGATTTTTTGGAAAATCGAATGTCGTAGCACTTTGTATCTCGCTTAGTGGATACAATATAGCCTCTGGAATATAACCTTCTAAATATTCTTCTTTTGTTCTCACATCAAGCAGTAATACATCATGATTGCGAACAGCTTTTAGTATTTTTGTTTGATTCATCAACATATCCTTATGTTATAATATTGGCATTGAAAGTAGCGTGATTTATGTTATCTGTACCAAATTTCTTGCATCCATTTTTTGGAAAAAAACTTAAGAAAATTGATTTATTTTGGTCAACACTATGGTTAATTTTAGGTGTACTATTAAGTTATCTTGTCGATCGAAACTTTTATTTGAATCCTTTGAAAGCATTTGTATATGTCGTTTTGTTAACTGATGTTATTTTAGGTGCATATTTAAATACAACAACATCTGTTATTTCTTACTATGACCAGCGTGGAGACTATGTGATGAAATTTCCATTTTTTCATCTCTACCCGTTTGTCATGATATGGTTGTTTGATATTCCTTTTTCACTTGCTTTTGCAACATATGTTTCGACAACCATCGTTACTTTATGGATATTATCTTTAACAAAACATAAGGTTTTGTTTGGTTGGATCGCAATATTCGTTGTGGCATTTATTTTTGGACTTGTAGAACAAGGACATTCACTCGCTTATATTTTGTTTACTTTTATTAGTGTTGTAAAGCTTGTCATCTCTTTTGGAACACATCATATGCTCAGTTGTCCTGTCATTATTAAACGTCAATAATTTGGTTTTTTGATGCTTTAAGAATTCTATTCATATACCCTTCATGATCAATTTCATGTGTATAGATTGCTTTTATGTTCATATGATTTGATTGTCTTAAAACGTGATATAAAAATCTAAGCATGTCGTGAGTATTATTTCCAAGTGATAACTTATGTATATCTATAAATGGTAAAAATCTTTCATGTCCTATAAATAGGGCATCTTTTTTTTGATTTACATAATTAATGATGTGTGTATCATCTCCTCTTAAAATATACAGAGGGTGATCTGGTTCATAATGTGGATGAATCATTCCTGGGGCGACAATATCATTATTTATCGTTGAAGCAAGTGGTTTTTTCAACACTTTTTCAATCATTTCTTTCGTAATAAACCCTGGTCTTAAAATAACAAACGGTTCTCTCGTTGTATCGATGATCGTTGATTCAATACCAACTTCTGATGTTTCACCTTCGATAATATACGGTATTTTTCCTTCAAAATCTTCATACACGTCTAACGCGTTTGTTCCACTTGGCTTTCCTGATAAATTTGCACTTGGCGCTACTATCGGCTTTCCAATTTTTTTGATGAGCTCAAGTGCAACAGGATGATTTGGCA
>JAYOFY010000009.1:0-4958 GCA_038117465.1 Acholeplasmataceae bacterium
TTCTATGACAGTTGTATTATATTGATTTTGATCTAAACTTTTTGAAAGTAATTTTGCTAAATCAGAAAACTCAGTAATAGTTAACTCGATATCTTCATGCTCATGAATGAGTTCAATGACACGCTTGATATTTTGCATACGTTGCTCTGTTTTATTTTTTGGTGATAAATCTTTTTTTACAAGTGCACTTAATCTTGCATCCGTGACATCAAAATCAAGCATTTTATACAAAGCAAAAAGATTATCTTCGACATTTTTTCTTTTGAATGCATCTGCATCTTTCTTAAGGACGCTATCATAATAAAAACTTGCACCTTTTTTTTCATAAAGCGCGAGTATTGTTTTAAGCACTGTACTGGATATTTGAATTCGATCAATATTTTGTAATGCTTTCATTCAAAAACACTGCCTCCTATGAATTCTCTAATGAGTGAATGATTCGGAACAAGTTCATCTTTAATATCATCAAAATATTTTAAAAATTTAAGTAAATAATTCGCTTTCATATAATGCGGACTCATCGGATCGATGGTATTTAATCGATGTATCGCATGTTTTTTTAAAACGGCTAGTTCATAAGCAAGTTCACTATTAAATGTGTAATCAGCATGTTGTTGATGATCATAAATCCATCGAAATTCTCCTTGACGTACCGAAGCCCACATATCTAAAGTTTTTTCTGCAGGTGTATCTCTGTACACAGCATCTCGTACAATGCGTCTTAATAAACGCATATCAGAAACTCGAATAGGTGCATGTTTATCAATGTGGAGTTGTGTTTGAGGTGCAATATATACAAAATATTTATAAGATCTCGCAATGGTCTCTGTAAGTCGTTGATTGAGTGCATGAATCCCTTCGATTAAGATCACTTCATTTGGGTTGAGCCTCAATGATTTTCCATGTTTTCTTGTTTTGGTTTTGAAATCAAAATGCGGAAGCGTAACCGTTTTACCTTGTGTTAATGCGAGTAAATCTTCATTAAATTGTCTTAAATCAAGTGATTCAATGTGTTCTAAATCTGGGGATCCATCATCATTTTTTGGAACAAAATCAGGATGTAAATAATAATCATCAATTGAAATTGCGACTGGATGTAATCCACGTGCTTGAAGTTCGATTTGAAGACGCCTTGCAAAGGTAGTTTTTCCTGATGATGAAGGTCCTGCAATCCCTATTAATTTTAATTGGTCATACTTGCTTGATATATCTTCTGCAAGTTCATAAAGCATCGCTGAATGCTTAGATTCACTCATTTGTATGAGTGACACCGCATCATGCGTTGATCGTGCGTAAGCATTCACTTTATCTATGGTGTCACCTTCAATGATTTCAGACCATTTCGCAACTTTTTTTAACGTATTTTTATAGACTTGTTCATCTTTGAATGGTGGGATTTTCGCATCATATTCTGCTCTTGGATAACGTAACATTAAACCTTCTTTGTATATGAATAATTCATATTCATGGATATATCCCGAAGAAGGTACCATATAACCATATAAATAATTGATATAGGATTCAATTTGATAAGCATTGACATAGGGCTCTTGTCTAAATTCAAATAAATGTGTTTTATGTTTTAAAAAATGATTGTCATAATATGCTTTCGCTTCATCAACAGTCATTTGAATACGACGGATTGGGATGTTTTTATGAATGATTTCTTCTATTGTTTTTTGTAAGGTCTCATGAAAAGAGGTTAGCGTCATTGAATGAAGTGCAACATCCATATAAATCGATCTTGAAATCGAATAGTTAAATGTGATTTCAATACTTGGATCAATGAGATTTGCTGCATATAAAATTAAAAATCGTAATGATGTTTCATACACACGCATGGCTTCATCATGATGTAAATCTAAAAATACAATATCATTTTTGCCTTTTACAAAAGCAGACAACTCTTTTAAACGACCGTTGACATTCGCACAATAACCAGTCATATTGTGAGATTTCATAATTGTTTCTAGTGATGTTGGTTGAGACGCATCATAGTTTTTTAAGACGTTCATATATCGTCATCATCAAACAACGTGAGACGCTGAATGCTTTCGGTTTTTTTAGGGATTTCTTTATCTGAGTCAGATGTTTTACTTTCTTTATCAGTAGAGACCTTGTTAATTACAGTTTTGTCTTTTTTTACCGGTAATGTTGCTTTAGATTCTTCATTTTTAATGATATTGCTAGGGATTTCTTTAACATCTGTTTCTTGAGATGTTGTTGTATCATTTGGCGTTGTTTCTACTGGTTTTTGATAAGTATCTACGAGTTCATAATAAATATAGGATTGTAAATGTGTTTCTTTTTTACTTTTGAAAAGCGGTTTTCCAAACTTATTATCTTTTGCAAGTGCTTGTTTTAAAGGTAGCTTAACGGTCGAAGCATCACTAAATGATTGAATCATGATATCATCAGTTAATGTTGTTGGTGTTGCTTTCATATAATGGATGATATGAGGCTGAGATTTCACTTTTTCTATCGCAGTAAATCCTTTTCTAAAGCGTTTTGACATAGGAAGCTCAGATGCATTCAAAGTGATAATGTGACCTCTCGAGGATACTAAATGTATGTCTGAATCAATATCAAAAGTGGTGACTGCAGTGACATAATCTTTATCTGAAAGTTTAATCGCTTTAACACCTCTCGCAGATAATCCGTAATAAGGCACATCATCTCTTGACATGTTGAGCATAATGCCGTTATTTGTCATCACAGAAATATATGGATGCATCGCAAGTGTAACATCCGCAAGGACATCTGTTTTATCTAATACCATACAACGTGTGGTTTTTTGATAACGTATCATTTCGAATTGATCCAACGTGACATGTTTTATTTGTCCTTGAGTGGTCACCAGTACAAAAGTTTTATTTGCATCAAATGTTTTAAATGCAAAGATTTTAATGGCCATTTCTCCTTCTTCAAAAGGAACGATGTTATTGATATAAACACCGAGATCTTTCCATTTTTGGTCATCTATTTTATAAACAGGAATAAATGCAAAGTTTCCTAAATTCGTAAAGATGATAAGATGATGAAGTGTCGTAAGTTCTTCAAGATAGATAAGTGTGTCTTCTGATTTAAGTCCAGTTTGACTGGATAGTTGATAACTTTTTAAATTTGATCGTTTTAAATAGCCATCGCGACTAAAACCAATCATGACATTCTCTTCAACAATTAAGTCTTTTTCATCAATTTTAATAGTTTCAACTTCCTCTTCGATCATTGAGCGACGCTTCACGCCAATTGCTTTACTTGTGGATTCTAATTCTTCAATGATGACTTCAGATAATTTTTCATCTGAGTTGAGGATGGATTGGAAGTAATGTATTTTTTCTTGTAAATCTTTTGCTTCAGATTCAAGAGAGGTAATATCGGTATTGGATAGTCTGTAAAGTTGTAACGTTACAATTGCTTCTGCCTGTTCTGAAGAGAAATCAAATGTTTTGATGATGTTTTCTTTTGCATCTTGTTTATTTTTAGATGATCGAATAATCGCAATAATATCATTGATTACAGACACCATGCGTATAAGACCTTCAACAATATGAAGACGAATGGAAGCACGTTTTAAATCATAATTCGTGCGATTGGTTACAACATCTTTTTGATGATAAATATAGGCTTTTAGTATTGGGATAATACCAACTTGTTCAGGTCGGTGATTTAAAATTGCAACCATATTATAGTGATAATTGATTTGTAAATCCGTATGCTTGAATAAATAGTTGATGGATAAATCCGGTTGTCGACCTTTTTTTAGATCTATTGCGATGCGAAGTCCTTCTTGATCTGACTCATCGCGTACTTCTAACAAATCATCTAATTTTTTATTGAGTCTTAATGCATCAATGTTTTTTACAAGTTCTGCTTTGTTTACTTCATAAGGTATTTCATCAATGACAATTCTGTGTTGATCCTTTTTAATTTCTTCTAAATGATAATTTGCACGTAAAACAACTTTTCCATGGCCTTTTTCTAGTGCTTGTGAAATACCATCGATGCCTTGAACAAGTCCACCCGTTGGGAAATCAGGCCCTTTAATATATTTCATTAAATCTTGAGATGTGAGGTGTTCATTCTTGATGAGTGCAATCGTTGCAGAAATCACCTCTTTAATATTATGTGGTGGTATTTTTGTTGCATAACCAGCTGAAATACCCGTTGCACCATTTACAAGTAAGTTTGGAAATTTCGCAGGTAAAACGGTTGGCTCCACTTCTTCATCATCAAAGTTTGGCACAAGTGGGACAGTTCTAGCGTTGATATCTTGTAGTAATAATTCTGCAGCTTTTGATAAACGTGCTTCTGTGTAACGCATGGCTGCAGCACTATCACCATCAATAGATCCGTTGTTACCATGCATGTCAATAAGCGGGATGTGCATCTTAAAATCTTGTGAAAGTCTTACCATTGCATCATAGATTGAGGAATCACCATGGGGGTGATATTTACCCATGACTTCACCAGCGATTCTTGCAGATTTTTTGTATGGTTGATTGCTTGTCATACCTAATTGCTGCATCGCATACAATATACGTCTTTGAACCGGTTTTAAACCATCTCTTGCGTCAGGTAGTGCACGATCCTGAATAATATATTTGGAGTATCTTCCAAAACGGTCAGCCAAAATATCCTCAAAGGATTCTTTGAGGAGTGTTTCAACAAATTGATCTAATGTTTGTTTAAGTTTAGGCATCTTGTGCTCCTAAGTTTGGATCAAAATCATCAGTGACTTCAAAATCAATATGGTCTTCAATCCAAGCACGACGTGGAGTGACATCATCTCCCATCAATATTGATAACTGTTTATCAGAGACATTTAAGTCATCGATGGTTACTTGAATAAGTTTGCGTGATTCAGGGTTCATCGTCGTTTCCCAAAGTTGATCGGCATTCATTTCACCGAGACCTTTAAAACGCTGGATTGTATACTGACCCTTTTGAAGATAGGA
>JAYOFY010000009.1:4968-15044 GCA_038117465.1 Acholeplasmataceae bacterium
ATAGGATCTAAGTTCTTCATCACTCCAAGCATAAATCACAGATTGTTTTTTCGCGCCTTTTTTGGTAAGTTTATAAAATGGTGGTTGTGCGATAAATAGTTTTCCATGCTCAATAAGTGGACGCATAAAACGAAAGAAAAAGGTCATAAGTAATACTTGAATATGTGCGCCATCGGTATCCGCGTCAGTCATAATAATGACTTTATTATATTGGCATTGCTCAATATTAAAATTGATTCCAAAGTCAGCACCAATGGTATGAATGATTGTGCCACTTTCTTCATTTTTAAGAATGGCATCTAATGTTGCTTTTTCTGTATTAATGACTTTTCCTCTTAATGGCAAAATCGCTTGGAAACGTCTATTTCTACCTTGTTTTGCAGAACCTCCAGCAGAATCCCCCTCTACTAAAAACAACTCATTGATCGACTTATCTTTTGATTGTGCAGGAGATAGTTTTCCTGATAAGGAAACATCTTTTTTATTTTTAACTTTACCAGTTCGTGCTTCATCACGTGCTTTTCTCGCTGCTTCACGTGCTTTTTGAGCATACTGAGCGCGTTCAATAATTGTATAGGCAACAGTTTTATTTTCTTCTAAGTAGGTCGTGATGTGTTCATAAACTACATTATCCGAAGCTGTTCTTGCATCAGGTGTTCCTAACTTACCTTTTGTTTGTCCCTCAAATTCTAATAAATCTTCAGGTATTCTTAGAGAAATGACAGTAGTTAAACCTTCTCTAATATCTGTGCCCTCTAAATTAGAGTCTTTTTCTTTGATGAGTTGATATTTTCTTGCATAATCGTTTAAAGCTCTTGTGAGTGCTGATCTAAAGCCACTCTCATGGGTACCACCGTCTTTGGTTCGCACATTGTTTACAAATGAAAAGAGCTGCTCATTGTAATTGCTAGTAAATTGCATTGCAACTTCTACTTCAATACCATGCGTTTTTTTAGCTGGTTTATAAAAACCCTCAAAATATATTGTTTCATGAAGACCTTTTTCATCTCCATTTACATGATGAACAAAAGCTTTAATACCCTCTTCATATTTAAAAACTTCTTTATGTTGATTTCTTTCATCAACAATAACCATTTCTAATCCTTTAATTAGAAAGGCTGTTTCTCTCATACGCTCTTTTATTTGATCAAATGAAAAGAGCGTTGTTGAAAATATCGATGGATCCGGTTTAAAAGTGATTGTAGTGCCTGTTTTTTTTGTATCACCTAAACGTTCTAATTCACTGACTTTTGATCCACCATCTTCAAAGCGCTGATGCCAAATTCCGCCATCTCTATAAATTGTTAAATCTAAATATTGAGAAAGTGCATTCACAACAGAGGATCCAACACCATGTAAACCTCCAGAAACTTTATAACCACCAGTCTCAGAAAATTTACCACCAGCATGTAATGTCATAAAAATAACTTCTGTCGTTGGTTTACCTGATGCATGCATTTTATAAGGGATGCCACGACCATGATCTTCTACCATAATTGAATTATCTTGTTTAATCGTTAATTTTATTTGATTACCAAATCCAGATAACGCTTCATCTATCGCATTATCCATGATTTCCCAAACAAGGTGATGTAAGCCACGACCATCTGTTGAACCGATATACATACCGGGTCTTTTACGTACTGCTTTTAATCCGCCAAGTATTTGAATGGACGATTCATCGTAATTTTGCATATGTTTCTCCTTGATTTATCTTCTTAATTATAACAAAAAATAAATAATAATGCGATTTTTTATGATAATTGAATAGGATATACTTTTTTTATATTGTGTTATAATATTTCACGGGGTATCAATATTATGCAAATTGTTTATATCATTTTACTCATATTATTATCATATATATTAGGGTCGATTCCAACTGGACTCATCTTAGGAAAAGTATTTAGAGGCATTGATATAAGAGAACATGGTTCTGGAAATACTGGCGCAACGAACACCGTTCGAGTACTAGGTTTTAAAATTGGTATTTGGGCGTTTGTTTTTGATTTTTTAAAAGGCGGATTCGTTATGGGCCTTTTATGGCTCTTTAAGTGGGAACAGTTTTATATATTATCACCATTTAATACTGAAATATTATACGGTTTTGTTGCTGTAATTGGGCATGTATATCCAATTTATATTGGATTTAAAGGTGGTAAAGCAATGGCAACCACTGCTGGTGTTATCTTATTTATTGAACCGCTCATTGCTTTAGTCGCGATCATTACCTTTCTACTTGTTTTCTTTAAAAATCGTATTGTTTCTATTGCATCGTTATCAGCAGCAGGCATTACACTTCTACTTATGATATTACGTCCATTGTTATATAGTTTATTTCCATCCTTTTTTGCAGGATTAACAAGTAAGGGACTTGAAACATACGCATTAGAATCACTTGTGATTGTCATCATTGCAGTGATCATATTTTATCGTCATATAAGTAATTTAAAGCGCTTAGGTCAAGGAAAAGAATTTATATTTAAAAGAAAACAATAAAAAAACGCGAATTTCGCGTTTTTTATTTGTATTGATTCATAGAATTCAAAATTTGATTGACTTGTTTTTGAGAAGGTGTTCTTCCCATTTGACGCATCATTTCTTTAATCATATTTTCATTCACTGGTGGATTTTTTTCTAAGTAACGTTTAAACCAAGCTCTTGCTAAGAAAAAACCAATCACGCCTCCAGCCAGTAATACCAAGATAATGATAACAATAAATAATACAACTGATATTTCCATAAGTTCCCTCATTTCTATTCATATTTTATAAGAAGATATGCTAAAATACAAGTGAAATGGAGAATTTATGATGTTTTTAGTAGCAATCATCGTGAACATTTTATTTACAAGTTTAAGACTTTTTTTTATTGGTTATGTAATACGACTTTTATTTAGAAACACAAAGTATGGTCGCGTAGCACTTTTGATCATTGTAATCTACCAACTCATCTTGATTATTTCTGATATCAATAATGTCTCTGGGATACTTGATTTTGTTGCTTCCATCATAAGTTTGGTATTATATATTCTTTTATTTGATTCGATTTCATTGAAATTAATAAAAAAGCATAAAGGAATCGATACATCATTTAAAACAAAATATTTAGATCGTACAATAGTATATGCGATTACCACTATTACATGGCTTTCTGCAGGATTTATTTATGTGACTTTAGGAGGTATAGACACACTTTTAATCATTGCACTACTCATGATGAATATCATTACATTATTATATGTTTTTAAAGAAACTAAAGAATATGTATATATTATTGTTGGTAAAAGTATACAAAACGTGTATCAATTTGATGTGCCTAAAAAAGTTTTTAAAGTGCGATTTGATTCGTTTTTATCCTCAGATTCATACATATTAGATTATGTGGGGATATATTATGCGGATCGCATGAAAGTCCATGTATTCATGTTACCGATTGATGACATTCATGCTGATATTTTTAATGGTGGAACAATCATAAATAATGTCCCATCTGTTTTATTAGACTTAAAAAAGTATCAATTTGTTATGATTACGATAAAAAACAAAACGCCTCGTGTGAGACGTTTAAAGTAAATGATATAAAAAAACTTTTTTGATGCCATAAATTTTTTCTTTTATTTTCTCATAAGATCCAATGATGTCGTTTAGTTGGGTCTTTTTTTCTGCTTCAATAATGATTTTTTTCGATTTTGGCAGTATGTAAAACAATTGTTCATAGTCTTGATAATGATAGGGAGGATCTACAAATGTGATATCAATGGTATCAGAAATCATGTCTAAAACTTTTTTAGTTATGTTTTGTTCGTAAATCTCAATGTCTTGTTGACATTGAAGCATTTGTGCATTTTCTAATATGGTCATAGACGCTTGTTTTTGATGATCAATAAAGATTGCCTTTTTAGCACCTCTGCTGAGTGCCTCAAAACCATATTGACCAGATCCTGCAAAAACATCTAAGACAAGTTGATCTGAAACATCAAATAAGATGTTAAACACCGCTTGTTTGACCATATTTGATGTTTCTCTTGTCTCTTTTGTTCCAACTCTTTGTAATACTCTACCTTTATATTTACCTGTTGTTATTCTCATGCTGTCTCATAGCCAGCATTATGAATGACTTTTTTGACTTCTGATTCAGATACATCATTTGAAACTGACACCGTTTGTTCATTTAAGTTGATGTCAGCAATAATTTTGTTTTTAATGAGTGCCATTTGAATGGTTCTTACGCAGTGTTGGCATGTCATATTGGTTACTTTTATTGTCATATAATTCTCCTATAACTTTATAAATTTAAAACGTTTTAAACTTAAGGCATTTAATACAACCATGAGCGATGAAAAGGCCATCCCAATACCTGCAAGTGTAGGATCAAGTAATCCTAAGGCAGCGACAGGAATCAAAATCATATTGTACGAAAATGCCCATAAGAAATTTAATTTAATATTTTTCAAGGTTGCTTTAGATAAATCTAACGCATCTACTACAAGTTTTAATTCTGCAGACATTAATGTAACATCTGACGCATCAAGTGCAACATCATGACCACTGTGAACAGCAAAGCCAACATGTGCCATGGTTAATGCTGGTGCGTCATTCATGCCATCACCAACAAATGCAACTCGATATCCTTTTTCTTGAAGGTTTTTAATAATGTTTGCTTTATCTTGTGGTAATACTTCTGAATAAAAGGTATCTATACCAAGTCTTGTTGCAATTGAAGCAGCTGTTTTTTGGTGGTCTCCCGTAATCATAATAGGTGTAATATTTCTTTTTTTAAGTTCTTCTATGAGTTTTATTGCATCGTCTTTGAGTGTATCTTCAATCACGAGATACCCAAGACATGCACTTACATTCGCAACATATATCACAGTTTTACCTTCGTGATGATAGGCGTCTGTATCAAATTGGATATCTATATTTTTAGATTGTAAAAATGATTTTGAACCAATGATGTATGTCTCATCATGTATTTTTCCAGTTAATCCTTTTCCGATGACAATGTCTAGTTCTTTTGCATCAATGATGGTATCATTGTATGCTTCCATGACAGCTTTAGCAAGAGGATGATTCGCGTGATATTCAAGTGATGCTGCAATGGATAACACATCACCTTCGATATGAACGACTTGTGGTTCACCTTTTGTTAGTGTACCAGTTTTATCAAATGCTATGGCATTTAGTTGTTGCGCTTGTTCAAAAAATGCACCACCTTTATATAATATACCTCTTTTAAAGGCAATACCACTTGCGACTGAAATGGATGTTGGTGTTGCTAATCCTAATGCACAAGGACAACTAATCACTAATACCGCAATGGTAGCTTTTATACCCTCATTAAAATTATTAGGATCGATTATGGTCCATACAATCATGGTCATAAGTGCTATCATAACAACAACTGGAACAAATAATTTTGCGATTTGATCGGCAACACGTTGAATCTTAGGCTTGATTAAGGCTGTTTCCATCACTGTGTTAATAATGGACTGTAACATGGTCTCATGACCTTCTTTTAACACTTCGACCTCAATGGTTTCCATCATATTGAGTGTTGCACCATAGACATCTTGGCCAATTGATTTTACAACAGGCATCGATTCGCCTGTGAGCATTTGTTCATCAATATAGGTTTGTCCTGAAACAATTTTTCCGTCTACTGGTATTTTTTCATTGGCAAGTACGACCACAATGTCATGAAGTTTTACTTGACTTATTGGGATCATGACAAGACCATCTTTTGTTTTTACTCTTGCTTCTTTTGCACCGAGTGACATCAAAGTAAATAATTCATCCGATGTTTTTTCTTTCACTCTGTTTTCAAAAGTATGTCCGATTAGTACCATCCAAATAATGACTGCAGTTGTTTCAAAATAAAGATTTGCCATCATCATATTTGGATTAGAAATGGTTTCAATAATACTTAATATGTAAGCAGAAGTTGTTCCAATAACAACGAGTGTGTCCATTCCTAAATTTTTTGATTTGATTTGATGATACGTTTGGTAAAAAAAGCGTCTACCCACATAAAATAAAATGGGTGTCGAAATTGCCCATTGAATATACCCGTTCATGAGAAAATTTGGTACACCTAAAGGTAATCCTAGATGATGCACCATGGTATATAATAACAGTAATGTAAGTATCGTTCCTAAAATAAGATCAAAAGCATCTTTTTTTCGTTGCTTTTTCGCATCATCAGACGTCATAATGGCATGATAACCAATAATGCTTAAATGATGAATTAAATCATCTGTTTGATATTTTTGTTCATCATATGTGAAAGTGACACGTTTTGAAGTCACATGGACATTTGCTTGAATATCATCTAAGTCATCAAAATATTGTGTGATTGTTTGAGCGCAATTTGCACATGTAATATTAGATACTTTTATGGCTTCTTTCATCGCTATTATTCCCTTCAATGTCATTATAACATTTGCTCATAAAAAAAAAAAGCAATGTTTCTTGCCTATTTTTTAATTTCTAGTAAAGTATCTTCATCACATGCATTTATAAATGCTACTAAGAGCTTAATCGCATGTTCTACATCATCCGTGTGTATCATTGAATAATGAGAGTGCATGTATCTTGTTGGTATACCAAGGGACACTGCAGGTGCACCACGATGTGCAAGATGCATATTCCCAGCATCAGTACCACCTTGTTTGATATAAGGTTGTTGTGTTGGAATATCATGCTTTTTTGCAAGATTTAGTAAATGACGTCGTAACTTTGGATGACCGATCGTTGTACGATCAAATAAATAGATTTGAGGACCTTGACCAAGTGTTTGTTCGTTTTTATCGCCTTTTGGAACATCGTTTCCTACCCCAGTATCAACGGAAACTGCTAGATCAGGTTCAACGATATAACTTGTTGTCTTTGCACCTCTTAAACCGACTTCTTCTTGTACTGTGAATGTTGCATACAGTTGAGCATTTTTTGGTTCGGCACGTTTAAATGCCTCTAAAACAACATAGGATCCTACCCGATTATCAAATGCTTTTGCCAAATGATAATGAGGATTTGCAAGTTCATAATAGTCATTATGCGGCGTGATCATTTGTCCAATTTGAATGCCTTTTTCTAAAGCCTCTTCTTTTGAAGCAACCCCAATATCGATGAATAAATCATCCATCGGAATCGCTTTACTTCTCTGATCAAGTGGAATTAAATGTGGAGGTTTAATCCCTGTAACACCTATGAGAATACCATTATCTGTGTGTATATCCCATAACTGCGCCAGCATGACTTGCGAGAACCAACCACCTACGGTTTGAAATTTGATAAAACCTTCATTAGTAATGGCAGAAATAATAAGTCCAATTTCATCCATATGTCCTGCAATCATGATTTTAGGTCCTTGAGTACCTTTTTTTGCAATTAATGATCCTAAATTATCTTCTAAAATCTCTGCATTTTCTTTATTAAGTTCATCTTTGATAAAGGCTTTTACTCTAGACTCATGCCCAGGAATACCAGGTAATTGAGTTAATGTTTTTAAAGTAGACATTGTTTCCTCCTAAATATAAAAAAATCCCTAGAAAGCGATAGAACATGGTATGTTCAGGTGGGGAACGCGTGTGCTGTACTTTGGGATTCCATTAAATGGCTTTCACACCCATACAGTATTCATCCCCAAAATGATAATTTGGGTTCTAACGGTACTTTCTAGGTTATTTGTATTATAACATAACTTAAATTATTTTTGAAACAAGAATTCGTATGAACTGACCTTTATTTATTGACATAACACTTAGTATATCTTTTACTGTAGTTTCAATAACAAAGCCATTATTAGGGACAGGTACATCAATTTTAATGGTGTGATATGCATCCATTGACATCGATTCAATATAATTGAATGTATATGACTTTTTTATTTTTTTAAGCATATCCATATTTTCAAAAAACATCAAAACAGAGATAATAATGATTTTTTCATTACTGACATCTTCTAGTTGTCTTGCCAAATGCTTCGCTCTCGCAATGATGTAAGCTGGTTGATGATAAAACTTTTTTTCATAAAGTAATTTATGTTTATCCTCTTGAAGTTCAAATGGTATACCAATCGTAAAGAGAGATTCTAAAAAAGTTTTGAATAAATCGACTTTTGCTCGATCTTTAAAATGAAAGTCAGCATACAAATGAAACATTTGTTCACCATATGCATAAGCAGTTAAAATGATATGATGTTTATTCATATATTTTAATATCTCATGTAAATGTTTATGAAATGTTGTAAGTGAAATTTTTATTAAATAGTGAGATGATAAGATATAGGTGTCATTATAAATAATCGGTTCAAAAAGAGAATTTGCATACACAATGCGTTTATTTTCTTCTTCATGATAATCAAATACATCGATCGTTACACGATCATAATAACGTTGATATTCAAAAACAAATATAAATGCAAACACTGTCGATACCATCAGTAACATCGGTAATCTTAGATACGCATCAAATGAAGATGTAAGTAATATATATATGATCATAGGTAAAATACCTATCATGAGTGCTCTAATCACAGTTGTAAAGCCTTTTTTATATGCGTAATAACTCATTAGAACTAACAAAAAAACGATATATAGATTAAAAAAACGAATAAAAGAAAATGCATCTAAGGCATTCACAATATTAGATGTCTCATTGATGATTAAAAATATACCTGCAAATAAAAGACCTAATGTTGTGAGTTGTCTAGAAAGTAAATACCACTTATTTTTATGTAGTTTTTTTGATTGCGGTAGATGGTAATAAGCTTTCATTGCTTTTCTATATTCAAAATATGGCCAATAAGAACCACTCAAATGAATTCTTATTGGACTTTTAAAACTTGGACTCATTTTTTTTGATAAATAAAATTCAAATTTTGACAATGGATGTATGATCATAATTAAAGATGCAATGAATGCAATTAAAACTTGATAGTCTGCAGGAAACAAAAATAAAAATAATAAAGTAAATCCAATATAAATGGCATATACTAACAATTTCTGAACACCACTGAATACAAAAAAAGAGAGCATCGCAAGGATACAAATAAGGATAATTGTAACAATGCCTTGACCATACGGCTCCAATAAAATGAGCAAACTTGGATATAGGATCATCACGAAGAGTAAAATAATGACACTTAATGATATTCTTAACTTCATATCATTTATTATACAAAAAAAAGAATGCGAATGCATTCTTTTCTTGAATTAAGCTTCTTTTTTAGCTGCAGGTTTTTTAGCTGCTGTAGTTTTTGTTGTTGTTGCTTTTGCTGTAGCAGGTTTTTTAGCTGCAGTTGCTTTTGTTGTTGATGCTTTTGCTGCTGCAGGTTTTTTAGCTGCAGTTGCTTTTGTTGTTGTTGCTTTTGCTGCTGCAGGTTTTTTAGCTTCAGTTGCTTTTGATGTTGTTGCTTTTGCTGCTGCTGGCTTTTTAGCTGCAGTTGCTTTTGATGTTGTTGCTTTTGCTGCTGCTGGCTTTTTAGCTGCAGTAGTTTTTGTTGCGACTTTTTCAACAGGTTCAATAACTTCTGCCTTTGGTGCCTTTTCTTCAACTTCTTTAACTTTTACTTTAACTGGTTTAGGTAAGTTACCTTTAATCGCTTCTTGTGCAATGGTTACATATGCTTTAAAGTCTTCAGGATGTGACACTGCGATATCTGCTAACATTTTACGATTCACTTGTACATTTGCAAGTGCTAATCCATGAATAAGTAATGAATACTTGAAGTTTAATTGTTTTGCTGCGGCATTAATACGTTGAATCCATAATTTTCTAAATTCTCTTTTACGTTGTTTACGGTCTCTGTAGGCATATGATAATGACTTCATGACCTGTTCATTTGCTGTACGATAGAGTAATGAACGAGAACCAACATAACCTTTAGCTAATTTTAATATTTTTTTACGACGATTGCGTGCAACCGTACCACCTTTTACTCTTGGCATTGTTGTTCTCCTTATAACATATTAGAAATGAGACTTTTAATACGTTTCTTATCTGAATCTGATACTTGAGTCTCACCTCGTAATTGTCTGTTTTGTTTTGTTGTTTTGTTCATTGCTAAGTGTCCAG
>JAYOFY010000010.1:0-3489 GCA_038117465.1 Acholeplasmataceae bacterium
AAAGTAGACTTAAGTAAATTAAATGTAAGTGGTATGATCGATTGTGGTTTAGCCGCTATGAATTTAATGTATGTTGCGCGTGAACACGGTTACGATACATGCCCTATTGGTGGCTTTAATCATGAAATGATTCATGACGTGGTTGATCTAGATAAAGATCGTTATTCACCCGTCATGATTATCTCGATAGGTAAAGCAGCTGAGGAAGGATTTCCTTCAGTACGATTACCTTTTGATGATGTTGCAAAAATTATATAAAAATAGCCTTTCAAAGGCTATTTTTTTTACATATCATATTTAGATAGAATTTGTGCAGGTGTTTTATTAAGCAATAACCAAACAGGTAATAACCCAGCGATCAAGTTAGAAACATATAAAACAACGATACCACCAATCACTGAAATAAACGTGACATTGAATAAATTAAACTCTCCTAAAAAACTATCTGAAAGTAATGAAAAACCATAGGTCGCAATGCCATATCCAATAAGTGTGGTGATGGTTGTAAGCAAGAGAATTTCTATGATAAATGCGCGCATAATATCTTTTTTATAAACACCGATTGCACGCATAATTGCAATTTCATATTGACGTTTCACCAAACTTGAACGAATCACAAAATAAAATCCTAAGCCCGCAAATCCAACCACAACAAGGGACGTTGTCAACGTTGAAATCAGTGCAACTTGTTGTTCACTTTCAATTATTCTTGTCGCATTTTCTAGTAAATCTTCTACGATTACATCAAAATTATTGAGTTCAGTCGAAACAGCATCTAAATTCGTTGTATAAATAAAATATCTTGAGTTATTTTCAAATCTGAGTTGTTCTAAGTAAGTCTCAGTAACAAAAACATATGGGTTTATATCTGTATCATCATAAACACCACTAATGGTCACACCTTCTATTTCTAAAGGAAAATTCATATTACTATTAAATACCCCAAGAGAAGCTGGAACTAAAAGTGCATCTTCTGTTGGTAATGCCCCATACAAAAGTGTAGATGTATCAAACCATTCTATTGACATATGCTGTGTCTGTGAATACGTCAAGAAATCAGCAAGTGCATCGTTTGTAAAAATCACATTATATGGCGCATCCACAATACCAGTAATCGTTATCAATTCTTCTTGATACATGAGTGTTTCATTTAACAAGTGCGCATATGACCAAATACCAATATCTCTTCCGGCAGAACCATCTACTAAATTATCCGCGATGGCACTTGTGATTAATATTTCATTCGTTTGGTTTGGCATGGAACCATAAATAATTTCTAACTCATGTAAACGATAAAGATCGACTAAGCCTGTAACAGCCGTATTATAAATGAGCCCATTGGGTCTTAAAAAATTAATTTGTATAGAACTTCTATTGTAAGTATTGATATATGTAATATTTTCTATGTCTTTAAGTTGTTCTAGTGTTGGTTGCGTCGTATTGACATCTTCTGGATCAACAAGAGACACTTGTGCATAGCCTGAAGGTAACATCATATATTGCTCTGGTGACATAAACAAGACACTTGCAAGTGATGTTGCTGCAAATGCAATCACGGCCCCAGCAAGAATAAAACTCGCCAACATAATTTTCCCTTTTCTAGAAGTGCCGATGACTTTTTCTAAAGCCATGAGAATGGCTTTTTTTATAGAAAATACAAAATGTTGTTTTCTTGGAACACCTTCTAAACTGAGTTCTTCGTTATTAAATGAAGATTGCGTTAAAATTTGCTTTTGATGTATTTCTTTTTTACCTTCTTTAATTTGAATCGTAGAAAAATCATCTAGTAATTTAACTTTTTTTAATGCACTATCAACTTTAATATAAATCGTGTCATTTTTAATGATAAATGTTGCTTTCATCTTTTTGTCTTGTTGTTCTGAATAGACATCAATACTTTGTTGATGGGATGTTTCAAGCGTTTCTTTATTTAAATCTCCTAAATAAATCGTCTCATCATATTTCATTTGGTAGTCACCACGATCGTGACTATCATCATCTGAGACAATTTTCCCATCAGAAATTTTGATAATTCTATCACCATAAAAATTTGCAATTTCTTCTATGGTATTTTGCGAATCTAAATTCCCAGTCGGTTCATCAGCGATAATCATATCTGGATTTTTAACAATTGCTCTTGCGATTGCAACACGTTGTTGTTGACCTCCAGATAGTTGAAGCGCATTTTTCTTTCTAAACGCAAACATATTCACAGCTTTTAATACGTAATGCACACGAGATTCAATCAAGGCTTCATCTGTAATACCCATGAGTTTTAAAACATACGCGACATTATCAAAAACAGATAAGTCTGGTAATAGATGATAATTTTGAAAAATATAGCCGATATGATGATTTCTTAAATGATCCCATACTTTGGATTGATATCTAGATATGTTTTTATCGAACATAAAAACATGTCCTTTATCAAATTTATCTAACCCACCAAGTACATTTAATAAGGTCGTCTTACCAGATCCCGATGGTCCTAGTAGCATCACCAATCCTTTACTTGGCAAATCCAAAGTCATTTGATTAATAACATGAATTTGATTGGATTTGTTTTTATTAAAATATTTATTTAAACCTGAAATTTTGATGAGCGGTATCATTTGCGACATATTACTCACCTCCTGATGTCAAACTTTGAATGACTGTTTGATTAAACACTTTTTTATTGAATCTTAAACCTAACCATAACCCTAAAAGTGTGATCGCTAAAACTAAAATGATGTAATCAGTAACACCCATATATTCTATCGTTAAGCCATGATCAGGGATAAACATCACGATTGCATTAAGCATAACAATCGATAAAATAAGTCCGATTATGGAGAGTAAAATTTGTTCAATAATGACAAGCATCGACAATGTTGATTCATGTGCACCTACAGATCTAAAAATAGAAAAATCTTTTTTTCTAGCATTCATCATATTTTTCGTCACTGCATGAATGACCGCATATAGAAATAGTCCTAAAATGAGTAAAATAATGACAGCAACAATGGCTAAAATAAATACGAGAAACTCTTGTAGAAATCCTGGAATATTGGCAGGATAATACACTTTATATATCTCAACGTCCAGTGACTCTATGAGCCTTGTTCCAGCAAGTTGATTTTCAATAGAGACACTCGCAATTGCAGAGGGTAATGTAACGTATTCGCTTTCGACTTCTAATAAAAATGCATCGATGATTTCCTCATATACTGACGAAGCGATACTGGCATAATTAAATTCATTTTCTAATATTCCGTTTGCAAATACCAAAGTCTTATTCATTGTAACTGTTTGTGAAAGCGATTGTGCTTGAAGTACTACTTCTATGGAAGCAGGTGTTTCAAACATCGTTTCATTATCAAAATAAACATCATATCCGTTAAATTCACTTCTTGCATCATATAAATTAACATCTTGATCATTTAAAGTAAATGTCAACGTGTTTTGTAAAGATTGTTCCACTAGTAACTTTTGTGATTGATCAAGTGA
>JAYOFY010000010.1:3499-14736 GCA_038117465.1 Acholeplasmataceae bacterium
TTGGATAACTTTGAGAAAGATATGCATCTGAAAAATAAATCGTTTGTAGATCATTATCAATCATCCCTACAATTTTAAAATAACCAATACCTGCCGCTTCTAAAGTCGCTTTGTCCCAATCCCAAATACGATCACTTGTAAGCAACACGGTCTGATCAATGTCAATACCCCACCAGTAATTACTCACAACAATTTCATCCATTGCAGTGGGTAATCTTCCCTCTGATAGCATACTTGATGATAATGTATTGGCACTATCATTAAATCGATAATTCATCATATCCATGACTTCATCATTATTGTAAAAAGTGACGACATTAAAGCTTGTGTCATTGTGAAATAAGGCACCATATGCATATACTTTATTTACATCTCTAAAACTTTCAATGATGTTGATGTCCTCATTGGTTAATGGATTACCATCTCTTCTTTCAACAAGGACACGGCTACTAGGTACAGATGGATATGTCCCGGACTGTTCTAAACCTGTTGTACGTAGTCCATAGATTTGATTAGAATAGACAACAGTGAACACACTAATCGCAATAAGCATTAAAAACAGCATAAAGAAAAAGCGTTTTGGTTGTGCAAATAAATTTCTTAAAGAAAATTTTACTAAATCTAACACATTTAGTTTATTAGTTTTTTCCTGTTTTGTTATCGAAACATCTTGATGTGCTTTTAATTGAATATCTTCAACAACTTCTCCATCAGACATTTTAATACGTCTCGTTGCATATGGTGCAACCTGATCAAATTCATGTGTCACGACGATCACAAGTTTATCTTTGGATACATCATTTAATAATGACATAATGTGTTCAGCGGATGTTTGATCTAAGTTCCCGGTAGGTTCATCGCATACAATAATAGGTGTATCTTTTGCAAGTGCTCTTGCAATGACAGCACGTTGTTTTTGTCCACCGGATAATTTTGATGCTTTTTGATTTTTTTGTTTTGATAGACCCACTTGATCAATTAATTTAAGTGCGCGTGTTTTTCTTTCTTTCGCTGGAAACCCCTGTAATTCAAGTGCCAACATTACATTTTGTAATACTGTATAAGAATCAATAATATTATAATTTTGAAACACAAATCCTACATTTTCTCTACGATATGTTTCAAAATCTTTGATCTGATAATGGGATGTTTCTTCAGAGAAAATAAACATTTCTCCTTCTTCATATTTATCCAATCCAGATAATACGTTAAGTAATGTTGATTTACCACTACCAGATTCACCAGTAATCGCAACAAATTCTCCCATATGAAACGATAGCGAGATATGTTTCATCCCAACACTTACGTTATTTTCAGATTGATAATATTTTGATACTCTCTCTAATCTTAATGCTTCCATAATCCCTCCATGTAAATATCTACATAATACATTTGTATCAAAGTAATGCTGTCATTACATTTTGTAATGTTTTTACATCTTTGACTAAATACATTGGATCTAATAAATGTAATTGTTCCTGTGTTCGGTATCCATAACTTACTGCAATATGATCTAAATTTAAAGTCTTTGCTACTAAAATATCTGGTTCTGAATCTCCAATATATAAAACATCTTGAGTCGTTATATTGAGCTGATTACATACATGTAAAATCATATCTGGTGCCGGTTTAATCGGATACATGTCTGTCATGCCTAATACACTATCGAATGTGTCTTTAAAATAATGATCCGTTAGTGATTGTACTAAATGATGGTACTTATTTGAAACAACTGCCAATTTAAACTTTACCCTTAGGGTCTGCAATAATTGTGTTATGCCTTCATACACGACTGTTAAATCTTTATGATTCGCATCATAATATGCTTGATAAGTATCATGAATCGTTTTGACATGTATTTGAGATGCTTTCGGCGCACATTTCTGTATCATTTGCATAGCACCAGATCCAACACTTTGACGCACATGATTCAATGATACAACTTCATAACCATATGCTTGAAGTCCAAAATTCACAGCTTGATGAATATCATAAATGGTGTCTAACAGTGTGCCATCTAAATCAAATATAATTGCTTTTTTCATGTATTTCCTCAACTCATATTATACCACGATAATGATTGTAAAAAATGTCAATTTCATGTATAATCTTTCCGCTGGGGATGTTTATGGATTCGTCAGAGTATGAATCTATCATGTTGCGTATCTTGGTTGCTCAAGTAAAAAAGCCGAGGCTAATAACCGGAAACCAAAAAATTTCTTACGCAGCTTAAGAATAGCAAGCGTGCCAACTAAGTTGTTTGCTTACGACACTTACACGGCTCATAAAGTAAGCAATCTTATTGTTGTTGACAAGCTTCAATAAGATTACGCATTGTCTCGATGACATCTTTCTTGTTTATTGTTAGGATGTCATTTAAATCTCTCAATAAACTACGTACGTAGACGCATGATATCATCATATTTTGCACAGGGGTTCAACTCCCCTCATCTCCACCATCAAAAACAAAAAAACACGTCCTAGACGTGTTCTTTTTTATATAAAAGGTTGTCTAAACATTGCATCTCGATACCATATTGAACGCTCATAAATGAATGTTTTATTCCACAAAATGTGATCTGCAAAGGATTCAAATTCCACCATAAACATCGGATTAGGCCATAAATATGTATTAAAGTTATGCCATCTTTCAAAGTTTTCTTCTGCATAAGGTATTAAAGAAACACCTAAAACTTCTATCAGCGTTAAAAACTTAGGTAAAATTTCATTGTAATAATAAAGCATTTCTTTTTTAAACATGTCTTGAAATGCATCCAATTCAATAATCGTAAAAAACCATGACATCCTAGGGTCAAAAGCTAAAAAGAAACCTTCAGGATTATAATAATCATCTCCAACATAATCAGCATTCCCTAAAGCAAAATCAAAATCCCAAACTGGACCAAATTTTAATGCATTATTTTCTCGGTACATGAAAACAGATAATCCCCATGCATCAACATTTTTAAATATTTCTTGAATCAGCATATATCTCGCCCAGTTATTTAGATCAATATCTGGATCTATGATCCCATTTCTTAAATTATTTAAGACATTTTCTAAATATGTTTCAATCGTTAAAAGCGTATCTGCTTCTAGATTTGCACTTCTTTTAATCGCATACGGGGCACCATCTACACGAATAAATATATCATCAGATGGCTCCCAATCAATACGGTAATCAAGTTCTAAGGCAAATGTTAATGGGTCTTCATTGGATTTTATATATGTACGGTCTTCAATCAGTGCATATAATCCATGATAATTGCCATTAACATACAATTCAACATAACGTGTTTCTTGCGTGATTTCTAATGATAACATGTGAGATAATTGATGTGCTAAAACATCACGCATTAGTGATTTATCCGCTGCCATACTAATAAGTAAATAATCATGATGGGGTCTTAATCCCATCATAATGATATCCTGATCAAATGATATTCTGTATGATTTTTTATCATATGTGAACCAATTGGAATTACCTCTACCTCTGATGTTCCCTAATACTTCATAAAGTTGTGTATCATTTTGATACAATGAAATAAACGTTTGCGAGAAAGATTCTTTTTGGATATTTTCAAAATCAACACCATTTAAATGAATCTCATAATTATGTTTTGGTGAATACGCACTGAGTACATAAATTTGATCAATGATTTTGTATGTCTCATCACTTGCAAAAATCACTACTTCAATATCCATATATTGATCATATATGGGTCTTTCAAATGTTTTTAAGTCTTCCACTATTTGATCATTAATTTTATATGAAATCTGTGTGCCGGCAAAACTAGGCAAAATGCTTTCGTGTGTTACATCTTGTTCAATGAAATATTCAATGTCAGGTAATACCTCTTCTAATGTATGTTTTGCCGTAAGGTTTTGTTGACATGACATTAGAAAAATGGTGATGAATATGCTGATGATACTTAATGTAAATTGTTTCATGTATATCCTTTTTTTTGTAGATTAGAAATATGCTATAATTGTTTAGAAAAGAAAGTGAGGTTACTATGACAAATAACATAACACCTTTAAAAGTAATTTATGCATCGATGTTTTCAGCAATTGTATTCGTTTTTACATACATTGGTATTCAAGTACCTGCGTTCGGCGCATTTGGTGGTCTGACTCATATGGGAACGCTTGTGATGTTTTTAATTGCCATTAAATATGGTAAATATTACGGTGCATTGTCCGGTGCAATCGGTATGACATTATTTGATCTTTTATCACCTTGGGCTGCATGGGCACCTGGGACATTTGTTGTGAGAATCATTGCTGGTTATGTCTTTGGACTTGTCGCAGAAACACCTGAAGGTCAAGGTCTTTCAATGGCCAAAAACTGGTTATCTCTTGGTCTTGGTGGTGCTGTCATCGTTGTAGGATATTTAGCATTTGAAGCATTTTTCTTAGGATCTGGTGCTGCTGCATTTAGAAGTATTCCTGGAAATCTTTTACAACTTGTCATCGCTTCATCAGGGATTTTTATATTTAAATCATTGCCTGAATTGAGGAAGTAAAATGCATTATCAAGTTTTATTATATTATCATTATACACCAATTGAAGATCCTGAGTCATTTGCAGAGAAACATTTAAAATATTGTAAAAAATTAGGGGTATTAGGTCGAATCATCGTTTCAAGTGAGGGTATCAACGGTACATTATCAGGTACCATTGATCAAACGAATACGTATATGAATGACTTAAAATCCATAAAAGGATTTGAAGATATATCATTTAAAATTGATTTAGAAGATGCACATGCATTTAATCGTATTTCTGTAAAAGTTAAAAAAGAAATTGTCAACTTTGGATTAGAAAATGATATCAATCCTCATGAACTTACAGGTACTTATCTTGATCCAAAAGACTACTATGAAAAATTAAAAGATCCAAATGTTGTCATTGTAGATGCAAGAAATAATTATGAATACGATTTAGGGCATTTTAGAAACGCCATAAAACCTGATATCAAAAACTTTAGAGACATTCCTTCATGGTTTAGAAAACATAAACAATTATTTGAAGGAAAAACTGTGCTTACATACTGTACCGGTGGCGTACGGTGTGAAAAATGGTCTGGATTTTTAAAGCGTGAAGGTATTGAAGACGTTTATCAACTTAAAGGTGGCATTGTCACATACGGTAAAGATCCCGTTGTACAAGGTGAACTTTGGGATGGATCATGCTATGTATTTGATTCAAGAATCAGTGTCCCTGTGAATAGAGTCGATCCAGTCATCGTTGGTAGAGATCATTTTACAGGGGAACCATGTGAAAGATATATCAACTGTGCCAATCCAGAATGTAATAAGCAAATCTTATGTAGTGAAGAAAACGAAATGAAATATAGAGGATCATGTTGTGATGCATGTAGAGAACACCCTCTCAATCGTTATGAAATAAGAACATCTTCAAGAATATATGATGAAAGCACGTTATAAACGTGCTTTATTTTTATAAATTTCTGTATATTTTTTTATCAATTGATACGTATTCTCGATTAAATCAAATTGATTTTGGGTAACAGATTGTTTTATTTCATGATATGTATCTATTCTAAATAACATATAATCTTCTACAATTTTTATTGTATGTGGTTTTAAAATAATATCTAATTTTCTTTTATCCATTTTACCAACTTCTCTTTGTATAAAACCCTCTTTATCTAGTTTATGAATTATGGATGATATCGTAGAAAATTGCATAGATGTTTTTTCGTTTAATGCTGATGGTTGATTTAATCCTGCTTCTTCAAAAATGTAGGATAAAGTTAGCAATTTTAATTCTGTAAGATCCAAATCAAGTTCATACATTTGTAAAAAAGAGGCTTCTTTTTTAAAGTGATAAAAATAAATACGATTAAATGCTTCATAAATCGTTTCAAATGAAGGCAAATTGAGAATACTTGGAGACTTTAGTTTCGGTATCTCCTCAGAAAATGTATTACTAATATGAATAATCACTTTCATAAGTTCTAATAGTTTTAAATTTGAATAAGATGACTTTATATATGATAATAGCCCTTGATAATACTCTATGAGTATGTCATAGTGTAATATGCCTGATTCATCTAAATCAATTAACATATGTTTATAATTACTGGGATCTCGATACCTTTTGATAATTTTATTTCTTTCAAGTATCTTTAAGTGATTTGAAAACGTGGAATGCGTCGCACCAATTTTTTTTGCTAAGTTAGAAGAAAAATTTAAATGTGCTTTTTTTTCTTTTTGAATCGCGAACAATAAGTTGATATCTTTTAATGTTAAAGGATAATCAAAACGACTTCTTAAAGACATTAAATAGTCTTGTTCAACGATTTCATAAAAAGATTCATAAATTGGTTGATATATTTGTTTAATTGACATATGTCCCCCAATAACTTTATTATAGAGTACTTTATTATATCATAATCGTAATAAATAAGAAAAAAATAAAAAGGCTAAGCGCCTTTTTATTTAGATAATAATCTTGTGAGTGCATCTGTATATGCTTTAGGATTCTCTAAAGGAATACCTTCAGCGACTAATGACTGATAATAAAGCAATGACGCAATTGAATCTATTGTTTGATCATCAGAAACAAACGTTTCATGTAGTTTTTTAAATAGATCATGATTAGGATTGACTTCTAAGATGCGTTCAGCTTTTACAGACTCACCATTAGGCATTTGATTCAGTACTTTTTCCATCTCTAATGATACACCTTCTCCAGAGACGATACAAACTGGTGACTCTGTTAGTCTAGCAGATACTTTAACATCTTTGACTTGCTCTTTCAAACTATTTTTTATCGCTTTTAAGAAGTCTTTGTAATCTTTTTCTTGTTTCTTGACTTCTTTTTTCTTGTCTTCTAAAACTTCTTCAAGATCCCCTTGTTGGATTGATTTAAAAGGTATATCTTGATAGTTTTGCATTGCTTGGAACATAAATTCATCGACATCATCATAACATAACAACACTTCGATATCTTGTGACTTCATTGCATCCATTTGAGGTAAATTCAACATTCTTGATTTTGATTTTCCGGTAGCATAATAGATGAATTTTTGACTTTCTGGTTTTCTATCTAAATATTCTTTTAATGTAATGGGTGCTTCACTTTTAGACGTCTCAAACAAAATCAAGTCTTGCAATTTATCTTTATTCATGCCAAACATTTCATAAATACCATATTTTAAAGTGAGTTTGTAAGCTTCGTAAAATTCTAAATATGTGTCTCTATCATCCGCTAACATGGATTCTAATTCACTTTTGATTTTTTTCTCTAAATGTGAAGCAATCTTTTTGAGTTGACGATCATGTTGTAACATTTCTCTAGATAAGTTAAGTGATAAATCTGCTGAATCCACGAGTCCTTTAACAAACTTAAAGTAATCTGGAATCAAAGATTTATTTTTATCTTCAATGAATACGCTTTTTGAATATAATTGTAATCCCTTTTCAAAGCTTTCAGAGTAAAAGTTATATGCAGGTTTCTTCGGAATGAATAAAAGCGCAGTATACGTTAACATGCCTTCGACATTGGTATGAATCGTTTTTAATGGCGCTTCAAATTCATTAAATTGATGTTTATAAAATTCTTGAAGCTCTTCTTCTTTGACATCACTTTTAGAACGTTTCCAGATCGGTGTCATTTGATTGAGTGTCACATCTTCTTGAACTTCTTTTTTATCTTCTGTTCTTGTTTCTAACATCTTAATGGGATACCGAATATAATCACTATATTTTTTAACCAGTGATTTGATTTCATAAAATTTTAAAAACTTAGAATAGTCGATGTCTTCAGCATCCTCTCTAATAAATAAAGTGATTTCTGTTCCAATGGTTTCTTTTTCAATATCTTCAATTGTATAATTTGATACACCATCAGATGTCCATAAATAGCCTGTTTCAGCATATGGTGAACGTGTTTTTACGACGACTTTTTCAGCAACCATAAAAGCACTATAAAACCCAACACCAAACTGACCAATAAGTTCTGCTTCATTTTTTTCTTCTAATGACTCTTGAAACGCTTTCGTTCCTGACTTTGCGATGGTTCCTAAATTTTCTACAAGTTCTTCTTGCGTTAAACCGATACCATTGTCTACAATCGTTAAAGTACGTGCTTTATCATCTGAAATCAATCTGATTTCATAGTCTGCATTCGGTACTTTTTCATCTGTTAATGATTTAAAATGTCTTTTATCAATCGCATCACTCGCATTTGAGATAAGCTCTCTCAAAAATATTTCATGGTGAGTATAAATTGAGTGTGTCATTAAATGTAGTAAACGTTGAGATTCTGTTTTAAATTGTTTTGTTTGTTTCATATATGCCTCCCATATGATATTTTATTGATGTCGATATATAAAGTCAATAAAAAAGGCACTTTATGGTAAAGTGCCTTTTTTTATCATTAAATGAATAATTAAGCTAGTGCTTCTACTGCAGCTTTCACTTGAGAAATAAATTCTGTTCTCGTGATTTGTCCACTCGCAAGTGCACTATAGATTGGTCCTAAAGTATCCATACCAAATCCTGCAGGTAAATCATTTTGCCACCAAGCATATGCTTTACCAGCTTGATTCCAAGCAAGTACAGCTGCAGATAATGGTGTTGATGGAACTAATGTCACTGAATCAAATGCAGGTACCATATTTGCTTCATTGACCATATAGTTATGTCCAGCTTCAGTTCCAGCTAAATCTTCTAAGAATGCTTTTGCGTTTTCAATGTTTGCACCATCTTTATTGATTACATAGTATGAAGGAGCACCAATGAAAATAGAGTCATTTCCTGTCGCTAAAACACCATGTGGTAAATAACCCATTTCAAAATCACTATTTGCATATGATGAATCAGTCCAGTTACCTTGATGTAAAAATGCAGCTTTACCAGATGCAAATAATCCTACTTGTTCATCATATCCACCTGTATTTAAAATAGTTTGATCAGCAAATTCAAATAACAATTCTACCCAATCCGTATATTCACCAAAACGTGCATCATCCAATGATCCACCATTCACTTGATCAATAACTGTTGAATCAGTGTATGGTAATCCTGCACTTAAATAACCATTAAAGTTATGTAATCCAGTAACCCATGTCATACCTGAAGCTGCTGCCATTGAAACAACCGCTGAATCAGTAATGTTATTGGTACTGTAGTAAGTTTCTACTGCTTCAAACATTTCTCTAAAATCTGCCTGTGATAATGCAGTTCCAATCGCAGGAACTGTAAGACCCGCTGCTTCTAAGATCGATTTGTTGTATGCCATACCCCAACCTTCAATAGCTACAGGGAATCCATAAACATCACCGTCAAATACAAATTCTAAACCTGTATTATCGACCCAAGCTTCGTTTCCTGAGAATTGATAGATTTTATCTTTATATTGATTAAATCCACCAAGACCTTCGATAACAAAGATATCTGGTTGATCATTTCCTTGGAATTCTGCCAATAATTGTGTACCATACGCACAAGAGTCACCACCACATGTTTGGACTTCAACGTTAAGGCCATTTTCTTCGCCCCATGCTGTTGCATATGTACTTAAAACATCATCGATTTCAACTTTGTTTTGGAATATCACAAGCGAATCAGTCGCTGGTGTTCCAGTACAAGAAGCTAAAACGATAGCTACAGTAATTACTGTAAATAATGAAAGTAACTTTTTCAATTTATTTTCCTCCTATAATTTTTTAAATTGAAAACAAAAGTAAGGTGATTGCTAAGCAATCGATGTGTCATCATTTTACTTGATTGCACCAGATGTCATACCCTTAATGATATGCTTTTGAACAAACAAGAATAAAATAAGTAATGGAATCGCAGCTAAAATCACTTGTGTTAATATAAGTGGCCAATCTTTTGTGTATAAACCTGCCAGTACACCAACGGAAAGTGGTAATGTTTGAACTGGATTTTTTACACCTAATACAAGGACAGGAAGCAAATAGTCATTCCATATCCATAAACCGTTTAACACTAACATGGTGACAAAAATAGGTTTTAAAATTGGAAATACAACTCTGAAAAATACTTGTCTTTGGTTACATCCATCGATAATCGCTGCCTCTTCTATTTCAAGTGGTACAGATTTAATGAATCCATAAAACATGAATACAGAGAGAGGTGCACCAAAACCAATATACGTAAGTACGATACCATGCACTGTTTCTTTCATTTGTATACCAGTAATGTTTGTAATATCTTGAAGCAATCTAACAAGAGGTAACATTACCACTTGAAATGGAATGACAAGTCCACTCAGAAATAAAAAGAAGATCATCTTAGAATACTTAGTTTTTGTTCTTACAAGGACCCATGCTGCCATTGAACTGAATATCCCTATTGCAAATAGTGACAGAGATGTAATAAGAAGTGAATATCCAAATGATGAGAAATATCTTATTTGTCGATGTGTTAGGATACGCTCTATATTATTGATAAAATTTGTGAAATAGTTTTGTGGGAATCCAAGTGGATCTAAAATAATCGCATTATTGTCTGCTTTACCAACATTGATTAAAACAATTATGATTGGCATAAAAAATAATATTAATAAGATAATAGAAATGATTTCAATGGTCCAATTATTTTGTTTTAAAGTAACATTCCAATTTTTCTTTTGTTTGTTATTTGACTTTAATTGCATTACATTTCCACCTCTCTCTTTTGAGTAAAGTAGACTTGTAATCCACCAATAACACCTATAAGAATGAAAAATAATATTGCTTTTGCTTGTCCAACACCTAATTGAAATCTCACAAATGCAGTTTCATATATGTTATATGTTATTACTTCTGTACTTTGTACAGTGATTGGGTTAATCCCATATAAGTTTGCAAACCATACCGGCATTTGCATGGCAGGACCACTTTGAGTGAGTGACACGACGGTATCATATTGTTTGAATGATGTTACAAGTGTTAAAAATAATGCGATTGTAAATGCTTGTGCCACCAAAGGAAACGTGATTGCTTTGAGTCTTTGCCAAGCATTCGCACCATCGATTGTTGCTGCCTCTATTAAATCTTGAGGGACATTTTGAAGTGCAGCAATATAAATCATCATGATGTAACCCGCATATTGCCATGTGACAACTATAGATAGTCCTAGAATAGAAGTCTCACCAACAGCAATTAATGAGGGTTCAAACCATACAATAAGTGCGCGATTATATAAAAATTGCCAAATGTAACCTAATACAAGACCACCACTAAGATTATGTAAGA
>JAYOFY010000011.1:0-844 GCA_038117465.1 Acholeplasmataceae bacterium
TCAAAGACATATTTGGAGATGATGTTCTGTTTATCTCAACATTTACAAAAGAAAACATTCAAACACTCATACAGACATTAGCAAATCAAGTACAAACATTACCACCAATCACATCATTTGTTGAAGAATATATTACCTATACTTTAGAAGATGAAGAAAAACCAATCGAAGTTTCAATTATTGGTGATCAAGTATTTGAAGTCACTGGTGATCAAGTGATTAAATTGTATCAACGTTCTGACTTATCTCAAGAAGAGAGCGCGAAACGATTTGCAAGACAACTCAAAGCACTTGGAGTCGATGATTTACTGCGCAAAAAAGGCGCCAAGAATGGCGCCACAGTATATATTGATACTTTAACATTTGAATTTAAGGATTAACTAAAATCCAACGTTTTAATTTTGAATTGATAGGATTTTTTTAACCAAAACTCAATCGATTGATGTTTTTTATTTAATATAGATTGTTCACGCTTCTCATGTTGATCCATATGGATCTTATGGAGGCGTTTTTCTTTTTTCTGAGTTGCAATTAATCGACTTGTTTTTTGTTTTGAAGTAAGAACACGCTTCTTATGATTTTGACGTAATTTGTTTTCGTGAAGCGTTTTATCAATCATTTTTTCTTTAAAATTTTCCCTAAGTTTTGTAACAGATGCTAAGTATTTCACGAGTCTTTGTTCAATCAATTGAAGCGAGTGATTGATTTTGTCATCAAGAGTCTGGTGTTGTTTCATGAAATTTTGTTCAAATTGATCGATGTATTTTTGTTGTTTTGATAGTAATGTTTGTTCTTGTATGAGTATTTTTTGGGATTCTTGATCAATGGTCGCTTTCTGATTAAC
>JAYOFY010000011.1:854-7459 GCA_038117465.1 Acholeplasmataceae bacterium
TGTTTTTTTATCACTAAATTGTTGGAGCAATGTTTCAAGTTTCACAATTGTTTTATAGCGTTTGTCTTTTAATTCTTGAAATGATCGATGATTCATACTAAGTTGTTGCAAAGTATCGTTTTTCTTAGCTACAAGCGATTCTCTAAAGGTCCGTCTTAAAACACTTTGCTCATCATCATAGGCATGTTGCAAATGCGATTGTTTCATTTCAAGATCGTGAATAAGTGATTCTAATTGTTGTGTTTTTATTTGCTCTTCTTGATGGATAACACCATTGACATTCACTCTGTATTCTATGAGATCTTGATATATATTGGGTAGAAGATGTTGTTGATTCAGAACAAACTTATGATATTGTTTTTTAATCGACTTTGTCATATTAAAAATCACTTGTTGAGTGTAATACATGGTTTGTGATAATTTCTGAAGAGATTGCATCGTAAACGATTGAAAATCTGTAAATATGGATGCACTTTTCTCAAGTTTTTTCATGATGTTGGCATGATAAACAAACTTTTTCTTCAAAAATTGTTGAAATTTTTGTTCAAAACTAATAATATTTTTTTCAGTATTTGTAGAACGCGATGCAATCAACTGATCAATATGATGGATATCTTGTGTCACTTTTGCGTAGAGTTTTTCAATGCGTTTTAATTGTTGCTCATCTTGAGAAGCATTGCTTTGTTTCATGAGTACTTCATACTCATAGCGTTTCTTCATTAAATTGTTTTTATCTTGTGTAAGTTTTTGAATATCACGATCTTGCATGCGATATGCATCTTTTTTATGCATATTTAAAACAACATTTTTCGCATTTTCAAAATGTTCTTGATACATGTCTTCATATGTTTTGAGTAATGAATCTATAAAGTGTGTCTGCTTTTCGGTTAAAGCTTCTAAATACGTTTTTATTAATTCAATCATTTGACGCATTGTTTCAGGATGTTCATGATACTGGAATGTATATTCGAGTAGCTGTATCCCTTTCATAAATGCTTCACTATCAGTTAAACGTCTGAACATGATGTGTTGTATCCAATTGTAAAATACAGATACGTGTGCATCTAAAACACTTTCTGAACGAACGAAATCCATTTGAAAACGTCTTAAAACAACACGTTGTTGATATTCATTCAAAATGAGATCTTTTTTTGATAACTTGTAATCAAAAGAAGCTTTCAAAGTTTCTTTTTGATATTCATATTTTGATTCATGTTGATACATATCTTTTTGATATTGAATGAGAAGTGCATCTAATTGATGTTTATATGATGCTGTTTGTTCTTCAAAAGTTTCTTGTTTTAATTCAAGTCTATGTTGGCATTCTTCTAAATCTAAATCTCGAGTTCTAGAAGCCTTATCTAGTGCTTGTGATTGCTGTAATTGAATGTTTGCAATCGCTTTATTAAGTTGGAATTCTAAAAACTCAATATCATGTTGAAGATGTAAAATCTCTTTGTCATGTGCAGATTTTTTGTCAAGTAATGCTTTATCTAGATGTGTAATATCAATATTCGCATCAAGTACAAGCTGTCCTAAGTCACGTTCTTGTGTTTGTGTAGCAAGTGTCATTTGTGTTTCATACTGATAGACATCTTTACTATGTGCAGCTTCAACCATTATTTTGTAAAAGTCTTTATCTTGAATGAGACGTTGTTTTTGATCTTTGAGTTTATCTTGATCATGTTTCAACATCATATCCATTAGTTTGATGTCATATTGTGAGACATATATTTCTTTTTTAATGAGAAATTCAATATCAGCTATGAGTGTTTGATGGTTTTTCTCTAAATCAAAAAGAAGAAGTTGGCCTTCTGATTTTTTTTGTTTGATGTCTTTTCTCGTACGTAAAATAAATTGATTTAAATCATTATCAAGTTGTGTGAGTTCACGATTCTTTTGAAGTGTTTCATGTTTTGAAGACATGGATTTTGTTTGAAAGTCTCTGACAATTTTACGTTTTTTATCATTGGTGAGTTCACGATAATTTGATAATTTAGAATTTAATATCGACACACTTTCAGCAGATTGTGCAATTGTCTTTCTTCTTTTTTCTTCAAATTTTGTTGTTTCTAATTGTTTTTTTTCATTTAAATGCTGAATTTCAACATCACGCTTATGAATGCGTTCTAGTTTTTGTTTTTCAACTTGTTTTGTAAGTTGTGAAGCGCGAGTATCCAAAGGTGTTATGAGAGATGTATATTTCTTTTCTAAAGATGCTAATACATTCGTTTTTTTCTGTTTTAACACATTGATTTGATTGTTTAGTGATTTATTTAAAACATTATAATGAGACTTTATGACAATATAATCATTATCGTGTGATTTTGATTCTTTATCTCTATGATCAATTAATTGTTGATACGCTTTTTCATGTATTTCAATACGGGTATGAATATCCTGTTGAATGGATTGAATTTTTTCATCATATTCTTTTTTTGTTTCAACAATATCTTGATCTGTATTTGTCTCAATGTCTTTAACGAGATTTTCATACGTCTTTTTGATGTGTTGGATTTGTTTGAGTATAATGTTATCTTCTTTATTTTTTTCATTTTCATATGACTTAACATCTTCAAGAAGTTGTTGTTTATCTTCTTGATATTTCTTTTCAATTGACTTTTTTTGATCCATATAGTCTTTATCCAATTGTTTTAATTCATAGATATAGCTATCACGTAATTGTTTCTTTTCGAGTTGGATTTTTTCATCATTTTCAAGATTCGATTGTTCTAAATGTTGTGTGTCATAAATATATCTATCATTGATTTGTTTTAAAGCATCATAAAAAGGCTGAAATACAGTGTTTTTATCAAAAGTATCGCCTAATTGTTGATCAGCATGTGCAAAAAAATCTTGAAATTCTTTCAAGATATTATCTGATGTTTTTAACCTGTTGAGTTCATCTAAAATGACTTGTTTTTGCATCTTTACATTCATAATTTACCTGTCTCTTATTATAACACAATAATTTTTATTCTCGTCCATTTCATGTTATAATTAAGCCTAAGGAGATGACTTATGTACGCGACCATTCAAGGATTTGTTACATGGATCGAACCCAGTTATATCGTATTAGAAAATCAGGGGATTGGCTATTTAATTCTTACACCAAATCCTTATAGTTTTTCTATAAACACTGAATCTAAAGTATTTATACATCATTATGTTAAAGAAGATATTAATGCACTGTATGGATTTCAATCGCTTGAAGCTAAAAAGATGTTTATAAAGCTTATTAACGTTTCAGGTATTGGTCCAAAATCTGCATTAAGTATTTTAGCTAACGATCGCTTAGATGAACTCGTCCGCGCAATTGAATTGGCAGATATTGCTTATTTAAAAAGGTTCCCAGGCATTGGACCTAAGTCTGCACAACAAATTATTTTAGATTTACAAGGAAAAATCCAATTATCTCCAACAGAAAATCATCCTAAACTCACTGATGTCGAAGAAGCACTCGTTGCTTTAGGATATAAAAAGACAGATATTAAAAAAACCATTGCAACACTTGATGGAAACTTAACCATTGAAGATATGATAAAAGAAGCACTGAAAAAAATGACGAGGTCACATGAATAAAGATCATTTAATGACATCCATGGCAATTAAAGAAGATGAAGAACAATCTCTACGACCAGAAAAACTAACTCAATATATTGGTCAAGATGATATCAAAGATATGTTATCCATCTATATTCAAGCTGCAAAAAAACGCAATGAACCATTAGATCACATGCTATTATATGGTCCACCTGGTTTAGGGAAAACCACATTAGCACAAGTGACTGCCAATGAGTTAAACGTTAAAATTAAAGTTACGAGTGGTCCTACCATTGAAAAAAGTGGTGATCTTGCTGCTTTACTTTCTTCACTTGAACCAGGAGATGTATTATTTATTGACGAAATTCATCGTCTTCCAAGATTTGTTGAAGAAGTTTTATATGCAGCAATGGAAGATTTTGTATTAGATATTGTCATCGGAAGAGATGGAGAGTCAAGGTCCATTCGCATCGATTTACCACCATTTACTTTAATTGGTGCAACAACGAGATTTGGTGATTTATCTGCACCATTAAGAGATCGTTTCGGTGTCGTTTTTAGATTAAATTATTATACGAATAAAGACTTACAAACCATCTGTAAACGCACATCGGCAGTTTATGGGAATCCAATTGATGAAGATGCCGTGATGTCACTTGCAAGACGTTCAAGAGGAACACCTCGTATCGTCAATCGGTTATTTAGACGTGTAAGAGATTTTGCTGATATCATGAATGATGGTCATATTACTGAAACCATTACCAATGATGCTTTATTAAAACTTGGTATTGATGCACATGGTCTTGATCAAACAGACTACCGATATTTAGAGGCAATCATTGATCGCTATCAAGGTGGTCCAGCTGGACTCGATGCGATTGCAACTCAAATTGCTGAAGAAGTGACAACAGTTGAAGATGTGTATGAACCATTTTTATTACAAGAAGGTTACATCAAACGCACACCTAGGGGAAGGGTTGCAACACAAAAAGCCTATGACATTTTAGGTAGACCATATTATGAGGGATTTTTAAAAACATGAAATTATCTTTGTTTGATTATCATTTAGACCAAAACAAAATTGCACAACATCCTAGCGAAAAAAGAGATCATTCAAAACTGCTCCTTGTAGACAAGAAGGCTTCATTACCACCGAAAGATTATATGTTTTATGATTTACCAAACTTGTTATCTAAAGATGATGTATTGGTCATTAACAATACTAAAGTGATTCCTGCACGATTATTTGGTAAAAAATCATCGACAGGTGCACATATCGAAATACTCTTGTTAGATGAAAAAGAACCAAATATATACCACGCGATGACAAAACCTGCTAAAAAAATACAAGTGGGTGATGACATCATATTGAGTGATACCTTTAAAATGACATGTATCGCTTTAAAAGAGGATGGTATTAGAACATATCAACTGATATATGAAGGTATTCTTATAGAGCAATTAGAAGCACTAGGGAAACTACCATTACCACCATATGTAAAAGCACTAAATGATGATGAAAGATATCAAACGATTTATGCAAAACATTTAGGATCAAGTGCAGCACCAACTGCAGGATTACATTTTACTGAAGACATTTTTAAGGAATTAAAAGACATAGGTGTGCATGTTATTGAAATTACACTTCATGTCGGACTTGGAACATTTAAACCAGTCCAAACTGATAATATTAAAGAACATCATATGCATGAAGAAACCTATATTATCAGTGAAGATGCGGTAGAAAAACTCAATCAAGCCAAACAAAAAAATAAAAGAATTATCGCAGTAGGGACTACCAGCCTTCGTGCTTTAGAATCGAATATCGACAAAGGTCAATTTATAGCTGGTACGTTTCAAACATCCATTTTTATTTATCCTGGATATAAATTTAAAGCAATACAAGGACTTATTACCAATTTTCATTTACCTAAGTCTACGTTACTCATGCTTGTATCAGCACTTACCGAAAGAACCTATATGCTTGGGTGCTACCAACATGCAATCGATCATGATTACCGATTTTTCTCTTTCGGCGACGCAATGCTTATAATATAAAAAAACGTAGAAATTTTAATGAAAATTTTGTATAATATATGTATAACACATGCGAGGTAAATCATGAACCAAACATTTTATATCATATCAGAATATGGCTTACATGCAAGACCTGCAACAAAACTTGTGAATATTGCGATGTCCTTTCAATCTGACATTCATCTCACATGGGATAATAAAACAATTAATTTAAAATCGATTATGGGACTCATGTCACTAGGTATTTATCAGGGACAAACCATTACGATTGAAACTGAAGGTGTGGATGCATTTGAAGCATTAGAAGCATTATCCACCTTCATGATTGAAGAATCACTTGCAAAGAAGGTATCGTGATTGCGTCAAAAGTTCAACAAACATGCAACCGATGCATTTTTTGAAAGTCATCATGTATTAATAAAACCTACGCCACTTGACTTAAGTGGCGATATTATTTTAGAAATAGGGTCTGGTAAAGGTGACTTTATAACACAATATGCACTCGATCATCTGGATACGACATGCATTGCTGTCGAAATGAATCGACATGTATGTTACTACATCGCCTTAAAGAAAGAGGCACTTCATCTTCATAATCTTATCATTATCATGGATGATGCAGCTTTACTTGAACAATATCTACCCAAAAAGTCCATTGCAGCAATCTATTTACATTTTTCAGATCCGTGGCCAAAAGCAAAACATCATAAAAGAAGACTTACATATCCTACCAAGTTGGATATGTATGGACGATTACTTAATAAAGATGGTCAACTTATTTTTAAAACAGATCATCAAAAATTATATATCGAATCAAGCTTTTATATACAATCGAAATTCAAAGATATTGTTTTTGATGATAATAGTAAAGAAGAAGTCTACATGACAGAATACGAAATAAAAAAAAGACCCTATGGTCCGATTTATAAAATTCAAGCAGGAGCATATGATGACACATTATAAAGCACTCATGATGTTGCCAGGAACACCTGGTGATGAATCCAAAATAAGAGCATATATTACAG
>JAYOFY010000011.1:7559-14696 GCA_038117465.1 Acholeplasmataceae bacterium
ATGATGTTGCCAGGAACACCTGGTGATGAATCCAAAATAAGAGCATATATTACAGAACAAATATCTAAATTCCCTCAATATACGTTGATTGAAGACCATTTAGGTTCCATTTTTGCGTTTAAAAAAGGGACTGGGGATTTAAAAGTAATGGTTGCTGGTCATATGGATGAAGTTGGTTTTATGGTGGTTGAAATTACAAATCAAGGTCAACTAAAGATTCAACCTGTGGGTGGTATAGACCCTAAAATTGTGCTTGCTCAAACATATGATGTGCATACTGAAAAAGGCATTATTAAAGGTTATATTGGTGCAATACCACCGCATCTCAATTTACAACAAAGTGTCAATTTTGAATCGATACTCATGGATATTGGCGCATCTTCTAAAGAAGAAGCAAACGCATTAGGTGTGCAACTTGGTGACCGTATTACATTTGAACCACGCTTTGAACAACTCACTGAGCACCGGTTTTTAGCAAAAGCAGTCGATAATCGTTATGGTGTAGGTCTTGCATTAGAATTAATTGAAGCACTTAAAGACCAAACACTGGACTATGATTTATTTATTGGTGCAACGGTTCAAGAGGAAGTTGGACTAAGAGGTGCAGAAACTTCTATCAATACGATTGAACCTGATGTCTTTATCGCATTAGATGCTTCACCAATGAATGATGCAAGTGGTGATACAGATAATGGATTAAACAAAGGATTTTTACTACGTATGTTTGATCCTAGAAATACCATGCCAGAATACTTAAAACAAAATATCGTATCACTTGCCGAACGACACAACATTCCATATCAATATTACATTTCTAAAGGTGGTACCGATGCTGCTAAAGCATTAGATATGCACCAAGGTATTGTTGCGACAACCATCGGTTTACCAGCTCGGTACATTCATAGTCCAGCTGCGATATTCGACAAAAGAGATTTAAATGCATGTTTTAACATGATGAAAACACTTTTAACCACACTCGATCAAACCAAGATTCAAGGATTAAAAAAAGGAGCGTTACATGTTTTATAGTTTATCTAATGGTTTACTCATGCCAAAAATTGGGTTAGGTACATTTTTAATTTCAAATGAAGATGCAAAAGTCATTGTATCAGATGCCATTAAAATTGGGTATCATCATATAGATACTGCCCAAATGTATGGAAATGAAGTTGGTATCGGAGAAGCAATCAAAGCTTCTTTAAGACCAAGATCTGGATTATTCATTACCTCGAAACAACGACATCATATGACATTTGAAGATGCAAAAAAAGCTTTTTTTCAAACTCTAGATCATTTACAAACAGATTATATTGATTTATTTTTGATTCATTGGCCAAACCACGATAAAAAAGTGAATCAAGAGACATGGCGCTTTTTTGAATGGCTTTATGAAAATAAATACGCAAAAGCAATTGGTGTGTCTAACTTTACACGTTCACATCTTGAGGATTTACTTGAAACTGCAACGATTAAACCTCATGTAAATCAAATTGAATTGCATCCAGGATTAAATCAAGCAGCTTTAAGAGCATTTATGGAGCAACACGAGATTAAAGCCATTTCATATGGACCATTTATGAGAGGTGGTGTCTTTGAATCCCCCTTCAAAGATGTATTATATGATATTGGTAAAAAACATACATCGACCATTCCACAAGTCGCCATTGCATGGGGCATTCAACAAGGCATCTTTATGATCCCGAAATCAAGTGATGCCAAACGATTAGAAGAAAATTATCGTGCAGCAAGCCTCACACTATCTGAAGAAGACGTAGAAGCCATTAACAAACTTAATCGTGGTAAACGTGTCTATACAGATCCAGATAATAATCCTTGGGGTGTATTTAAAGCATTAGAAGAAACGAAATAAAGTTATTTTTATATAATAGACATGGGACTCATTAAGAGCCTAAAGGAGAAAAATTATGTTTAAAAATACAAAAGAGCTCATCATTGTTTCAATGATAAGTGCCATTATTTTTATGTTGTCACTCATTCCTAATTTAGGATTCATTACGTTATTTCCTGGAATATCCATTACCATCATTCATATTCCAGTACTTGTTGGTGTCATGATCGTCTCTAGAAGACAATCGTTATTACTTGGACTCGTCTTTGGTTTAGGGTCATTCATTGCGGCACTCATGCGTGCAGTGACTCCAATTGAACTTGCATTTATTAACCCATTGATATCTGTGTTGCCACGTATTATATTCGCTTGGTTTGCTTATGAAATTTTTCATATATTATCCGCTATCTCAACGAAAGTATCTCCTTTTGTTTCCATTTGGTTTGTAAGAATTATTTTAGCGTTTGGATTATATTTATTAGGAACCTATCTCGTCACGCTCATAACGTTTTCACCAATTATTATATGGAGTGTCTTGGTCCTAGCTTATCTTGTTTTGATTATGGTAACCATACGTTATGCAAGAAAAAATAAAGCACAAGCGTTTATCGCATCTACTGCATTATTATCGACATTAATCCATACGATATTGGTATTATCAGCACTCGTACTTGTGAGACCTGAGTTTTTTAATACGTCTTTTGGTGGTGCTGTAGATCTCATTTATAGCATTATGGCAACCAATGGTGTACTAGAAGCAATTGCAGCAACAGTGATTGTGACACCAATTGTTATTACATTAAAGGAAATTAACAGATGATTATATTATTTGATGTAGGAAATACAAATATACATGTATCCACAGTCAAAGAAGGCGTTCTATCACCACAACTTAGAATACATACTGATGTTACATTAACATCCAATCGAATTCATCAATATATTAAAGATTATATTGGTCGTGAACCAGTAGAAGGCATTGCGATTGCAAGTGTTGTTCCTAGACTCACACAGCCACTTGTAGAACTTGCACATGAACTGTATCAAGTGACACCCATCATATTAAAATCTGGGGTTAAAACTGGATTACAAATTAAAACCGATTATCCACAAGAAGTTGGTGCAGATTTAATATGTGCAGCTGTCGCAGTACTTCATGAAAAAGAGACACTTATTATTGATTTAGGTACTGCAATCAAATATATTTATGTATCTGATAAACAAATGAAAGGTGTGATTATTACACCTGGTGTGGATATCTCAATGCGTGCGCTTGTTGGCTCTACTGCATTACTTCCAGATATCCATATTGAAATTCCTAAAAAAGTACTAGGTACGAATACCATCGAATGCATGCAATCTGGCGTTACGTACGGAGTTGCTGCACAAATTGATGGACTAATAAAAGATATTGAAAAAGAAGTTGGTAAATCCCTTCAAATCATACTTACAGGAGGGATTGCACCACTCATATCAAACATTGTAAAAACACCCCATACATTAGAAAAAGAACTCGTCTTAAAAGGACTCTATCAAATATATCAAAAAAACGAGGTAAAACATGCATCCGCAAGCAACATATGAACGATGGAAACAATACGAAGACTTAGATCAAGACTTAAAAAAAGAACTTTTATCGTTAACGGATAATGAGATAAAAGAACGATTTACCTATCCACTTGAATTTGGCACAGGTGGTTTAAGAGATAAAATGGGCGTTGGCATTTCTAGGCTCAACATATATACAATTGCACAAGCAGCTAAAGGTTTTTCAATGTACTTGAAAAAGCAATTTGGTACAGGTTCTGTCGTGATTAGTTATGATAATCGAATGCATTCAAAAACATTTGCTATTGAAAGTGCAAAAGTACTGATTCATGATGGATTTGACGTCCATGTATTTGAATCTTTACGTCCAACTCCGATGTTAAGTTATGCTGTAAGACATTTCAAAGCAGTAGGTGGCATCATGATAACAGCATCACACAATCCTAAAGAAGATAATGGCTTTAAAGCATATAATCATACAGGTGCACAAATTAACTTAAGTGAAGCAGATGCAGTGATTGCTGAAATAAAAACAATTACGGATATTTTTGGAATCTCAAAAGGTCAAGCATCTCAAATCAACTGGATTCATGAAGATTTTGATTCTATCTATCTTGATGATATTGCAAGTATACGCCTTCACAAAGACGTTTCACCAATCACAATAAGTTACTCACCTTTACATGGAACAGGGTCTACAGTGATTCCAAGAATATTAAGATCACATGGATTTCATGTCCATGAGGAAATCAATGAATCAGTTCCAGATCCATTATTTACCTATACTGCCTCTTCAAATCCTGAACAACAAAAAGCATTTACCAATGGTTTAGCGCTTGCCAAAAAGACTGATAGTGATGTCTTATTCATCACAGATCCAGATGCAGATAGACTTGGTGTGGCGGTAAAACATCAAGGCACATATGAATTACTTACGGGTAATCAAACAGCCGCTTTGGAATTGTTTTATATATTGACTGAAAGATCACAATTAGGCACTTTACCTAAAGATGGACATGTATATACAACGATTGTGACATCAGATTTAATTAAACATCTTGCACAATCTTTTGATTTGTCTGTCATAGAAACACTGACCGGATTTAAATTTATCGGTGAACAAGCCGAAATTCAAGAAGCACCTTATGTTTTTGGATGTGAAGAATCCTATGGATCACTCATTTCTGATAAAGTCAGAGATAAAGATGCTGTTCAAGCGTGTTTAATGCTAAGTGAAATGGTTGGATATTATAAAAAACAAAACCTTACACTTATCGATGTTTTAAACCAAATTTATGAAAAATACGGTTATTACATCGAAATAACAGACAACTTTTTCTTTGAAGGCATTCAAGGAAAAGAAACCATGAAACAATTACTCGATAATTTAAGAGTAAAGCCACTTGAAATGCCACATCTGTCGCTCATAGACACAAGAGATTATGCTACCGGTCAAGGAATGAAAGATGGTCATACATTTGTGCTTGACTTACCTAAGTCGAATGTATTAGAATATCGCTATCAAGAAGGATTTATTATTCTAAGACCTAGTGGTACTGAGCCAAAACTTAAAATCTATTATGGATTTCATGGAAACGATCAGGATAACGTCCACCAACTTATTTTAAAAAGTCAAACGCTTTTGAAAACAGTTTTAAAAGGATAGAAATTATGAATGCACGCATCAAACAACTTTTTTCATCCATGGATCATCAAAGCATCGCATATGTGTTTAGTGGTAACGCCATTATAAAAACAGCCGATCAGCAATATCCATTTCAAGTCAATAAAAACTTTTTCTATTTAACAGGTCTAGAGTTACATCAAAGTATTCTTGTGTTAATTAAACACAAAAAAGAGGATGTCATCTTATTTGCACCAATTCGTTCTAAGGAAAAAGAAAAGTGGGAAGGTATTTTACCTTCTTTTGATGCGATTAAAGACATTACAGGTATTCAAAATATTCAAGATCGTGTAACATTTGATGCGTTTCATGCATCTATGTTTACAACATTAAGATCTTCACTTTATGGTGAAATTAAAAACATCTATTTAGATATTTCACAGACGGATAGACACTGCCAAGATGTTGTCAACTTTTCTAATCAATTAAAGTCAAACTATCCTGAGATTACAATTCAATCAAACTCTCATGCATTAAAACAAATGCGAACATTAAAAGATATTGAAGAAATTCAACAAATCAAAGAAGCAATTAAAATAACGCATGATGGTCTTCAAGGACTTGTAAAAACATTAAAAGAAACAAAAAAAGAGCATTTGTTACATGCCGCTTTTGTATATGAACTTAACAAACAACATTCAAAAGAAGCATTTGATACCATCATTGCCAGTGGCAAACATGCAACAATTCTTCATTACATCGATAACAATGATGACATTTCGAATAATGCGCTCGTCTTATGTGATTTAGGTGCACAATTCAAACAATATAATGCAGATATCACAAGAACATATCCAGCATCTGGTAAATTTACAGAGAGACAAAAAGCACTTTATCAACTTGTTTTAGACGTCAATCAAGAAATGATTGCATGGATCGAACCTGGTAAATCTTTTGCAGAATTCAAAGCTTTAGGTAAGGAAAAACTTGCTGAAAAAGCTTTGAATATCGGTTTAATTAGCAAAAAAGAGGATATCTCAAAATATTATTACCACGGATTAGGACACCACCTAGGATTGGATGTTCATGATCCTTGTGATTATGATATGCCACTTAAAGAAGGCATGGTACTCACAGTTGAACCTGGTATTTATATTGAAGAAGAAGGTATTGGTATTCGTATCGAAGATGACATCTTAGTCACAAAAGATGGCCATGAAAATTTATCAAAAGCAATTCCAAAAACCATTCATGACATTGAAAATTTATTTAAGTAAAAACAGCACACCCTCCTATGATTAAATAGGAGGGTTTTATTATGAAATGGATGATGATCACTGTTTTAAGTATATTACTTAGTATCTCTTTATCAATTCAAACACACGCCAACTATCAAAACTTTGAATCAATAACAATCATTGATGGTACATTGCTTTCTGACATAGAAGAAAGTGACTATCAAGAAGCATTAGACAAAGTTTCAAAACGTAAGTTTTGGGGCTGGAAAATTCATTATATGCATGAACGTATCAAAGTAAGTTACATAAAAGAAACATTATTTTCTTATTATAACGATGGTAAAACACCCTTTGAATATGAATATCAAGCAACATATGATCAAACCGCGACATTTTCAATTTCAGCAACAGGTTCGATTGATTACTCCAATAAAGATGATGCAAAACAATTCAAAAACAAGTTAGATGCAGCTTTAAGAATCTCATCAGATTATAAAACATCTCAATCAAAAAAAGAAACCATTCAATTAAAAATCGATGTCGATCCTGGGACTCAAGTCGATTTATTTATTTACGGAGAAGGATATATCACCAATGGTACAGCTGCAAGATATATATTCTTTTTTAGAACGCATCATGGCGGTTTTGAATGGTTTGAAGTATCAACGGAATACCAACGTTTAGAAAAAATAAAAATATGAAAATTTTATTGTATATTTCTACACTTGGACTGGTTATCTTAACGGTATTGATTGTTCAGTCAACAAAAGAAGATATTTTTTTGATTATTCGTTCAATTTATACGTATTATCAAGTCAGCTATGGTGATCATGTAAATGTCCAATTGTATGCATACAATTGGACATTTACATGATCAC
>JAYOFY010000012.1:0-3653 GCA_038117465.1 Acholeplasmataceae bacterium
CATTGATATCGATGAAAATTTCTTGACATCAGATAAACATATTTATGCCATTGGTGATGTGATTGATGTTGAACACATTGTTTCAGGTGAAACGATGAGTGTTGCATTAGCTGGTCCTGCCAATAAGCAAGCACGATTTGTTGCAGATCATATTTGTGGATCTAAAGAAACATATCCTGGAACGATTGCAACATCTGCAGTAAAAATCTTTGAGAAAAATGCTGCAAGTGTTGGTGTGAATGAAAAAACATTAAAACGCTTAAATAAACCTTACAAAGCAATTCATTTACATCCTACTTCACATGCATCGTATTATCCTGGTGCTGAACCAATTTCAATGAAAGTTGTCTTTGATCCTGAAACTGAAGAAATTTATGGTGCCCAAGCTATTGGTGGAGAAGGTGTAGATAAACGTATTGATGTTCTTGCAACAGCGATTTTTGGAAAAATAAAAGTGACACATCTAAGACATTTAGATCTTGCCTATGCACCACCATTTTCATCATCAAAAGATCCAGTGAATATGGTTGGATTTATTGCAGATAATATACTCAATCAAAAAGTAGATGTTGTTACTTGGCAAGAGATGTCAGAACTCGCATCAAAAGGTGCACGTGTGATTGATATCAGAGAAAAAGCTGAACATCTTATTGAGCATCTACCTGGAAGTATCAATATCCCGTTATCAGAATTGCGCAATCGATTAGATGAAATTCCAAAAGAAGAAGCAATCTATGTGTATTGTCAAGTTGGACAACGTGGTTATACAGCAGCAAGATTACTCATGCAACATGGGTATCGTGTAAAAAATTTAGATGGTGGATTTAAATCCTATAGTTGTGTCTTTGATCATAATGGTTCTGAAGTGTGTTTCTCACTTGTGGATGATTTAGGCGATATGGTATTGCCAGAAAAAGAAGACCCAATTGTTGTTGATTTTAACACACAAAAAGTATCTCTGTTTTTAGATGCATGCGGATTACAATGTCCTGGTCCAATTGTGAAAACTTATGAAGCGATGAAATCTGTTGATGACGGTGAAATCATTGAAGTCAAAGCAACAGATCCTGGATTTTCTAAAGACATTGTTGCATGGGCAGATAAATCAGGACAAACATTTATTAATCTAAAAAAAGAAAATAATATTCAAATCGCGTATATTCAAAAAGGATCAAAACGTTTCCATAAAGAAGGTTATCAAATGCAACATGCTGGAAACGCATCCACGATGGTAGTTTTTTCTCAAGATTTAGATAAAGCGATTGCTGCGATGATTATTGCAACAGGTGCAAAATCTATGGACAAAGATGTCACGTTATTCTTTACATTTTGGGGACTTAACATTTTAAGAAAAGCCAAATCAAAACGTGTCAAGAAGTCATTCATGGATAACATGTTTAGTAAGATGATGCCAAAAGGCTCTAAAAAATTACCACTATCAAATATGAATATGCTGGGTATGGGTCCAAAAATGATTCGAAGTGTCATGAAAAAGAAAAATGTCGATTCCCTTGAAGTATTACTTGTAAGAGCACAAGCATTAGGTGTTAAAATTGTTGCTTGCGCGATGTCTATGGATATCATGGGTATTAAAGAAAGTGAGCTTATTGAAGGTATTGAATATGCTGGTGTTCCAATTTTTTTAGCAGCTACCGATCAACATAATAATATTTTTTTTATTTAATAAAAAACCACTCTGATATCAGAGTGGTTTTTAAGTATGTTTTTTGATCATTTTTTGTCTAGAAAAAGCTTCACGTTCTCTTTCTTCAAGGGTATCTTTAATAAATTTAATATCAGAAGTTAATTGCGGTAGTACGATTTGATTCAGCGCATTCGCACGTTTTCTTGTTTTACGAATGGCATTGGCTAATCGATACGTTGCATTATCAATTTCTGCCAAAGTAACAATCATTGTACGTAATTCTAATAATGTCTTATAGGCATAATCAAATTTTGTATTCGTTGCACCAAAACCATATGTCAATCTAATAGGCTCAGCTTCATGTGTGACTTTAGGAATTTCTACACCCATCACTGAACGATATTTAATGGATAATCCATCATTGACTGGGATCGATTTTGCAATATCTGAAACGATTCCTAACGTGATGTTTGCATCTTGTAATGCTTTATAAGCAGTTTTGAACTTGGTTGTAATGTTTTTTCGTAATTCTTTCACTTCATTGAGTATCGACATCATTTCACGTACTAAAATATTGCGTTTACGATCCATCAGTTCATAACCTTTAGTCGCGAGTTTCATGCGTGCATTAAGTCGCATTAAATTTCCTTTTGTAGGAATGACTTTTCTGCTCATCGTATATGAACCTGAAAGCGTTCAGCTGCTTTTTTAGGTTGATAAAATGTATTCAGTGTATCTTTATCTAAACGTTCTAAACTATCTTTTGGAAGCAATGATAACAAATCCCATCCTAAATCAAGTGTTTCTTCAATGGTTCGATTCGTTTCAAAACCTTGAGATAAAAAGTGTTTTTCAAACATTTGTCCAAAGAGGATATGCGCTTGGTCATCGGGTGATAACTCATCTTCACCGATGACAGAAGCAAGATCTTTTGCATCTTGAACTTTGGCATAAGATGCAAATAATTGATTTGTTAAAGCATCATGATCATCTCGAGTATAACCTTTACCAATACCATCTTTCATTAGTCGTGAAAGTGATGGGAGAATACCAACAGGAGGATAAATACCAGTTTGAAATAAATCTCTTGAAAGAACTATTTGACCTTCAGTAATATAACCTGTCAAATCAGGAATGGGATGGGTGATATCATCATTTGGCATGGTTAAAATTGGTATTTGCGTCACAGATCCTTCAATGTTCTTAATGAGACCAGCACGTTCATATAAAGATGCCAAATCAGAATATAGGTATCCAGGATATCCTTTTCTTCCTGGAATTTCGCCCTTAGAAGAAGAGAATTCTCTAAACGATTCGCAATAGGATGACATATCAGTCAGACTAACAAGAATATGCATGTTATGTTTGAATGCAAGATATTCAGCAGCTGATAAAGCAAATCGAGGTGTTAAAATACGTTCTATGATCGGTTCATTAGAAACATTGACATACATTGCAACACGATGCATGACACCTGCTTCTAAAAATTGTTTTTTAAAATAGTTTGCAACATCATGTTTGACACCCATTGCAGCAAAAACAACACCGAATTGCTCGCCTTTTTCTTCTGCAATCTTGGCATGTTTGACAATTTGAACTGCGAGTTCATTATGTGGTAATCCAGCACCGGAGAAAATCGGTAATTTTTGACCACGTATTAGAGTTGTGAGTGCATCAATGGATGAAACACCAGTTTGAATAAAGTTTCTAGGATACATTCTTGATACTGGATTTAATGGCATACCATTGATGTTTTTATGTTCATCAATAAATACATCTCCTAAACCATCAATCGGTTTACCAGATCCATTAAATACACGTCCTAATATTTCTTTAGAAAGACCAATTTCAACGGCTCTACCAAGTAATTTTGTACGTGTATTATGCAATGATAAATCGTTAGTACCTTCAAAGACTTGTATCGCAATTCTATCACCATCGATATGTACGACGCGTCCATAACGAGAAGGTTTTCCTTCCACTTGAATTTCAACCATTTCTTCAAAGA
>JAYOFY010000012.1:3663-11609 GCA_038117465.1 Acholeplasmataceae bacterium
ACTAAAGGGCCATGAATTTCATCTAAACCAACATATTGTTTGATCATCATATCCTCCTTAGTCGATATTTCTCATGGTATCTCTAATGATACGTATGTAATCATCAAAAGGATCCATGTTCTCATTAGTTGTATCGTATTTCATTTGTATAATGCGTTCAAATAGAGACGACTCTTTTAAAACTTGAATCGATTTTTTCTCTGAAACATACGCAAGACCTTGTTCATATAAATACACGATGACACGCATCATATGATACTGTTTGATCAGTGGCACATAAGTGTCATCTTTATGAAACGCATTTTGTTGTAAGAAGCCAACGCGAATGACACGACCAATTTCGATCACGAGTTTTTGGTCATCCGGTAAAACATCAGAACCAATGAGTTTGACAATTTCTAAGAGTTTCGCTTCTTCAGATAAAATATGAATCATTTTTTGTCTCAATGTATTAAAATCTTCAGCCACATGTTCTCTATAATAGCCATCTAAATCATGCCCATAATCAGAATATGACTCATTCCAGTTAATGGCAGCATAATGTCTTGCATATGCAAGCTGTTTATCAAGTGCCCAAAAGGTTCTTACAAAACGTTTTGTATTTTGAGTCACTGGCTCAGAGAAGTCTGCACCTTGTGGTGACACAGCACCGACAATGGTAACAGAACCATGCGAATGATTCAATGTTTCAACATAACCCGCACGTTCATAAAATTGTGAGATGCGACTTGGTAAATATGCAGGGAATCCTTCTTCAGCAGGCATTTCTTCAAGCCGACCACTAATTTCTCTAAGTGCTTCGGCCCAACGAGAAGTAGAATCAGCCATAAGTGCAACATGATGTCCCATATCTCTGTAGTATTCAGCAATGGCAACGCCAGTATAAATGCTTGCTTCCCTTGCAGCAACAGGCATATTTGATGTATTCGCAATAAGAATCGTACGCTCTAAGAGTGGACGATTGGTTTTTGGATCGATGAGATCACTAAATTCTTCAAGTACTTGTGTCATTTCGTTACCGCGCTCTCCACAACCAACATACACAATTAAATCCGCATCACACCACTTTGCAAGTTGATGTTGCAACATGGTTTTACCCGTACCAAATCCTCCAGGAATGGCTGCTGTACCACCTTTTGCAATCGGAAAAAGCGTATCAATAACGCGTTGTCCACTTATAAGCGGTTCATGTGAAATTTGACGAGAAATTACAGGTCGAGGTGTTTTTATCGGCCATTTTTGTGTTAAGTTAAGTGTTTCAATCCCATGATGTGTTTGAATTTCGCAAATGGTATCCAATACGCGGTAAGTGCCACTTTCCTTGATATTAAGGATGGTGCCAGAAACATTTGGGGGAATCATTAATTTATGTTTAAATCCAGTTGTTTCAAGAAGCTCTCCATAAATCATACCAGGATTAACATGATCCCCTTTGTTTAATAAAATGGTAACTTCCCAAGTTTTATTTTGGTCTAAAGGAAACGCTTGACTTCCTGATGGAATAAAGTGACCATGCTTAGATTCAATATCTAATAAAGGACGTTGAATCCCATCATAGATATTAGAAATCAAACCAGGTCCTAACGTCACAGAGATTGATTCTCCTGTAGGAAAAACAGGATCGCCTTTCTTTAATCCTACAGTATCTTCATATACTTGAATAATAGTTTTTTGTTTTTGTATTTGAATCACTTCACCAAGTAATTTTTGATGTCCAACATAGACCATTTCAAGCATTTTAAATGAAGTTGCGTCATTTACAGTGACAACTGGACCATTAATTGCGAATATTGTATGTGTATGCATATTATTCCCTCACGAAAAGTTTCGATGTCTCTAAAAACATCTCTTTTTGAGATTTAAGTAACGCATCATACGTATGATCATACTCGACAGATGCATCATCAATGGTTAATAAAAATCCACCGATAACAATATTTGGATGTGAAAATACTTTTACTATTGGATATTCAGATTGAAAAAATTGACCCAGTTGTTGATCCGATCCCTTAATATGAACGGTAAGTTGTTTTAACTCATGTGTTTTTGCATATGGATCAAACTTGTGTTTCATTGCAGGGAAATAAGCATCACTTTGTATATAGTCAAGTAATTGTTTTGTCACTGTTTCAAAAATTTCTGCCACCATATTTTGTCTTAATGTCATGAGCGTCTCATCATATTCAATCCCTAAATGATTGATTTTTTCTTGATGTGAGACATTCAGTGCTTTAAGTAAACGATTTTTTTCAAGGGTATGTTTAATTTGAAGATCTTCAGTGACTTTCATCATTTCTTTTTGATAAAGTTTTTGAATTTCTAATTGTAATGATTCAATTTGTTTGTTTGCAACTTGCTGCATATTTTTTTCAAAATATTTAAGCAGTTGGTCGTTGTTATAATAGGCCATATATCCTCACATTTTGATTCCGATCGCTTCACTTACATATCGATCAATTGTTTGACCGATATCCGTTTCAACATGACGATCTGGAATTTCTAGAATGATTTTTCTAGGTAAATTGAGTTTATATTCAGAAATGACATGCGGTGCTAAAGATACAAGTTTCGTCGTGATTAAAATAATCCCAAAACTAGGATCTTCGATCAATTGATTAAGTCTTTCTAAGAAAGTATGTCTTTCGTGTATGACTTCACCTTCAATACCAACAAGTCTCATCGCAACGAGACTGTCAACATTGTCACTTAAAATATAAAACTTCATTATAATTGGTTAATAATTAAGATTGAAATAAGAAGTCCATAAATCGCAACACCCTCTCCAAGTGCAACGAAAATGAGTGATTTACCAAAGTTTTTTTCATTTTCAGAGAATGCACCAATCGCTGCTGGTGCGGCTGCCGCAACGGCGATTCCTGCACCGAGAGCTGAAAGTCCAGTTGCAAGCGCAGCACTAATAAACCCTAATCCTTGTGCAAGTGTACCAGTAAGTAAATCAGCTGCTGGTGCCACCTCTTCAGCCCCTAAAAGTTGTGGTTTTACAAAAAGTTGAACAACAAATATGAGTGCAACCACAGTGAAAAATCCAGCAACATGTTTAGATAGTGCTTTTTTGACAGTTGTTTTTTGTTGTTTCCCATTAAATGCCTTTAATAATGGCACCATAATTAAAATAATTAAAACTAGCGGTAATATAAAATCGATAAATGTAAGCATATAGCCCTCCGTTATTTTATTTGTAAGGGGGTGAAAGCAATGCCATCCCCTTGATAATATCTAGAAAATAATTCATAAAACTGTAATCGTAATACTTGAATACCAACAATCATACCTTCAAGTCCCATAACAAATATATTTCCAAAAATGAGCACGAAGATACTGCCAGTACCGCCCACCATTTCCATCAGAGACATCACGACAAGCATCATCCCTGCGTGAGATAAGATGAATCCACCTACTCTAAGAAATGACATGGTATTGGTGACATAAGATAGTAGGATTTCAAAGAGTTCAAAGAAACCTTCTATAAAGAATCCAACAAAACCATTCGGAAACATTTTTCCACCATGTGATTTTCTCTCTACAGGTTCTTTCAAGAAAATAAGAAGAAGAGGGATTCCAATGAATGGCAACGTAAATACAGGTGTTAAAATGTTGATTTGAAAGCCCATCGAAAGCGCTAGTGCAGTAAGAACATACGTATATAATATAAGTCCTGCAACACCGTTATGTGACATGAACATCTCAACATAATGCTTTTTCTTAAACTTAATATAAATGCTCAGGAACATTGCTATGAGAATTAAGAAGACACCAATACCAATTGCTGAAATAAGAAGTGTCATCGTGAAGTCCGCATCCATGACATGAATAGGTTTATCTAATAAACCAAAGACATTTTGAAAAACTGGTATCAATATTTCTTCGTTTCCGAAAAGCGATCCATATAAAAATCCAAAAATGGCAGAAGTAATACCAATCCTGACACCAATCGCACCAAGCATACTACCTTTCTTTTTATAAAGTAAATAACCTAATAAAGATAAGACAATTCCTTGGCCTAAATCCCCAAACATGAGTCCAAATAATATCGCGTAACTCCAGGCAACAAATGGGGTAGGATCGATATCATGATAGCTTGGCAAACCATACATTTCAACAAAAAGTCCAAACGGTTTTGCAAACCACCCATTTTTAAGTTTGGTTGGTGGTTGGATACGTTTGTCTGTATCTGCATCATTGATTTCAACTTCAACTTCATCGATGGTTTCAAATAATGATTTGACGTCAGGCGCATGATGATCTTCGACAAATAAAGAAATCGAAATTTTATCTCCTAAACCAACAACATACTTTTTCGCTTCAAATACACGATTCAAGTAGAGTAATTCACCTTTAATACAGGATAGTTTATTCGTACATGTACCCGCGATTTCATCCATCTCTTGATGATAAGATTGAATTTCAAGTTGTGCAGCTTTAATTTTAGACTCTAAATTTTCTATGGCTTCTAAAGGTCTTCCATGGACAAAATCTGGTATAAATATACGTTCAAAGAATAATGATGAAAAAATATTGTCAACTTCACGCTTAAACTCATCTGTCGTATAGTACATACACCAAGCATAATTATGATCAGTTTCAAATGATTGAAATACAAATGCTTTTGATTGAAAGAAACGTAACTTTGGAACACTATCATTTGGTAATCGACCAAATCTGAATGTTACATATTCAGCCGCAAATAGGTCATCTAATGGTAGATCAAGTGCTTTCAAGTGATTCACTTGAATGAGAGCATCTTGATATTCAGAAATATCTTTTTCTAACGATTTTATACGTTGTATTTCTTCGTTCAATTGATGTTTTAATTGTTGCATGTAATCATACATTTCATCAAAGTCAATATCATAATTACGCTGCTCAACATTCGTAAGATTAATATTAAATTTTGTTTCAATATCTTTTACATCTTGCAAGAGTGCTTGACATGGATTTTCTGACACAAAAGAAGTAGAACCGTGAACTTTTTCAATAATTTCACTTGCAAGGACTGGATGTATATGTTCTGTTTCAATCAATTGTGTCAGTATGTCATCAAGTTTATCTTGATTTGCTGTAATATCGATTAATTTTATGGTTGAAATTGCCATAAACTCTCCTAAGTATAAATGAGCATTTGCTGCATCTCAATATCACTTACTTGATATCGGATACCTTCTATGATATTGGTGAGATTATCATTTTGTATTTCAAGTAAGGTAAGAAATGCTGTAAAGACTTTAGGTACATCGGTTGCAAAATACATAAACTTTCTTGCAAGATCATACCTGATTTTACCGGCATAATACTCGATGTAAATAAAATCTTGATCATTTTTGTAATATTTAAAATCTGAGTGTGTCAAATAGTTTAAGATATCATTTGGATCTTTTAATTGAATTATCTCTTCAAGTTTTTTTTCTTTAATACGAGAATGTTTTAACACTAATAAATTTTTAATTGTGAGTGGATCAGACTGATAAAATTTTTTTAAACGATAGATCTTTGTTAAATTTTGAAGTTCAATTCTTGTATAAAATAAATCTTTCAAGTCTTTCTCTAGAGAACCTTTGTAATTTTTATCAATGCGTTTGAATGCTTGATCGAAATAGTACATCTCTAATTTGTATTCAATATCAAGATAGCGAATGAGATTGATGTCTTTTACGTAAAACGGTTTGATAATATTGTAATAGTCTGAATCTTTGAGTGATTCAATCAGTTCATCAAAGGTCTCAGATGACATCAATTTGGTTAAGTCAATATCTGTGTGCACATCAAAGAAGTATGGAACATTTCCTTTAATTGACTCAAGATCATCATGATTAATGATCGTCCTTAAAACACTTAAAATAAGGTCACTTTCTTGTTTTACAACGGAAAGTTGATAATAAGATTTATCTTTAGAGTACACACTATGAATCAATTTTAAAATACGATCAAAATTGTTTTTTCTTATTAAGAGTTCAAGTTGACCTCTGTGTACGGCTTTTTCATTGATATCTTTAAGAATTGTCTCATAAAAAGGATGCTTTTTTAAATACCCCACAATATCTGATACTGCAGACATTTTAATCATTTTCTCGTAGTCATCACCTTTTAAAAAAAGACCATACATTGCCTTGGATTTGGCGATGATGGCATTATTTGCAGTGCTCAATTGGTGTCTTCCTCTAAAGCAATACAAGCTTTAAAAATGCTTTCTACCCAAGCATCTTTGTTTGCATCGAATTGTTTTTTAATGGAAGCTAATCGAGATTCAAAGTCTTGTTTAACGATTTGCTCTTTTTCTTTGAAAAAAACTTGATTTTTTTTGTTTGTTTCTTCGATGAGTTTTTTAAGTTCTATTTGAAAATTTTCAATAAGTTTTTTTGTTTCTTTTTCGATCGTTTGATCTAAATGTTGCTTTTCTAGTTCTAAGAGTTCAATTTTTTCTCGAAGTTTTTTGTCGAGTGCAATAATCTCTTTGGTTATGGAATCTTGCAAATTGTCACCTTCTTACCTTCTTAACAGCTTTATTATAGCACTATTATCATATTTGTAAAATGATAGACAAATGTACGGTCAATTAATGTAAAAAATGGATAAAAAAAAGTACTAAAAATCAAATTGTGTTATACAATATAAAAAAAGTAAAGAGGTCATTTATGTTTAAATTACCAAGTTTTTCAAAACGAGAACGTAGTTGGATTTTATATGATGTTGCAAATTCAGCGTATATTCTCACGATTATTACAGTATTATTTCCAATATATTATCAAACAATTGCAGCAAATGTCTCGAATCGTACACAAATATTTGCATTTGTAACTGCAGGCATCGCATTAACTGATGCAATACTTGCACCTATTATTGGTTCTTTATCGGATTATAAAGGCAATAAGAAAAAGTTTTTTAAGATTTTTTTTACATTAGGTGTATTAGGAGGATTATTTTTAGCAATTCCAGGGTTAAGTCCACTCGTTTTGATCATTGTTTTTATTATTTCTTCGATTGGCTATAACATGTCAAATGTTGTTTATGATGCATTTTTAGTGGATGTCACAGATGAATCGAGAATGGATGAAGTATCCTCTGCAGGCTATGCATGGGGATATATCGGTTCAATGATTCCTTTTACGGTGGCAATTATTCCTTATGCACTTGTTACATTGGGTTTCTTAAATGAAAGCTTTGAACAATTATCTGTAAGTTTTGCATTTATCGTTGCAATCGTATGGTGGTATGTTTATTCTCAACCAATGTTAAGAGATGTGAATCAGGTATATGAGCTTGAACATGAAGATAAACCGATACGAAGAAGTTATCAACGTTTGTTCAATACTTTTAAAGACATTAAACAATATAAAATGATATTCATTTTCATGCTTGCATATTTATTTTATATCGATGTTGTGAATACAGTCATACGTCTCGCAACAACACTTGGATCAGATTTAGGGGTTGGTGTCACAACGCTTTTAGGTGTGGTGGTACTCGTTCAAATTGTTGCATTTCCTTCAGCCATTATTTATGGTAAACTCGCGTCTAAATATGGTGGTAAAATCATGATCTTTTGGGGAATTGTTGTGTATGCAATCACCATTGGTATCACATATTTTATTACTGCTGAAACAACGTATTTAATGTGGGTGGTTGGACTTCTCGTGGGGACAGCCCAAGGTGGAATTCAATCCATTTCTAGAAGTTATTTTGCTAAAATGTTACCGAAAGAAAAATCGAATGAATTTTTTGGTTTCTTCAGTGTGTTTGGCAAATTCAGTGGAATTATTAGTCCGTTTTTATTAGGACTTGTCATTACTTCTTGGGGGACGAATTTAGCAGTACTTGTATTGTATGGACCACTTTTAATAGGAACTGTTTTATTTCTATTTGTGAATCCTAAAGAAAATTTAAAATAAAGATAAAAGACATTTCTTAATTGAAATGTGTTTTTTTGTTAT
>JAYOFY010000012.1:11619-14457 GCA_038117465.1 Acholeplasmataceae bacterium
TACAAATTATTATGAAAAACATCCAATGACTTCTCTTATCATTCTTATTAATGTCATGATGTCGTTGGTTGTATTATTTACAGGTGGTTTTGATAATTTAGTCAATTTAGTCGAATGGGGTGCGATATATCCACCTTTTATTAGTATAAACAATGAATGGTATCGTCTATTAACATCGATGTTTTTACATGGGTCGCTATTACATGTGTTTTTTAATATGTACGTCTTATTTTATTTAGGTGCACTATTAGAAAGAATATTATCGAAATGGTTATTTCTAGCATTTTACTTAGTGACAGGTTTGCTTGCGAGTTTTGCAGTTTATACGTTAGGAGATCCTAATGTTGTCACTGTTGGAGCATCAGGTGCGATATTTGGTATCATTGGGACGTTATTTATTATGACGTATTTAAAACCTTATTATTTCAATCCTTACTTTGTAAGATCGATAAGAAGCTTAACATTTATTAATGTGGCGCTCACATTTATTATTCCGCAAGTCAGTTTTTATGGTCATATTGGTGGCTTATTATCCGGTATTGTGATGTATTTCTTACTTGTCAAACCGAAACTAACAAATCAATAAAAAAAGGACATGTAGATATGTCCTTTTATTTTACTTTCATCATGAAGTCTTTAAATGCTTGGTTTTTTGGGTTATCAAGAATATCAGGTGTCCCATGCTCTGTGATTTTTCCATCATGCATGAAAATGACATAATCTGCAAAATCTCTTACAAAGCTTAAAACATGTGTCACAAAAACAAAGTTTTTACCAAGTCCTCGTAATTCTTGAACAGCTGATAACACTTCAAATGTCAAAATCGGATCTAAAGAAGCAGTAGGTTCATCCATAAAAATCGTGGATGGGTCTACAGATAATGCACGGGCAATCGATGCACGTTGTGCTTGACCACCAGAAACATTTTTTGGTTTCTTATAGACTTGATCTTCTAAGTGTAGTAGAGATAAATACTTATATGCCGTTTCTTTTGCAGTAGCAGGATCAATCCCTCTTGTTTTTTCTAATACTAATGTAATATTTTCTTCCAAAGATAAGTGTGGGAATAAGTTATGATGTTGGAAAATGAAGCCAATATGTTTTTTATAATCAGGCTCTAAAACATGTTGATCATCAATATAAATATCACCTTTTGTAGGCGTTTCTAATCCAGACATCAGTCTAAGTAATGTTGATTTTCCTGAACCTGATATTCCTATAATTGCAACTGATTTGTATTCTTCAAGTTTGAATGTAAGGTCATGTAACACTTCAACATCATAATTGTGTGTCACGTTTCTAATATCAATTTTCATAAACTCCATTTCCTTTCAAGTAATTTAGTAAGCTGAGAAAGTGGAATGGTTATGAGTAAATATAATCCCCACATGAGTAAATAACCTTCGACAAATGCAAATGTTTTTGATTGTGCAATGACAATGGAATAATATAACTCATTAAATGAAAGAACATATAAGAGTGCACTACCTTTGATAATTAGTGAAAAATTATTCATCATAGGCGGCATTAAAATACGAATCACTTGAGGAATAATGATGTAACGGTACCTTTGATAAGGTGTAAAACCAAATAAATCCATGGCCATATATTGATCATTTCCTACAGAAGAAAACGCTGCTTGAAAGACATTTTTCATATAAGGTGAAATATAAATGATGAGTCCTAAAAGACCTGTAATATTTCTACTGAAAATGCCAAATGCTGGTCCAATTACAAATGCAGAAATCACAACCATAACAAGAAGTGGTGTCCCATAAATGATTTCAGTAAATACCGATGTAAATGCTCTTAAGTAAGCACCAACATACTTATCTTTCGTTATTGAAAATAAATAAAAGATAAAACCAATAATTACAGATCCTAATAATGCAACAATTGAAATCCATATTGTGTTAACGAATCCGTTCCATATGAGTTCACCGTAATTATCTGTAATAAGATAAAGTTTAAAGTCAGATGTACGTCGTGTTGCGACAAACCATATAAATAAAATTATGGATACAAAAACTAACGAATAGCTTACAATTTTGGGAACATTGATTGACTTTTTTGATATGTGTGGTTGATTATTCATGCGTTATCCTTTAAAAATAGAGGCGGCTAATGCCGCCACTAAATTAATTTTCGTTAATATAAAATTCTAAGCCAAAACGTCCTAGAGTTTCTAAAATCTCAGCATCATACAAATCTTTTAGATAATTATAAATACCACTATTAAAAGTTGATATGAACTCATTTGCAAGTGCTTGAAGTTCAGCATTTCCTTCATTAACAGCCATACCGATTGGCGATGACACCCATGGTGACCATACAACCATAGTTGTATCAGGGTTTGCAGCATAAGCTTGAACGACTGGATTCGCACTCATAAGTAATATGTCAGCTGTTCCTTGAACAACGTTTTCTACTGCTGTTGCTAAATCCGCAGCTTCTAAGACGCTAATGTCATAAGATGCTGGAATACTTGCAGATACTTGATTAGCAATACCAGTGAATGATCCACCACTATTTATTAAATCATCTATAGAGGAGTCTTCGGTAATATTGTTAGTAGCTGCAAATTCTTCATTAACTAGTGTAATAATTTTAAAATAAAAGTAAACATTGGAAAAATCGACAACCTCATCTCTAGCTTCTGTGATACTCATAGATGCAATTGCAATATCAACCTCGTCAGCTTGAAGAGCAGGAATAATTGATCCAAAGGCAGTGTTAACAACTTCAACATTACGACCAATAAATTCACCAAACAAATAAGCCAATTCTACACTAATTCCTGTAGGCTCATTATTTGTGTCTGTAGTTTCAAATGGTGGA
>JAYOFY010000013.1:0-1701 GCA_038117465.1 Acholeplasmataceae bacterium
AATATGTCCATTGTTTTGGATCTTCATACGTTAAATCGGTGACATCAGACCAATCACCAATACGATTGGCAAACCCACCATCTTCATTTTTGTAAAACCATTCAGGATGTTCTTTTGTAAGTTTAGAATCTCTTGAGGTATGATTAAACACAATGTCTAACATGACTTTTAGCCCTTTTTGATGGGCTTCCTCTACAAGTCGATCAAAATCATTCATCGTGCCTAATTCTTCAGCGATACCGTAATAATCAGAGATAGAATACGGACATCCATCCACACCTTTTCTACCAACATGACCAATTGGATGAATGGGAAGCAAATATAAAATGGATACACCTAAATCAACAATTCTATCTAAATCTTTACGAAGTGCTTCAAATGTACCTTCATTAGAATATTGTCTCGGATACACTTGATATATGACTTGATTTCTTAAATCAAGATTGGTTTGTTTTGCCATATTGGCCTCCAACAATTAAATTTCTTTTAATTTCCACAAGTCGTTATTGTATTGAGCAATTGTACGATCCGAAGAGAAAAATGCTGAATTTGCAATGTTAATAAGTGTTTTTTTAGACCATGAAAGTGGGTCTTTAAACCACTCATTTGCAGTTTCGTGGGCTTTTACATATGCGTCAAAATCTTTAAATACTAAAAAATAATCATTGTTAAGTAAATTACTTAAAATAAAATCAAAATGTTGTGGGTTACTTGTGAGTTTTCTAATAAAGTCAAAGATTCGTTGAAGTCTTAGATCCGCATCATAAATCGCTTTAGGTAGATAGTGGTTATGTTTGTATATGTTCGTCACTTCTTCTGCAGTTAAACCAAAGATGATGGCATTTTCATGACCGGCTTCTTCAGCGATTTCAACATTGGCACCATCTAAAGTACCAAGTGTTAATGCACCATTCATCATAAATTTCATATTACCAGTACCACTTGCCTCTTTTGTCGCAGTAGAAATTTGTTCTGAAATATCTGCAGCTGGAATAAGTTTTTCAGCGTAAGTGACATTATAATTTGTAACAAATACAACTTTTAGCAATTGAGAAACATCTTTGTCATTGTTCACAACGTTTGCAACACGATTAATGAGTTCTATAATTTCTTTCGCCATCGCATAAGAAGGTGCGGCTTTTGCTCCAAAGATGAAATTGTGCGGAACATAATTTTCTTTGAATGCGGGGTTTGATTTAAGTTCTAAATACACATGAATAATATGTAAAATATTCATTAGTTGACGTTTATATTCATGAAGTCTTTTTATTTGTATATCAAAAATACCACCTTCAATGAGGTCAACGCCTTCTTTTTCTTTAACATAATCAATCAGTTGCTTTTGTTTTTCAAGTTTAACAGCTTTAATTTCTTTTAAAAATTCAGTGTCATCTTTAAACTTTTCAAGTGCTTTAATTTTTGAAAGATCTTTTTTAAAGTCAGCCCCAATTTTATCTTCAATGCTTTGGATGAGTTCTCTATTGACTTGAATGAGCCAACGTCTTTGAGTCACGCCATTTGTCTTATTATTAAATTTATTTGGAAATAACATATAAAACTTATGAAGCTCTGTTTCTTTTAAGATATCTGTATGTAGTGCTGCAACACCATTGACACTAAATGAACCATAAATTGCAATATTTGCCATACGTAAATGATTCGAACCTATAAGTTGTAACATGTATTTTTCATTTTCGTTAA
>JAYOFY010000013.1:1711-2973 GCA_038117465.1 Acholeplasmataceae bacterium
ATGTTAAAACGACGATTCATTTCTTGAATGATTTCGTATATACGCGGCAATAAATTACGATAAATGACTTTATTCCATTTTTCTAGTGCTTCTGCTAAGATCGTATGATTAGTATATGCACATGTACGTGTTGTAATATCCCAAGCTTCATCGTAACCAAAGCCTTCTTCATCCATTAAGATACGCATCATTTCAGGAATCACAACCGTTGGATGTGTGTCATTGAGTTGAAATGTATAATGATCTGGTAATGTCTTTAATTCAAGACCAAATGCTTTATGTTCTCTAATCGCGTCTTGTACACCAGCAGCACTAAATAAGTATTGTTGTTGAAGTCTGAGTGTTTTACCTTCATCTTTTGAGTCATCTGGATAAAGTTGCTCTGAAATCGTCGCAACCATTTTATGATAATTTTCATCTTGGTGAAGTTGTTTTTCACTTGCTTCTGTAGACCATAATCTTAAACGCGTTGCAACACCATTTTGATCACCCGCAATATACATATCATAAGGCACAGCCTTTACCCAAATTGGATTTTTGAGTTTCGTATGTTCAACATATCCGTAATACGGAATATCAATGGCTTCTTCTGGTTTTTTTTCTTCCCAAATATAGGGTTTATCTAACCATGGATCTGCGTATTCTTTTTGTTTAAAATCTTCAATCGTTTGTACAAAGAAACCTTTTGAATAACGAATACTGTTTCCATATAATGGTAATTTTAATGCAGCTGCAGAATCTAAAAAACAAGCAGCCAATCGGCCTAAGCCACCATTACCTAAACCTGCGTCTGTTTCAAAATCTTCCACTTCATTGATATCTAAACCATGTGCATGAAAAAGTGCTTTGACATCATCGTATATACCCAAACTATATAAGTTGTTGGTAATCATACGTCCCATTAAAAATTCCATTGAAAAATAAATGGTTTTTTTTAGCTGTTTTGCTTTAATGTTTTGTTGAGTTGTTTCATGCAAAGATTTTAATTGCGCTTGAACAAGACTTGCAAGGGCAATATATCTCTGTTCTATATTTGAGGATTTTATATCTACATTAAATAATGTTTGTAATTGTTGTTGAAAGTTTTCTTGAATGTTTTGTTTTGTCATGAAAATCTCCTTGTTTTTGTACTACTATTTTACCATAAAAAGGCTTAAAAAGGCTTTATAATAACGGTATCACACGAACAAAAAGGGTAAATAATTCACCCTTTTTCATTAACCCTTTGTTGCACCTGCCATAATACCTTCGATTAAGTAACG
>JAYOFY010000013.1:2983-5801 GCA_038117465.1 Acholeplasmataceae bacterium
TTGGAATACCATATATAAAATTGTAATTGGAATACCAACCAGTAATGCACCTGCTGCAAAAGCAGAATAATGAATATAATTTAAGTCAGTGATGAACTTAAATAACCCTACTGCTAACGTCCATTGATTTGTAACATCATAACCCGCTGGCGCATTTTGTGGATAATAATTTAATAAATATCCTGGTAAGATATAATCCATCCATGGACCCATAAACATCGTAACAGCAACGAATGTTAAAATCGGAACAGATAGCGGTAAGATAATGTGCCAAAATATTTGGAATTTATTCGCGCCATCGATCATTGCAGATTCATCTAAGTCTTTAGGAATTTGTTGTAAGAAACCCTTAATGAGCCATAAATTACCAGGGATAGATCCACCGATATATAAAATTGAAAGTGCTCTAGGTTGTCCTAGTAATCCAAATCTCCAAAATAATACATACATTGCAATTAAACCCATAAATGAAGGAAATGCTTGAAGAACTAATATTCCAAGTAAACCAGCGCGTTTCCCTTTGAAACTAAATCTTGCAAAGACATATGCTGCTCCAGTAATTAATACAGTACCAATAAACATATTAATTAACGCAATCGATAATGTATTCCAATACCATGTCGTAAATTTAGTCTCGGTAAATAAATAATTAAAGGCTTCAAAATTTGGATTTTCTGGCCAAATTTGATTCGGAATATCAGATCTAATATTCGAAAAGGCTAACCCAAAAATATAAACAACAGGTACAATGACGACTGCCGCTACTAAGACAATTTCGATATAAAGTAAAACACGTTGAAACATATGATTTAATTTAAAGACTTCTTTTAAACCTGAATCAGAAACGTTTCTTTTTTTCTGCGCTTTTTGATAATGTATCAAACCATAAATCGGAATAAGTCCAATGAGTCCAGGTTTAATTCCTTCATATCCTTTTCTTCTTGCATATTCATACACTGTTGATTGATGGACAAAAATAACAAGTAAAATTAGAAATCCAGTTAATAATTGTAAAAATAACATGATTAATCCTCCTGGAATGCACGGGTTCTAGATAAGTTCCATGCAGTTACTGAACCCACGAATAAGAAAATTAAGACTGAGAATACAGATGCCATATTATAAATACTATAATCCACTGTTAACTTATACATCCACGAAATTAATATATCTGTATCTCCTGCAAATCCTAAGGAAGGTTTTCCATCATTTGGTCCACCACCGGTAATGAAGTAAATGACACCAAAATTATTAAAATTTCCAGAGAATGTCATAATTAAAATAGGTGCTGTTGAATATAACACAAGTGGCATTGTGATTAAGCGGATTTTTTGCCATCCACTGGCACCATCAATATCTGCTGCTTCATACAGTGTTTTATCAATAGCAGTCATGACACCCGTCATTAATGCCATAAAATATGGGAATCCTAACCATATATTAATCATGATAATACTTCCTCTAACAAAGGTCGTATTAAATGGATTGGTAAACCATTGTATATTATCAAGTCCTAAATAAAATAATGTTCTAATCCCTGAAAGACTTTCATAGTTGACACCTAGCATGCCTAGATCAAAGAGTAAATCATAGACACCTACATCTTATAAAAATTGATTTATAAAGCCTAAGTCTTTGAACATGACCGAGAACACCATTTGAGACAATAATGCTGGAATCGCCCAAGGTAAAATAAACAATGTTCTCCAAAATTTTCTGAAGACAACTTTTTCACTATTTAAAATGAGTGCTTGGAAAAAACCACCAAAGAAGACAGTTGCAGTTGATAATATTGCCCACACGACTGTCCAACCGAGTACTCTCCAGAACGCTTGTCCAAAAGATTGTCCAAGTCCTGAAGAAAAATCAAAGATCGCAATAAAGTTTCTAAATCCAACATAGTCAAAGTTATCTAACATAGATTCATTACCAGCAATATCGGTAAATGCAATCATGAAACCAAATACAATTGGCATAATCGAGATAAATGCGAGTACAAACATGGCTGGTGATAAATTGATGTATTCATAACTGCGTTCATATACATCTTTGAAATAATCGAGATCTTTTAAAACGATTTCTGCTTTACGTTTCTGTTCACTGACACGATAAGCATCGACAATGCCCCAAATCATGAAGATAAAGAAGAAAAGTGATGAAATCACACCAATAAGTCCCTCAAGTAGAATCATCGTGGATACGTGTCCTTGCATCGGGATATTTTCACTCAACTGAAACCCAGGTGTTGTAAATAAAGAGAATTCTCTTTCGCTTAATCCTTGTCCAGCTACAGCCTCAGCTAAAGACATATGATTTGTAAAGTTCACTTTTTGAGCGATGCCTAGAGTCCCTACTGACCAGTAACTTCTTATGAAGAACCCAGCTTTATCGTAAAAGAAATTGTTATATTGTGTTTCAAAAGCCTCTTTAAGTTCTGGATTTAAATTCAAATACAAACGCACCATAATACGATTAAAATCAGCGTTTGAATAATCTAAATGGTCCGCACTGTAATCATAATATAATGCTTGTCTAAATATTCTTGTAAATGGCGTTTCTTTATATTGTAGGCGTTGAGATAAATAAATCATACCTGCTTCATAGTATTCATAGAATGTGCCATCAATTTCATACATTGGACCTTCAATTTCAACTTTGTTGTTATCCATCTCAATGGAATCCACAACAGAAAGATTTAATATATCTATAAATCTAAAGTTACCATCAATTTTTACTCGTAAATAAAACGTGCCTTCCACGTTATAAATTTCATTTAATTTTTCAAATTTGGTGAGTCCTTCATTAGAAAGTAAAATAT
>JAYOFY010000013.1:5811-14223 GCA_038117465.1 Acholeplasmataceae bacterium
CATGGTTGTTTTTACAAATTCTTTTTGATTACTTCCGTCTTCTAACTCAACATTTCTTTCAATGTAATAATTTCCATTCTCATCAAAATAAAGGATCCCTCTTCTTTCAATGAGCGTTCCAGTTGTCAAATCAAAATCATTCGCTAATACACTTTGATTATTACTTAGATTTGTTACTGTAGGAAGGTTTGCTTCTCTTAGATCATCTGCAATGAACTGAAGCATATTCTCTTCATTAATTGAAGAAAGTGTTGCTTCGTCTGTAGCATTCTCAGGAATGTCTAATGCACGTAAAAATGTCTCAAAAGGTTCATAACCTTCTGATCCAAATCCATTCACACGGGTATTATTATCATTTTTAATATTAAAGTAACGTGCATATAAATTATCTTGATACCAAGTATCCGTTAAATCATCTCCAACGAGTTTTGTATATGCAGATGTTTCTTCAAAATAAGAACTTGTGAATAACTCAGTTCCTACAAATCCGACAAAAATAATGAAAAAGAATAAAGCCTTAATGTATTGACGGTTCAGCAATTGTCCTGAACCCCATATAACTGCTGATAAAATTGCTTTGATTGTACTTAATGCTTTCATTCATGCTCCTTATAAACTAAATATGAGGCGGCAATGCGTAATTGCCGCCTTCATATTTAAGTATATCAAAATTCTTTAAATCAATAATTATTGATTTGCTAAACCTGAACGTACGCGATATGATTGTTCAGCTGTTGCTGCTGCAGTTGCAGGATCAACATCATTATTCCATACGTCTTTAATCATTGTTTCACCTGGTCCCCAGTAATAAGTTACTTGAGGAATAGTAGGCATTGGTACTGAAGTTTTTAATTGTTCTGCCATTGCAAGTAACAATTCATCTTCAGAAACACCAGCGATATTAGGTAATAAATCACTTTCTAATGCTGGAAGTTTTGTTTTATATTCATACATAAGTTCCATTGCAATGTCAGATGTTAAGAATTCAACAAATTTAATTGCATCTTCTGAATTGTCTGAATATTTGTAAACTGCCGCCATCATCGCACCAGCAAATGTATTCATTGCTTGACCGTTAATTGTAGGCATTGGCGCAACACCATAGTTAACACCCGCATTTAAGAATGCTTCATGGTTCCAAGGTCCACCAATAACATAAGGAATGTTACCAGCTTCGAAGTTTGCAGCACCACTTGTTGAATCTGTTTGTCCAGATCCAGCAACGACTGGTTTAAGATCATTTTCAAAAAATGTTAATGCACTAACAGCTTCTGCATATCCAACATCACTTGGATCATCTAAGTTCGGTCCAAATGGTGTAAATCCAAATGCACTATAAAATGGTTGCATGAAGTATGAATCCGCCCAATGAGAAGTTGTTCCTAAGTAGAAATAACCAGCTTCTGCATTTGTTCTTGCAGGATCATCAGTTTCATCTAAAGTTAATGCGGCATTCCAAGTCGCACCCGCTGCAAGTAACGCTTCCATTGTTGTTGCAGGTGTATCTACTAAATCTTTATTGTAGAATAACCCGACAGATTCTAATGATAGCGGTACTGCAAATAAGCTCTCTACAGCATTTGCAGATGTAGGATCGAATGAACCATTTGTTTCATCATAAGATAATGTCGCAATATCTAAACCAAGTTGTGCTGAACGTCCTTCAAGAGACGTTTTTAAACTATTTGGTAAAGGTAATACCAAATCTTCTAAGACTGCTTGAGCAAGTTGATCATGAGGGAATTGGAATATGTCTGCACCATTACCTGATGGACCAAATGTTTTTAATAACTCACGTGCATCTACTGAACCCATGTGTTGGAATTCAACAACGATATTAGGATACACTTTGTTAAATTCTTCAATGACTGCAGCCATATATTCACCATTTTCATCATCCATCCATACACGGATTGAAGTTGAAGGTACTAAAATATCACCAAAGTCTATTGTTTCACCATTATTTTCAACTGTTTCACCACAAGCCGCTAATGTGAATACGGATGCTAAAGCAATAAATAATAATATAATTTTTTTCATGATTTATCCTCCTTATTCGCCTTTCACGACTCTAAAGATAAATGTTTCTTGAGTAACATTACCCCATTTATCTTCAACTTGTAACATAATGACATAGTCGCCTTCTTCAGCTGTATTTAATACTGACATTTCACCTTTTGGCACGAACACAAATGATGTAATATCACCATCACGGTTATCTGTTACAGAATAACGTGGGAATAATGATTGATCAAATGGTTGTCCCCAAGGTACTTCAATAATTCTATCAGCTGCTTCTTTACCAACGAATGATAAAGGAGAAACGAATGTTAATACAGGCGCTTCAGTATCTAAGTCTAATGCTAATGATGCAGAAGCATTTGTAGGAACAAATACTGTTCTAGATGTTGCAGCATATTTTGTATCTGCAGCATCAGTATCATTATCCCAAGCTAATACGACATCATCAAATTCAACAGAATCCATATCGTTAGATAATACAAATGAACGGTTACCTGAAGCTAAGTTTTCACCAATTGCCCATGAACCTTGTGTCCATTTATACTCATGAGTTGAGTAAGCAGCAGTAACACTAATAGTAAATGTAATAGAATATGTACCGTCAGATTGTTTTGTTGCAGCCCAAGCAGCATTATCAGGTGACCAACCACCAAATGAAGCACCTAAACTGATTACTGCATCTGAAGGTGTATTTTCAGGAACTATAACATTTAAAGTTACTGTAACTTCTTTTGCAGTTTCTAAATCTTGTGGATACATAGTATCAAAGAATACTTCGTAATCTTTCGTGTTGTCTAATTCACTACCTTCTGCTAATGCAATAACAAAAGTATTTAATGTTGTATTAGTTTTACCAAAGTCAACACGTTCAATTTCTAAAGCTTCTCCGTATTGTCCATTACCTAAATCTTCTTTAATCGCAAACCAACTTGTTATTAAAGCTTCAGCTGCAACACGTTCTTCATCGTTTTCAGCTTCTGCATATGGAGAAGCGACGGCTGAACTTGTTTTAACAACTAAAGTTCTAGGATCAATTGCATATGTTCCAGACATTTCTTCTGGAGAGAATGGTAATAATTTAAAACTAAATGCTTCATCAGCAAAATCGCTTGGACTTGTAAATACATTTGAATTATTTGTAACACCGTCACCAGCATTCACAATATACACAATATTTACGGCACCAGCAGCTTGATCCGTCACATAGTTAGTATCATTGATATCTCCAGTTTTCTTAGTCGCATCGTCACCTGCATACACTAAGAATCCTGCCCATGTTTCTTTTGCAGACAACATCATGCCCCATACATCAATGTCTGCTTCAGAACGTCCAGCGACTGTAAATAGTTGTGAAGGTGTTCCCCATTGAGATGCACCTATTTCAGCATCATCTTCATACGTCCAACCCCAACCATGAATACCTAAAGTTTCTTCATAAGCTCCAGCTGGATCATAATATACTGCTAAGACATTGTGTGTATCAGGATCAGCAACATAAACTTCTGCGTTCCCGTTACCAAGTTTTCCTTCAAAAATATAAACATGTACTGTTTTATCCTCTTGAATTGCACTTGATGGAATGAAAACGTCATCCGTTAATTTTCTGTTCCAATCTTGAGCTCCGCCTGCCCAATAAACAGCAATAAACGGAACTTCAGTACCTACAGGAATATCATTGTATTGCCAGTAAGCTCCGAAATCATCTACGCCATCACGTACTCGAGGGCTTAAGCCAGGTGCCCAAGTATGATTACCTAGATCATCATATTCTCCACTCCATGCTTGAAAGTGGATAACTAAATTACCTGTTCCAGCACCAAATGCACTAATACCAAATGTAAGTGCAGATACCGCTACAAGTAGTAAAGCGAGTAATCCTTTCTTCATTGTTTCCTCCTATTTATAAAAGATTATTTCTTTTATTTTTATAAGATTATATTAACACAAAATGTTAAAAAATGTAAACGCTTTATTATTTTTATATTTTTGTGAAACCGATTGCATATTGTAATCGCTATCATTAAATTTTATAAAAGGTATTATTACGTGTTAATATTGATTATGTAGGAGGAATACATGAAAAAAATATTTATACTTTTAACACTACTAATGATTCCACTTCTCTCAGTGGATACATATGCAAATGATGATTTAACAACTTTAAGAGTTTACTACTATCGGTATGACGATACGTACACTGGTTTTAACATGTGGGTTTGGGAAAACTTACCTGTTGCTAGAGGTGGTAAACAATGGGATTTGACAGCCACAAATAAAGATGAATACGGTGTTTACGATGATATCGACTTAGTCACGGAATATCCTGGTGCAACACGCATTGGTATTATCATAAAACAAGGTGGTTGGGATGGTTACCGAGAAATTGGTGGGGATCGTTTCATTGATTTAGCAGATGTTGAAATTGTAGAAAATGGGCGTGGACATGCTTATTTTGTCGAACAAGATATCAATATTGGTACCTCTCAAGCTGATTTGGATAATAATTTACCAGATTATAGAGATCGTATTTTGCAAGCAAATTTTGTCCCTTCGGGTCCGATGTACCAAATCCAAGTTTCTGCAACGGGTACTGTAACAAATTACGCAGTTTATGAAAACGGTTCAAATAGTCCATTACTTACTGGTACAGCCAGTTCAAAAACATTTAATATTAGTGGAGACTTTGCCATTGATAAGACTTATACTGTAGAAGTTACATTTAGCAATAATCAAACAGCTAATAAAACAGTGTCGCTAGAAAAGATTTATGATACAACTGCATTTGAAGCACTTTATACTTATGAAGGTGACTTGGGTGTAAGCTTTGATGGTGATGCCACCATCATTCGTGTTTGGGCACCACTTGCAAGTGAACTTACACTAAACATCTATAACCAAGGTCATCCTGAATATAATGACCAAGGCGAACCATCTTTAGAATCCGATCCTGCTGAAACCCATGCCATGACACGTATTGAAAATGGTGCGTGGGAAATTCGTCTAACAGGTGATTACGATTTCAAATACTATACTTTTAGTGTCAACAATGGTGGCATTACTGTAGAAACTACCGATCCTTATGCATATTCAGCTGGAGCAAATGCTGTAAGATCTATGATTGTGAATTTTGATGCACTTAATCCAGAAGGATGGGAATATAACTCTCGTCCTCAAAACGTTACAAACAACACGGATTATATTATTTATGAGTTGCACGTAAGAGATTTAACCACTCACAGTTCTTGGACTGGTACTGAGTCTTACCGTGGGAAGTTTTTAGGTGTTGCAGAAAAAGGCACAACTTATACAGATCGTAATGGTGTCACAGTTTCAACAGGACTCGATCACATAAGAGATTTAGGTGTGAATGCCGTGCATCTTCTTCCGATTGCTGATTTTGGTTATGTTGATGAAGTTGAATTTGCAACAAACCCTTTATATGATAACTTGTTTAACTGGGGTTATATGACGATGCATTTTAATGTATTAGAAGGCACTTTCTCTTCTAATCCATTTGATGGACGTGCACGTGTAAGTGAATTTAAACAACTTGTTCAAAGTTTACATGATTATGACATTCATGTCATCATGGACGTTGTGTATAATCATACTGGATCAAGTGAAATGTCTAATTTCCATCAACTTGTTCCTGGATATTATCACCGTTTAACAGAAACTGGTGGATTCTCTAATGGTTCTGGTACAGGGAATGAAACAGCTTCAGAACGATCAATGATGCGAAAATTCATTGTAGATTCAACTGAGTTTTTAGTGACAGAATATAATTTATCAGGACTTCGTTTTGACCTTATGGCACTACACGATGTTGAAACAATGAATGCACTTGCTGAGAATTTATATGATATTGATCCAACAATATTAATTTATGGTGAACCTTGGATGGGTGGCACTTCTCCTCTTCCACTTTCTGAACAAGCTGGCAAAAATAATATCGTCAACCTCAATGATGTCGCTGCATTTAATGATGTTACCAGAGATGCCTTAAAAGGTTCTGTATTCAATGCAGCAGATGGTGCATGGTTACAAGGTGAAGGATTAGCAGCAAACTTTGAAGGCTTAAAATATGGCATTGTTGGTGGTATAGAACACATCGATGTTGATTATGTTGGTGCATGGCATTTAGATCCTGAAAAAATAGTGAATTCTCAGTCACAAGAGATATAGAAATACTAAAACAAATGCAAATACAAGCAAATGCAATTGTATTAACATCTCAAGGTGTCCCATTTATTCATGCTGGTGCAGAATTCATGAGAAGTAAACCACTTGAAGGTGGTGGATATGATCACAACTCTTATGAATCACCTGATAGTGTCAATCAATTACGTTGGGATAGAAAAGCACAATACAATGATGTGTTTGAGTATTATCAATCACTCATTTACATAAGAAAAGCCTATGAACACTTTAGAATGACAGATCCACAACTCATCAACAGTCGATTACAATTTTTAGATACAAATCAAACCTACAGTGCCATTGCATATCGTATCGTTGGCATGGAGGCAAATGACCCTGAAGTGATTGTCATTCACAGTGGACATAATCCAACCGGAGGTCTTACTGCTGTCACGCTTCCTCAAAATAAAGACTATCATGTATTAACATTTACAGGTGATAGTGATGCAATCAATGGATTAGATGTCATTTCAGGTGAAGCTTATGTCCCAGCAAGAACAACCATGATATTAACAACTGAAATACTTGAGGCTCCAACTTCTGTCACTTCGACACCATCCTCTTCAAACGTACTTCTTTGGATCGGTATTGCTGTCGGTGCAGTGTCACTCATTTCTATCGGTGCCATTGTTATTGTGAAGAAAAAACAAGCTTAATCAATTAAAAAGACCACATGATGTGGTCTTTTTTTTATCTGTAATATTTTCTACCGTATTTAAGCATCACAATCATAATCACAATACCGACCATGAATTGATAGATCACACTTGCAAACACAGGTTCAACAAATGCAATGACAACTGATAATACTGCCGGTAATGTCATCATCCAAATGATAAACGTTAAACTTTCTTGATACGTCATAAATGAAGATAACTGATATTTGAATAGTTGAATGACGAAAGATAAAAAGATGATAAATATAAACTGAATAACAAACTGAATGACAGTATTTGTCAGTAACGCATTAAAAATAATATAAGATCCAAAAGATGCTTCAATACCCTCTCCAAAAGCTTGCCATAATATTGCTTTTTCTTCTTCGTTACTAAAGATAAGGTTACCCATATCGATAGTATCAGAAAATCCTTGATAGCCTCTAGACTCTAAAATGTTATCATCTTGTAAATAATAAATTTTATCCTTTGAAAATATAACAGATTGGGTATCATATGTTTTATTTGAATCATACGTTTCAACATAGTAGGTGACACCTTCATGTTGAAAAGATAGGTCATCTTCACAAACAATTCCTGCAAAAGATATCTCACAATCAATCGTATCAGAAGGAAATGACTGTTGAAAACTTTCAGCGATAAAATCTAATCTAAATCCTTCTTCTCTGATGATTTGATAATTCAGTGGAAACGCCGTTAAAAAAGTTAATATGACAAAGTATAAGATGACTTTAAAATTGATAGGAATAAGTTTTTTAAATACATTAGGATAATCAAATCCATGTTTAAAATAACGATAAAGAAACATTAATAATCCTCTTCAATTAAATATATACCAACACCGTATGCATCCAAACCTACCATGGATGTATTATCTTCATAAATGGTTTCTAATATCGTTGGAAGTATGATTTCTGAAGCTTGCTGAGAAATATTAATAATGACAAGTATCGTTTGTTTTTGATCACCGTTTTGATACGTTCTGTAAAACCCTTGAATATTATAATCATTATTTTCATAAGGTGTGAAATCACCATACATCATTGCAGGATAATTTAAACGTAATTGCATAAATGTTTGATATACATGATACATACTGGCTTCATTATCAATAGCTTCGTTAACATTTGGTGTTGAGATGTTTTGAACATCTGGAAACCAAGATGTTTCTTGAGCGTCGCCCCATAAAAATGCTGTACGTCTAAATTCATCATAAGCAGTGCCATAACCAGGAACATTCACGCCTTCTTGAAGTCTACCTAATAAATCTAATTCATCTCCATAATAAAGATAAATATTACCCGGTAATGTATACATTGCTTTTACCGTTTGTTTTCTTGCATCTATATTGGCAATTCTCGTTGCAGGACGATCGATATCATGGTTACCTATAAATAAATGATCGATATAATTGGGTTGTGCTTCATTCATTGCATCATAAAATTGTCTTAAGCTAGATACAAAATTAAATCGTGATGATTGGAATCCTACTTTTTGTTCTAAATGCATCGCA
>JAYOFY010000014.1:0-4011 GCA_038117465.1 Acholeplasmataceae bacterium
AAAGTAATTTTTGATTTATATACACAAATCTATCAGCACATGACGTCAAAAGGTGCATTTTATATCGTGATCAGTAAACGACATGGTGCACCTTCTCATCAAGCATTTTTAAAGACCATGTTTGATGAAGTTAATAAAGTTGAAAAATCAAAAGGCTATGATGTTTACAAAGCGATTAAGTATTGACAATTTGCTATTTTATATGATAATATTATAGAATGCGAAAAGTTGTTTTCTACCACGATTCATCATTTAAATTTTATATTTTTTAGGAGAGTGACCCTATGGGATATCGCGTAGTTCAATACGGTAAAAAAGCTTCAAGAAGAAATTATTCTAGAATGCGTTATGATATTGATTTACCAAACTTGATCGAAATCCAAACGAACTCGTTTGAATGGTTCTTGAAAGATGGCATTAAAGAATTACTTCAAGATATTTCACCAATTGAAGCACACAATGGTGATATGAAACTTCATTTTGAAGAACACGAGCTTACAGAACCTAAGTATCATGTCCAAGATTCCAAAAAACGAGACATTAACTATGCTAAACAACTATCTGTTAAAGTCAAATTAGAAAATGTTTTAACAGGTGAAGTAAGAGAAAACAAAGTCTTAATGGCTGAAATCCCGGTGATGACACCAACGGGAACTTTTGTCATTAATGGGGCAGAACGTGTTGTTGTATCACAAATCATTCGTTCTGCTGGCGCATATTATACAAGTGCCATTGATAAAAAATTAAATCAATTACGCTATACAGCGCAAATCATTCCTACACGTGGTGCGTGGTTAGAAATGGAAATGGGTTCTAAAGATATCTTATATACCAAATTAGATCGTTCTAAAAAAGTACCGATGACAACATTTATGCGCGCCATTGGTTTAGGTAAGAAAAAAGATATATATGACATTTTTGGGAAATCGGATTATTTAGATTCAACATTTGACAAAGATGAAACTAAAAATAGTGATGAAGCCATTGTTGAAGTTTATGCGAAATTAAGACAAGGTGAAAAAGTTCCAGCAGATGCTGCGCGTGAATTTATTCGTATGCGCTTATTTGATCGTAGACGTTATGATTTAGCTGCGGTAGGTCGTTACAAGTTCAATAGAAAACTTGATGCACTTGCACGTGTTCTAGATACAACACTTGCACAAGATGTAGTAGATCCTAAAACAGGTAAAGTCATCGTTAAAGAAGATACTTTAATTACAAAAGAAGTCTTACAAATACTTAAAGACAATCGTCATGCGTTAAGAAAAGAAATTATTGAAAAAGAATACTCATTACAAAATGAATTGCCAGATGAAATTTTAGCAGATCGTTTACCAGATGGTGGCGATGTATTATTTACGAAAGAAAAAATTACGAACTTAAGAACAGGTGAAGTATTAGTAGAGAAAAATACACCTGTGACGGAAGATGTTATTGGTATTTTAAGAAGAAATCGTCAATCATTAGATGAAAAAGTTATCAAATTTTTCTTAGGTAGAGATATTTATGAAAAAGATGGTGATCGACACGGTGTTGTTGTTGAAATGCTTGATGTTAATGTTAAAGTTGATGATTCCGATAAAACTAAAGTTGTAAGAGTTGTAGGTAACGATCAATTAGAAACTGCAGAACACATTACTGTTTCTGATATGATAGCATCATTAAGCTATTACTTAAACTTATATGAGGGTATCGGAGAAGTAGATGATATTGACCATTTGGGGAATCGTCGTCTAAGACTTATTGGTGAATTACTAAAGAATCAATTTAGAATTGGTTTAGCGCGTGCAGAAAAAAATATTAAAGACAAAATGTCTACAACTGTATTTAGTGAAGCAACACCTGCACAAATCATTAATATGACACCACTTGCAGGTGCTATTAAAACATTCTTTGGGTCCTCACAATTATCACAATTCATGGATCAAATTAATCCACTTGCAGAATTGACGCAAAAAAGACGTGTGTCTGCATTAGGAACTGGCGGGTTAGCACGTGATCGTGCTGGTGTTGAAGTTCGTGACGTACACAACTCTCACTACGGTAGAATTTGTCCAATTGAAACACCAGAAGGACCTTCCATTGGATTGATTTCATCACTTGCGACATATGGTCGTGTGGATCAATATGGTTTTATTCAAACACCATATCTCATGGTTGAACATAAAAAAGATGGTATTTCTGGATCCAATGAATTTAAATATTTGACAGCAGACGAAGAATATCACGAAGTCATTGCTTCTGCAGCATCTAAATTGGATGAAAAAGGAAGATTTTCAGATGATAAAGTGATTGGACGTCATCGTGGTGAAACGTCAATGTTTGAAGTTGACCAAGTAACATTCATGGACGTCTCTCCTAAACAAATTGTTTCGGTTGCAACATCCACGATTCCATTCTTGGAACATGACGATGCGTCTCGTGCCCTCATGGGAGCGAACATGCAACGTCAAGCGGTACCACTACTCATTCCTGAAGCACCAATTGTTGGTACAGGGATTGAACATCGTGCGGCAAAAGATTCAGGAGCAGTCGTTGTTTCTAAAACGTCTGGATTTGTAACATATTCAGATTCAAAACATATTAAAGTAACATCAGAACCAGAAAATACAGTTAAAGTTGGACGCTCTACGCTCTTTACTAAAGGTGAGCCGTTTACATTTGACATTGCAAACAAACTTGTTGAAAAAGGTGTAGATACAACAACCGACTATAAGTTGATTCGATTCTTTAGATCCAATCAAGATACGATGATCTTACAAAAACCAATTGTTAAAACAGGTGAATTTGTAGATGCTGGAGATATTTTAGCTGACGGTCCATCCACATATAAAGGCGAACTTGCTTTAGGTCGTAACGTTACCATAGCATTTATGACTTGGGAAGGTTACAACTATGAAGATGCGATCATTTTATCAGAAGACTTAGTATCTGAAGATGTCTATACATCGATTCATATTAGTGAATATGAAATTGAAACACGTGAACTTAAAACAGGTTCAGGTAAAGAAGAGTTTACAAGAGAAGTACCAAATGTTGGTTTAGATGCCTTACGCAACTTAGATGAGAGAGGGATTATTATTCCTGGTTCAGAAGTAAAAGAAGGCGATATCTTAGTTGGTAAAATCACACCAAAAGGTATGTTTGAACCAAGCCCATCTGAAAAACTTATCCATGCTGTCATTGGTGAAAAATCCAGAGAGTATCGCGATTCGTCATTACGTGTGCCTCATGGTGGTGGTGGCATTGTACAAAGTGTCCAAATTCTCACGAAGAAAGATGGTGTCTTACCTTCTGGGGTTACAGAAAATATCCGAGTATATGTTGTTCAAAAGCGTAAAATTTCTGAAGGTGATAAGATGGCAGGTCGCCATGGAAATAAAGGTGTTATCTCAAGAATTTTACCAAGAGAAGATATGCCTTACATGGCAGATGGTACACCTGTAGATATCATGCTTAACCCATTAGGGGTACCTTCACGTATGAATATTGGACAAGTCCTTGAAATACACTTGGGATTAGCGGCTAAAAAATTAGGTGTAAATATTGCAACACCAGTGTTTGATGGTGTTGATGATGAAGACTTAAATGCCATTATTGCAGAAGCAGGACTTGATGCTGATGGTAAAACACAACTTTACGATGGACGTACTGGACAACCATTTGAAAATAGAATTTCAGTGGGTGTTATGTATATGATTAAACTTTCTCACATGGTTGAAGATAAACTTCATGCAAGAAGTGTTGGACCATACACACTTGTAACCCAGCAACCAATGGGTGGTAAAGCGCAAAATGGTGGACAACGTTTTGGTGAGATGGAAGTGTGGGCACTATATGCATATGGTGCTGCGCACACATTACAAGAAATGTTGACTGTGAAATCTGATGATATGATTGGACGTAACAGAGTTTATTCTGCAATTACGCATGACAAACCAATTCCTGAAGCATCCATACCAGAGTCGTGTTTTGTAATAAATAAAACCAAATAAAAATTGTTTGGTTGTG